>JAFAYA010000120.1 GCA_019240635.1 Acidisphaera sp. | reverse complement strand
GTCCAGACCGGCCTCGCCGGGATAAGGGTTTGGGAACTCGAGCCTGAATCCGAACGCCGCATCGAGGCGCTCCAGCAGCGCTTCGCCCTCCGACGGGGTATCCCGGCTGGCATCCACCGTTCGGATACGAGCGACACCGATGGCCTCGGCCAAGAGTAGAAGCTGGTCCCAGCCGCCCAGCACCAACGACAGCCTGGCTGTGCGGTCAAGCGGACGGGGAAGGCTTTTCGCGTTGTCTTCAAAGCCGTACAGCAGATCGCTGCTGCCGGGATCAGCCAGCAGTCGGCGAACCGCATCCGGATCATTGCTGGTCAAACGCTCATGTACATCGCGCTTCAGCTCAAAAAGGGCTCCGGCCAACCACATGGATTCCGGCGATCCCAGAGGCGTTTCGACGGCTTTCCGATAGGCTGAAACGATGCGTTCTTTCAGATCGGCTGCCCCCGCGAAGGGAGAGCCGGCACTGACCCCGAAGCCGTCTACGGCTACTTCCGCATCGCCTCCATCCGCCGCGCCCATGCGGCATGATTGCGCCAAACTCGCGAAGCTGAAAGCAGCCGGCGCAAGCTGCGCGGGCGGGTTCTATCGGAGAAGAGCGGTGCTCGTTGCCGGGGGTACCCCAGAGCGGGATGCGTTGTCTCGCGCTCACCCCCTGCTTCAGGCGCTTGTTTCATCGGCGCCGGTGCGCGCCGCAACGCTCGGAGGCCGCGGCGGGCAGGCGTTGTCGGCGGTTCAGGACGCTGCTGCGAACAGCGTGAGCGAGCGGGCGCTCATCTCGAAGCGGGCGCCGGGCGGGTGTTCGTGTGCCCGCCCAACGGGCTCGCTGGTGTCGAGGACCGCGCGCCAGCGATCGCCGCCCGGGACCGCCGGTAGCGTGACAGGGATGATCTCCGCAGCCGCGTTCAGCACGATCAGCAGGCTCTTATCCTGCGCCGGGCGGCGCAGGCCGCTAACCGGCGCGCGTCCGTCCACCAGCATGCCGAAGCAGCGCAGGCCGGGCTGCTTCCAGTCCTCCGGCCGCATCTCCGCGCCGGATGCGCCGATCCAGCAGACGTCCTTGATGTCTCCCATCGCGGTGCCCATCAGGAAGCGGCGCCGGCGCAGGACCGGATACTCCTGGCGCAGCCGGATCAGCCGGCGAAGGAACGCCGCCAGCGCCGTGCCCTCCTCGCCCACGCTCCAGTCGACCCAGCTCACCTCATTGTCCTGGCAGTAGGCGTTGTTGTTGCCGCGCTGGGTGCGGCCGAACTCGTCGCCCGCCAGCAGCATCGGCGTGCCCTGCGCGAGCAGCAAGGTGGCGAGCATGTTGCGCCTCTGCCGGTCGCGCAGCGCGTTGACGGCGGGATCGCCGCTCGGTCCCTCGACGCCGCAATTCCAGCTGCGGTTGTCGGGATGGCCGTCGCGGTTGGCCTCGCCGTTCGCCTCGTTGTGCCTGTGCTCGTAGCTGACGACGTCGGCAAGGGTGAAGCCGTCGTGGGCGGTGACGAAGTTCACGCTGGCCCAGGGTTTTCGGCCGCGGCGGTTGAACATGTCGCCAGAGGCGCAGAGCCGGGCGGCGAGTTCCGAGGCGGCGCCGTCGCCGCGCCAAAAACTGCGGGTGGCGTCGCGGAACCGGTCGTTCCACTCCGCCCAGCCCGGCGGGAAGCCGCCGACCTGGTAGCCGCCCGGCCCGAGATCCCAGGGCTCGGCGATCAGTTTCACCGCCGACAGCACGGGGTCCTGGCGGCAACTGTCCAGGAAGCCGCCGCCCTCGTCAAAGCCGTGCGGCTCGCGCGCCAGGATGGTCGCGAGGTCGAAGCGGAAGCCGTCGATGTGCATCTCCTGCACCCAGTAGCGCAGGCTGTCCGTCACCATCTGCAGCACGCGCGGGTGCGACAGGTTCAGCGTGTTTCCGGTGCCGGTGTCGTTGATGTAGTAGCGCCTGTCCGGCAGCAGCCGGTAGTACGAGGCATTGTCGATGCCGCGGAAGCAGAGCGTGGCGCCGCGTTCGTTGCCCTCGGCGGTGTGGTTGTAGACGACGTCGAGGATCACTTCGAGCCCGGCATCGTGCAGCCGGGCCACCATCTCCTTGAACTCGGCGATGCGCAGCGAGGCGGAATAGCGCGGATCGGGGGCGAAGAAGCTGATCGTGTTGTAGCCCCAGAAGTTGCGCAGCCCCCGCGCCAGCAGCACCGCGTCATCGACGAACAGCTGCACCGGCAGCAGTTCGACGGCGGTGACGCCGAGGCCGCGGATATGATCGAGCACTTCTTTCGTGCCGAGCCCGGCGAAGCTGCCGCGCAGCGGCTCGGGTACCGCGGGGTGGCGCCTGGTGTAGCCGGCCACGTGCAGCTCGTAGAGGATCGTGCGGTCCCAGGCGGTGCGCGGCGCCTTCTCCCGCCCCCAGGTGAAGGCCGGATCGACGACGCGGGACTTCGGCATGAAGGGCGCGCTGTCGCGCTCATCGAAGCTGAGGTCCGCGTCCGCGGCGCCGACCGAGTAGCCGTAGCAGGCATCGTCCCAGCGCAGGCCGCCGACATGCCCCTTGGCGTAGGGGTCGAGCAGCAGCTTGTTGGGATTGAAGCGGTGCCCCTCGGCGGGCGCATAGGGGCCGTGCACGCGATAGCCGTAGGAGGTGCCGGGCCGGGCATCCGGCAGGTAGGCGTGCCAGACCTCGTCGGTGAACTCGGCGAGCTCGATCCGCTCGAGCTCGCGCTCGCCGCGCTCGTCGAACAGGCAGAGCTCCACCTTGCTGGCGTGGGCGGAAAACAGCGCGAAGTTCACCCCCAGCCCATCCCAGGTCGCCCCGAGCGGGTAGGGAAGCCCTTCGGTGATCCGCGTCTTCTCTGTCATCCGCCTAACGCAGTCTCGCAGCAGCCGATTAACAGGAGACAGCAGGGCATGGCGACAAGATGACCCCGCTCCGCCGGGACCGCGGCAAGGCCGCGGGGCGGCGGGGCGGCGATGATCAGATTTTTGTGCATCGCAGCAAAGAGCTGGCGCGCACGGGGCTTCGGGCCTATTTGAGAAATCCTAACGCACCTTATGGTATCGCCTGTAGCGTCATGCCCCCAGCCTCCTCCGTGATCCTGGTCTCCGCCCGCCCGGCGACCCGGCCCCCCTCGGCCGCGCCGTTGCGCGACGGGCTGCCGCAATTCAGCCACGAGCAGATCCGCCGGGTCATCCTCGGTATCGGGCTCTGCATCCTGCTCTCGGCCCTCGACCAGACCGTGGTGGTGCCGGCGGTGCCGGCGATCGCCTCGGACCTGAACGGGTTTGGGCATCTCGCCTGGATCGTCACGGCGTATCTGCTGACCTCGACCGCCGCGACGCCGATCTACGGCAAGCTCAGCGATATCTATGGCCGGCGCGCGCTGCTGCTGCCGGCGCTCGGCGTGTTCATCCTGGCCTCCGTACTGTGCGGATCGGCGCAGTCGTTGCTGCAGCTGATCCTGTTCCGGGGCCTGCAGGGCATCGGCGGCGCCGGGCTGATGGCGATGTCGCAGGCGGCGATCGCCGATGTGGTGGCGCCGCGGGAGCGCGGCCGCTACCAGGGCTACATGGCGTCGATGTGGGGCATCGCCAGCATCGCCGGGCCGATCGTCGGCGGCTACATGACCGACCATCTCTCCTGGCGCTGGATCTTCTGGATCAACCTGCCGCTGGGGCTGGCGGCGATGCTGCTGAGCAACCGCGCGCTGAAGATGCTGCGGGTACGCCGGCAGCCGACGCGCATCGACTATCTCGGCGCGTCGCTGCTGACCGGCGCGGTGACGGCATGGCTGCTGGTGCTGAGCTGGGGCGGGGTGGAGTATCCCTGGCTGTCGGCCCCGGTGCTCGGCGTGTTCGCGCTCGGCGCGGCGCTGCTGGCGGGGCTGGTGGTGCAGGAGCGGCGGATCGCCGAGCCGTTACTGCCGCCGCGGGTGTTCGCCAACGCGGTGTTCATCCGCGGCGTGGCGATCGCCTTCTTCGCGTCGCTGGCGCTGTTCGGCGGCACCTTCCTGCTGCCGCTCTATTTCCAGCTGATGCGCGGCGCGGACGCCTCGCTCTCGGGGCTGCTGGTCATGCCGTTCCTGGTGGCCAGCGTTCTCGGGGCGTACGTCGCCGGCCAGGCCGCGCGGCGGCTGGGGCGGACCAAGCTGATCCTGCTCGGCGGGCTGGCGGCGTGCGTGCTGGGCTTCGCCGGACTTGCCGCACTGGGTGCGGCCGGGCCGGAGGCGCTGGCGGTGCTGCCGATGGTGGTGCTCGGGAGCGGCATCGGCGCGATCATGCCGACGAGCCTGGTGATGGTGCAGAACGCGGCGGAGCGGCGGGACGTGGGCGTCGCCACCGGAAGCATGCTGTTCCTGCGCTCGATGGGCGGCGCGTTCGGCAGCACCCTGGTGGGCGCCCTGCTCACCGCGCGGTTCAGCGCCGGGCTCGCGGCGATGCACGTGAGCGCGTCAATCAATCTCGGGGACATGCACGGCGGATCGACGCTCGGCCAGCTTGCGCCGGCGGTGCGCCAGGCGGCGCGGGCGGCGCTCGGCGCCGGCTTCGCGCTGGATTTTTCCGTCTGCGCGGCGTTGCTGGCGCTGGCGTTCGGCGTCGCCTGGGGGGCGCGCGACCTGCCGCTGCAGTCGAGCGAGGCGCCGGCGGCGGTCGGGCACTGAGGATCGGCTGCCTGCCTAATCCCAGTGCGGCGGGATCCATTCCCACTGGCCGGCACGCAGCCCCCAGCGGCCCGGGATGAACATGCCGTATTGGCGGTGCACGTAATGGCCGTCGCTCCAGGTGTAGCGATAGCCGTCCCACTCCCAATGCCCGGGCTCCCAGTCGTAGCGCTCGGGCGGGCCGGGCGGCGCGGGGCGCGGCGGCTCGAAGCGCGGCGGCGGCACCGGCGGGTAGAGCTGCGCCGAGGCCGTGCCGGCGAGTGCCGCCGCAAGCAGCGCGCCGACGACAACCCGGCGCATCGGCTCAGATGTCGGCGTAGCAGTGCGTCTCCGCCGCGCCGCCGGGCTGGGTGACCGCGCCGAAGCAGGCGGGGCCAACGGTCTGCGCGTATTTCCAGATCGCCCCGCTGTTGTAGTCGGTGCGGCGCGGCGTCCAGGCAGCGCGGCGCTCCGAAAACTCCTGCTCGGACAGCGCTACGTCGATCCGCCCCGCTTCGGCGTCGATGACGATCCGGTCACCATTGCGCAGCAGCGCGATCGGGCCGCCGATCGCGGCTTCCGGGCCGACATGGCCGATGCAAAAACCGCGCGTGCCGCCGGAAAACCTTCCGTCGGTGATCAGCGCCACCTGTTCGCCCATGCCCTGGCCGTAGATCGCGCTGGTGGTGGACAGCATCTCGCGCATGCCCGGACCGCCCTTCGGCCCTTCGTAGCGGATGACGATGATGTCGCCGGCCTTGTAGGCCCGCTCCTGCACCGCGCGGAACGCGTCCTCCTCGCAGTCGAAGCACAGCGCGGTGCCCTGAAAACGCTGGTTCTTCAGGCCGGCGACTTTGACGATCGCACCCTCGGGGGCCAGGTTGCCCTTCAGCCCCACGACGCCGCCGGTCGGCGACAATGCGCGGCTGACGGGATAGACGACGTCCTGGTCGGTCGGGAACACCACGTCGCGCAGGTTCTCGGCGATCGTCCGGCCGGTGACGGTGACGCAGTCGCCGTGCAGCAGCCCGGCATCCAGCAGCGCTTTCAGAATGACCGGAATGCCGCCGATGCGGTGCACGTCCAGTGCCACGTATTTGCCGCCGGGCTTCAGGTCGGCGATGTACGGCGTGCGGCGCATGATCGCCACGACATCGTCGAGCGTGAAGCGGATACCGGCCTCGTGCGCGATCGCCGGCAGGTGGAGCCCGGCGTTGGTGGAGCCGCCGGTGGCGCCGACCGCGACGGCGGCGTTCTCCAGCGCGGCGCGGGTGACGATGTCGCGCGGGCGCAGCCGGCTTCCGACCAGCGCCATCACCGCGCGCCCGCTTTCCGCGGCCCAGCGGTCGCGGTCCTCGTACGGCGCGGGGGCGCCAGCGGAGCCGGGCAGAGCAAGCCCGATCGCCTCGCTGACCATCGCCATCGTGTTCGCGGTGAACTGGCCGCCGCAGGCGCCGGCGGACGGACAGGCGACGCATTCGAGTTCATGCAACTCGGCGTCGTCCATCTTTCCCGCGGCGTGCTGGCCGACCGCCTCGAAGACGTCCACCACCGTGACGTCGCGGCCCTTGTAGCGGCCGGGCAGGATCGAGCCGCCGTACATGAACACGCTCGGCACGTTCAGCCGCACCATCGCCATCATCATGCCCGGCAGCGACTTGTCGCAGCCGGCGAGGCCGACCAGCGCGTCGTAGCAATGGCCGCGCATCGTCAGTTCCACGGAATCGGCGATGACTTCCCGCGACACCAGGGAGGACTTCATGCCCTGGTGGCCCATCGCGATGCCGTCGGTGACGGTGATCGTGGTGAATTCGCGGGGCGTGCCGCCGGCCTCCGTCACGCCGCGCTTCACCGCCTGCGCCTGGCGCGACAGCGCAATGTTGCAGGGGGCCGCCTCGTTCCAGCAGGTGGCAACGCCGATCAGCGGCTGATGGATCTGCTCCTCGGTCAGCCCCATCGCGTAGTAGTAGCTGCGATGCGGCGCCCGGTCCGGCCCTTCGGTCACGTGGCGCGACGGCAGGCGTGCCTTGTCCCAGCGTTTCTCCAGCATTCTTTTTTCCTATGCGCGGCGGGGCGCAGCTTAGACTGCGATCGCAGCGCTCGGCGAGTCCACGCGGTGCGGTGGCATCCGCCGCTCCGACGCGATAGAATGGGCCATCATGAACCAGCTTGCCAGGCGACCGCTGCCGCACATGACGGCCCAGGAATTCCTGGCGTGGCCGGGTGACGGCAGCGGCCGCCGTTTCCAGCTCGTCGATGGAGAGATCCGGCCGATGTCTCCTGCCAGCCGGATCCATGGTGTCATCCAGGCGAACCTCGCCTATCTGCTGGTGGGTGCGGTCCGGAGGGAGGCACTGCCGCTTCAAGTGCTGGCGGAAGGTGCGGTGATCCCGGGACTGAACGCCAGCAGCAATGTCAGGGTGCCCGACCTGGTGGTGGCACAAGGCGATGACATGCGCGGCGACCAGGTGGTGACCGATCCGGTTCTCATCGCCGAAGTTCTGTCACCTGGAAACAGCGACGAGACGCGCGATAACATTCGCGCCTACGCGACGCTGTCGAGCGTTCGCGAAATCGTCGTGGTCCACACGGGGCGGATCGTCGCGGAGGTCCATCGGCGCGACGCAGCCGGGGCGTGGCAAGCCGATCCCGAGCTTGTCGAGCGCGGCGAGCGGCTACGGCTCGCAAGCGTCGGTCTCGATTGCAACCTTGACGAGGCCTACGCGAACACGTGGCTGACGCGGACGAAGAGCACGCCGCCCCATAACGGATGACGGCATCTCGGCAGCAATCCCGGCCGCGCTATCCCTTCACGCCGCCCATCGTCAGGCCGGCGCTCATGTAACGACGGAAGATGTAATAGATGACCAGCGGCGGCAGCGCGTACACGATGGACGCCGCCATCAGGTAGTTCCAGGGCGCCTCGTCGCTGTTGAGGAATTTTCCGAGCGCCACCGGCACGGTGATCGTCTGGTCGGACGACAGCAGCAGGAACGCATACAGATACTCGTTCCACGCCAGCAGCAGCGCGTAAGTGCCGACAGCGACCAGCGCCGGCGCCATCAGCGGCAGATAGACGTGCCAGAACACCTGAGGCGGGGCGGCGCCGTCGATCCGGGCGGCTTCGTCGAGCTCGTGCGGGATGCTGGTGCCGTACTGCTGGAATATGAAGATGGCATACGGCGTGGCGAAGGTGACCTCCACCGCGATCACCGCCCAGGGGCTGTCGACCAGCCCGTAGGACTGCATGATCCGGTAGAACGGAATGGCCAGGAACGACATCGGAATCACGTAGGTCAGCAGCGCCGCGTTGGTCAGCAGCCAGCCCATGCGGATACGCAGCCGGCCGATGGAAAAGCTGGTGAAGGCGCCGATGGCCAATGTCAGCAGGGCGACGGCGACGCCGATGAAAAAGCTGTTGCCCATCTGCCGCCAGAAATTCGCGAGATACCAGTAGCTTTCCTGAAACACCGCGGCGAAGCTGAAAAAATTGGGATGCGGCGGCCAGATGTTGCTGCTGAACACGTCGTCCTTCGTCTGCACGGCGACCAGGACCATGTTGTAGAGCGGTGCGAGCGTCCAGATCAGGATGATCAGGCCGACCAGCCCGGCGCCAAGGCTCCCTAGCGTGCGGCGTAGGCGCGAGGCGGTCACAGCTGCACCTCGCCTTTCGACAGGCGGCGCATCAGCAGGATCACCAGCGGGATCAGCAGCGGCAGCGCGGTGATCACCGCCGCCATGCCGAGTTTTGGATCGCCGAGCTCGAAGGCGTCGCGGATGCCCAACGTGGCGAGCACATGCGTCTGCAGCGCCGGGCCGCCACCACTGACGAAGTGCACGGTATTGAAGTCGCCGAGCGTCCAGATCGTCGAGAGCAGGGTGCAGACGGTGTAGAGATTGGCCATCAGCGGGAAGGTGACGCTGGTGAAGCTGCGCAGGCCGGTGGCGCCGTCCACCGACGCGGCTTCGTACAGCTCTTTCGGGATCGCCATCCGCCCGGCCAGGAAAATGATCGTCCAGAACGGCAGCCACTTCCAGATATAGGCGACGATGGTCGAGCCCATCGCCAGCCCGGGCGTGTCGAGCCAGGGCGGCCCGTCGGCCTGAAAGAGGTCCCAGATCAGGTTGTTGATCAGCCCCCACTGGCCATTGAGCATCCAGTGGATGGAGATGAAGGTCGGGATCGCCGGCACCGCCCAGGGCAGGATGAAGACCAGCAGCAGCGCCTTCACCCAGCGCTGCGGGCGCATGAAGAAGCCGGACAGCAGCAGTGCCAGGAACAGCTTCAGGTTCACGCCGATCGCCAGATAGACCAGCGTGTTGATGACGGTGCGGACGTAGATCGGGTCGCTGAACAGCGCGCGATAGCTGGCCGCACCGCTGCCGAGCCAGATGCCGTAGCCCACGGGATAGATCACGAAGGCCAGGAACACGGCGATGTAGGGCAGCACGAAGGCCGCGGCCCAGAATGCGTCCGCACCCTGCACGCCGCCGCGCCACGCCCGCACCCGGCGGGCGGGAACCGCGGAGGCCGGAAGGGCGGAGCTGCCGCCCATTGGGCTACTGGGCGGGCACTGGGTATTTCGCGAAATCGGCCTTGATCTGGGTCAGCGCCTCATCGACTGCGTTTTCCGGCGCCATGCCGCCGGTCATCACGTTCGCCTCGGCCTTGCCCCAGATCTGTTCGGCATTCACGTCCGAATAGGCGGGGTTGAATGACTGGAACCACGGCATGGTCGGCCCGTCCACTTCCTGCTTCGTCGCCACCGGGCGGTGCGGGTCCTTCGGATCGGTCCAGAACGGGTCGTCCTTGACGATCGAGGGCATCACCGGCAGCCAGCGGCCGCGCGCGGCCGCCAGATAGGTGTCCAGGTTCTTCGGCTGGATCAGGAACTTCAGGAAATCCTTGGCGCCGTCGGCGTCGTGCGAGCCCTTCGGGATGAACGCCAGCTTGATCGAAACGAGGCTGGTCACCGGCTTGCCGTCCGGCCCGTTCGGCTGCGCCTCGGTCAGGATCTCGTGCATGTACTGGTCGGTCTTCTCCATCTGCGCCACGGGAATGGAGAGCGTCGCGTTCGGCGTCATGACGATCTGCTTGGCATAGAACGCGTTGTTGTTGTCGGGATCGCCCCAGTTGATGGCGCCCGGCGGCACGTAGCCCTCCTTGTACGGGGTGGTCAGCTTGGTCAGCGCCTTGATCGCCGCCTGGCGCACCTGCGGATCGTCGGCGTGCAGCTTGCCGTCAGGGGTGACGATGCCGCCGCCGCCATACGCGACCAGGAACTGGTTGAACAGGTAGGTGCTGTCGGAATCCTTGGTCGCCAGCGAATAGCCGAGGCCGTAGACCCGCTGGCCCTTGGCGCGCAGCTTCTTCTGCACGGCCTCGAAAAAGTCGAAATACTGTTCCCACTGGTTCGGGATGTCGGACACCTGGTAGCCGGCGGCCTCGATCATCGGCCGCCAGACGAAATAGTGCAGCGCCTGCTGCTTCAGCGGCACGCCGAAGAAGCTGCGGGTATGGGTGACGTTGTCGTACAGGCTGGCGGCGGTCAGCGCGGTCTGGTTGTAGAGCGATTTCTGGGTGTTCACGACGTCGCTGACGTCGACGATCTTGTCGTTCCACGCGTTCTGCGGCAGCAGCAGGAAGTCGCCGTTGTCGACGTAGCAGAGGTCCGGCACCTCGCCGGTGGTGATCGCGGAGATGATTTTCGCCGGCAGGTCGGAGCCGTTGTAGAAGGTGAGATCGACCTTGTCGCCGCTCTGCTTCTCCCAGGCCGCGACCACATCCTTCATCGCCTGGTCTTCGGCGGGATAGAAACCCTGGTTCCACCAGATGGTGACGGTCTGGCCGGCAGCGGCGGCCGGGGACGGGGAGGCCAACGCGCCGGCGCACAGCACGAAAACCGCAGCGGCGAGCCCGCGCAGGCGGTGGCTGCTCATTCCTGGTTCCTTCCCTGGTCGTCGGCGTCCGGCGGGTCGCCGGTCGTTCTTGCCCGCAGGTTAGCAGACCGGGTCGGCGGCTCGTCAACGGAGGGGGGTCAGTGGATCCGGGCGAGCGCTGCCTCCAGCCGGGCGACCTCCTGGCGCGCCGTCGCCAGGCGCTCGCGATTTTCCTCGACCACCTCTTCGGGCGCGCGCTGCACGAAATCGGCGTTGGCGAGTTTTTTGGCGACTTTTTCCGCCTCCTGCTCCGCCTTGTCGCGCTCGCGCGCCAAGCGGGCGCGTTCGGCGGCGAGGTCGATCACCTCGGCCAGCGGCAGCACGATCGTCGCCTCGTCGAGCACGGCCTGTGCGGCGCCTTTCGGCAGTGCGCCCTCGAGCGTCCGCACCTCCGAGGCGCGGGCGAGACGCCGGATCTGCTCCATCCAGTTTTTTGCCCGCGCGAGGTTTTCGCGGCTGGGATCTTTCAGCAGCACCGGGGTGAGCGTGCCGGGGGGCACATTCATCTCGCTGCGCACGGTGCGGATTTCGGCGATCAGCCGGATCAGCCAGTCCAGTTCCTGGCGCGCCGTTCCGGAATCGCTGATCGGGACGGGCTGCGGCCAGGGCGCGCGGACCAGACTGAACGGCGCGCCGTAGCCGAAATGGTCCCACAGCTCTTCGGTAACGAACGGCATCGCCGGGTGCATAAGCCGCAGCGCGGTGCCGAGCACATGCGCGCTGACCCGCCGCAGCTCCGCGGCATCGGCATCACCGGCCGCCAGCGCCGGTTTCGCCAGCTCGAGGAACCAGTCGCAGAACACGTTCCAGAAGAAGCGATAGCAGGCCCCGGCATACTCGTCGAAGCGATACGCTTCGAGCGCTTCGGTCGCCTCGGCGACGGCGCGGTTCGCTGCATCGAGAATCCAGCGTGACAGCGGCAGGCGCGCCGTCCCGGGATCGAACTCCGGCGCCGGCACGACGCCGTTGCGCTCGCACAGGATCGCCGCGTTCCAGATTTTCGTGACGAAACTCCGGTACCCCTCGACGCGCGTCGCGCCGAGCTTCACGTCCCGTCCGGGGCCGGTCAGCGCGCAGATGGTGAAGCGCAGCGCGTCGGCGCCAAACGTGTCGATCAGTTCCAGCGGATCGATCACGTTGCCCTTCGACTTCGACATCTTCTGGCCGCGCTCGTCGCGCACCAGGCCGTGGATATAGACGGTGCGGAACGGCACGTCGTCCATGAAGTGCAGGCCCATCATCATCATCCGGGCG
Organism: Acidisphaera sp.; assembly: GCA_019240635.1. Lineage (GTDB taxonomy): Bacteria > Pseudomonadota > Alphaproteobacteria > Acetobacterales > Acetobacteraceae > JAFAYA01. The sequence continues at coordinate 2,055 of JAFAYA010000120.1, read as the reverse complement.
ACCCAGAAGAAGATGATGTCGAAGCCGGTGACCAGCACGTCGCCGGGGTAGTAGCGCGCGAGTTCGCGGGTTTGCTCCGGCCAGCCGAGCGTCGAGAACGGCCACAGTGCCGAGCTGAACCAGGTGTCCAGCACGTCCTCGTCCTGCGCCAGGGCCGTCTCGCGGCCGTAATGCGCCTGCGCCGCCTGCCGCGCCGCATCCGCGCTGCGCGCGACGAAAATCTTTCCGTCCGGGCCGTACCACGCAGGAATGCGATGGCCCCACCACAGCTGGCGGCTGATGCACCACGGCTCGATCGCCCGCATCCAGGCGAAGAAGGTGTTCTCCCATTGTCTTGGGACGAACACGGTCCGCCCGCTCTCGACCGCGGCGATCGCCGGCCTCGCCAGTTCTGCGGCGTTGCAGAACCATTGCGTGGTCAGCAGCGGCTCCACCGGCACGCCGGAGCGGTCGCCGTGCGGCACCTGATGCAGATGCGCCTCGGTCTTTTCCAGCAAGCCGAGCCGCTCCAGCTCCGCGACGATGTTCTTTCGCGCCGTGAACCGGTCCTGGCCGGCGAGGCCGCGCAGAAAATCCGGACCGGCCACGCCGGCGACCGGCTCCGGCGCGATTTCCGCCAGGATCACCCGCGCCTCGCGATCGAGCACGGACGGCATCGGCAGGCCGTGGCGCTGGCCCACGGCGAAGTCGTTGAAGTCGTGCGCCGGCGTGATCTTCACAGCGCCGGTGCCCTTTTCGGGATCCGAGTACGGGTCGGCGATGATCGGGATGCGCCGGCCCACCAGCGGCAGGATCGCGCGGCGGCCGACCAGGTCGGCGTAGCGCGCGTCGTCGGGGTGCACCGCGACCGCCACGTCGCCCAGCATCGTCTCCGGCCGCGTGGTCGCGACGGCGATGAAGCGGTCCGGCAAATCCTCGATCGGATAGCGGACGTGCCACAGGCTGCCGCGCACCTCGCGGCTCTCCACTTCCAGGTCGGAGATCGCGGTCTGCAGCTTGGGGTCCCAGTTCACCAGCCGCCGGTCGCGATAGATCAGGCCCTTTCCGTAGAGTGTCACGAACACTTCGCGGACGGCGGCGGACAGCCCCTCGTCCATCGTGAAGCGCTCGCGCGGCCAGTCGAGCGAGGCGCCGAGCCGGCGCAGCTGGCGGGTGATCGCGCCGCCAGAATCCGCCTTCCACTGCCAGACCCGCGCGATGAAGGCCTCGCGCCCGAGCGCCGCGCGGGTGGTGCCCTGCTCGCCGAGCAGCCGCTCGACAACCATCTGGGTGGCGATGCCGGCGTGATCGGTGCCGGGCTGCCACAGCGCATCGCGCCCCTGCATGCGCCGCCAGCGGATCAGCGCGTCCTGGATCGTGAAGGTCAGCGCATGACCCATGTGCAGGCTGCCGGTCACGTTCGGCGGCGGGATCATGATGGTGTAGGGCGCGGCGGCGGAGCCGGGGTCGCAGGCGAAGGCGCCCGCGCGCTCCCATCCCTCGTAGAGGCGCCGCTCGGTCGCGGCGGCGTCGAAGTGTCTGCTCAGCATGGTTCCGTGCCCATCAGGCGCCCGCGCGGGAGGCGGGCGAGCGGGTCAGCCGACCGCGCGGCCGACGACGCGCTCGATCTCGGCGCGGACCAGCCGCTCGACCAGCGGGGGCAGGTTGGTGTCGAGCCAGGCCTTCAGCAGGGGCCGCAGCTCCTCCCGCACGACGTCCTCGATAGTCGGGCCGCCGCGATGCACCGGAGCGCTCCGCTCCGCGGCCATCGTGCGCACGAGGTTCTTGATCGCGGAGGCGGCGGTGTCGGCGGACGCGCTGCCCAGCAGGCCGGGGCCGGGCGCGCGCGACTCGGCACTGCTCATGGCACGCTCCGGCGTGCTGCGAACGGGATCGGCATGCATTGCCTCGGATTGCCTGGAAGCGATGGGCGGGGCGGAGGGCGCGAGCGATGGGCCGGCGACCAGCATTGAGTCGTCGAGCAGCAGCACGTCGTCCTCCGGCTCCGCGTCGGGCAGGGGGGCGTGGGCCGGAGCCGGCGGAAGCTCCGCCGCCGCGTCGGCCCGGGATGCGGGC
>JAFAYA010000099.1 GCA_019240635.1 Acidisphaera sp. | reverse complement strand
CCCCGTTGCTGCGGTTGATAGCGAATCGGCTCACCGGCACGGGCGCGCCGGTCGCGGCGTGACGACGGCCGCCCTGCGCCTCGACGGACGGACCGCGCTGGTCACCGGAGCGGCGCGCGGCATCGGGCGGGCGATCGCCGTCGAGTTCGCCGCCAACGGGGCGGACGTGGTGGCGCTCGACATCGCCGGGCCGGTGAGCCCGGCCTCCAACGCAGTGCCGGCGACCCCCGAGGATCTGGCCGAGACGGTGCGCCAGATCGAGGCCTACGGCCGCCGCGGCGAGGCCATCCGTGCCGACATCCGCGACATCGCCGCGCTGCGCGCCGCCGCCGATCACGTCGAGGGCGCATACGGTCGGATCGACATCGTTGTGGCCGACGCGGCCATCCAGCGCTGGAAGCCGCTGCTGGAAATGCAGGACAGCGACTGGCACGACGTGATCGACAACAACCTCAACGGCACGGCGAACACGATTCGCGCCTTTGCGCCGAAGATGGTGGCGCGCAAGCACGGGCGGATCATCGTGCTCTCCTCCATGCAGGGCAAGCACGGCACGAAAGACGCGGCGAGCTATTCGGCGTCGAAATGGGGCATTCTCGGGCTGATGAAGTCGGCAGCGATGGAGCTCGGCCAATACAACGTCACCGTCAACGCGGTGATCCCAGGGCTCGTCGATACGCCGCTGACGCGCTACACCGCGCGGCTGCGCGAGAGCATGGCGGAAACCGGGCAGACGCCGCCGGAGAAGCCGACGCCGCAGCAGGCGTGGGACGTGCGCGCGCCGACCGTGCCGCTGAAGGTGGGCTGGCTGCAGCCCGACGACATTTCTCCGGCCGCCGTGTTCCTCGCCTCCGACGCCGCGGCGATGGTAACCGGGGCGGAGTACGAGGTGACGGGCGGCGACAGCGCCAAGGACATCTGACGCCCGGAAGGGGCACGCTGCACGGCGTCGAGCCGTCGGCGCACTCAGGGATCAGCCGAAGCACGCGGCGATCAGTTGCGCGAAGGCGCGGGCGCGGTGGCTGACGGCGTGTTTGGCGGCGGGGTCCATTTCGCCGAACGTCTGCGTGCAGCCGTCGGGCATGAAGATCGGGTCATAGCCGAAGCCGCGCGTTCCGCGCGGCGGAAACACCACCGCACCGTCCACCCGCCCCATGAAGCTCTCGGTATGGCCGTCCGGCCAGGCCAGGCAGAGCACGCAGACGAACCAGGCATGGCGATCCAGCGCGGCGCCGAGCTGGCGCTCCACGCGCGCGATGGCGTGGGAAAAGTTCTTGTCGGGCCCGGCCCAGCGCGCGGACAGGACACCGGGTGCACCGCCCAGCGCGGCGACGCAGAAGCCGGAATCATCCGCCAGCGCCGGTAGGCCGGCCGCCGTGGCCGCGAGCGCCTTGATGCGCGCGTTGCCGAGAAAATCCGGCGCGGTCTCCGCCGGCTCCGGCAGGCCATGTGCCGCCGCGGACTGAACGGCGATGGCGTGCGGCCGCAGCAGCGCCTCGATTTCGCGCAGCTTGCCGGGATTGTGGCTCGCCAGCACCAGCCGCGCGCCCGCCGCCAGCCGGCGCGCCATCAGCCCTCGAGCGCCCGCAACTGCGTCGCGTAGAGTGCGGCGGTGCCGGCCTGCGCCAGCCGCAGCAGTTCGAGAAATTCGGCGGGCGCAAAAGCCCGCTTCTCGGCGGTGGCCTGGATCTCGACGATCCCGCCCGGCGCCTCGCCGGTCGCCGCCGTCAGCACGAAGTTGGCGTCCGCCGCGGCCGTCGAATCCTCGGCGTAGTCGAGGTCGAGCACCGCCGCCCCGTCCACCAGGCCGCACGACACCGCCGCCACCTGGCCGACGATCGGGCTACGCGCCAGCACCTTCATGCGCACGAGGTGGCGCAGCGCCAGGCTGAGCGCCACCCACGCGCCGGTGATCGCGGCACAGCGCGTGCCGCCGTCGGCGTTCAGCACGTCGCAGTCGAGCGTGACCGTCATCTCGCCGAGGGCCGCGCGATCGACCACCGCGCGCAGGCTGCGCCCGATCAGCCGCTGGATTTCCTGGGTCCGGCCGGACTGTTTTCCCCGCGCCGCCTCGCGCTCGCCGCGCATATGCGTGGCGCGCGGCAGCATGCCGTATTCGGCGGTGATCCAGCCCTGGCCGGAGCCGCGCAGGAAGCCCGGCACGCGGCCCTCCGCGCTCGCGGCGCAGAGCACCTCCGTGCCGCCCATGCGGATCAGGCAGGAGCCCTCGGCGTGGCGGGCGAAGCCCGGGAGGATAGCGACGTCGCGCAGCGCGTCCGCGGCGCGTCCGGAAGGGCGCATGGTGCTGGCTCGGCGGTGACGGCGAAGCTTAGCGCAAGCGGGGCATCAGAGCAGCACGCAGGCATCGTCGAAATCGAGCCGCGGGCCGCGCGGGTGCAGGCCGGCGCCATCGCTGTGGCCGATGTTGACGAGAAAATTGCTCTTCCAGCCGTATTCCGCGGTGAACGCCTCGTCCACCTTGGCGCGATCGAAGCCGGACATCGGCCCGCAATCCAGCCCGAGCGCGCGCGCCGCCAGAATCAGGTAGCCGCCCTGCAGGGTGCCGTTGCGGAACGCCGTCTCTTCGGCCAGCGCATCGTTGGCGCTGAACCAGGATTTTGCGTCCACATGGGCAAACAGCCGCGGCAGCTGGTCATAGAATTTTGGGTCGTACGCGACGATCGCCGTCACCGGCGCGCGCATCGTCTTCTCGACGTTGCCAGCGGAGAGGGCGGGGCGCAGCCGCTCCTTGCCCTCGCGCGTGCGCACGAAGATGAAGCGCGCCGGCGAGGAGTTGGCGGAGGTCGGCCCGAGGCAGAGCAGCGCGTAGAGTTCGCGCAGCGTGTCGTCCTCCACCGGCGCCTCGGTCCAGCTGTTGTGCGTGCGCGCGTTGCGGAACAGCGCGTCAAGCGCGCCGGCGTCGATCGTCATCCTGCACCGGGATCATGGATTGGCGGCGGCGTCATTCTGGGCCGGCCCGCGGGATGCCTTCAAGCCCGCGCTCCGGCGGTCCGCCACAGGCGAGGCAGCGCACCCTGCGGCCCGCCGAGCGGGTCGGCATCCGGCAGCGCCACCGCAGCGATGTTGCGCAGCACTTCGGCGTGCTCGGCTGGATCGCCGCGCCGCACATCCCACGCGGCGCCGCCGGGATAGGCGCCGACCACCAGCAGCCGCCCATCATCACCGAGATTGCGGTGGCCGACCCCGGCTGGGATCACCACGACGTCGCCGGCCTGCAGCCGCAGCGTCGTGCCGCGCGGCCCGCCGAGCGCCGCCTGCACCGATCCGGCGGCAATGCCGAGCACCTCATGCGCCGTGCTGTGGAAGTGGTGGAACGGATAGATGCCGTCGCGCCAGGCGCCGGTCCAGCCGTTCGCCGCAAAGGCGTGCTCGATCGCGGCGGCATCCCCCGGCAGCGCGCCGCGGTAGAGCAGCAGCGGCAGCTGCGAGTTCGGGATGCCGCCGTCATCGGCGAAGACGAACGTTTCCGGTGCGTCCATGCCGGCTGCAACGCGCGGCGTCGGGCCGGGATCGCGCGGGCTGGTTCCCTTCTGCCGGCGCCGCTATGGTCCTGCCCTCGCACGCCAGGGATGGGGGAGAAGGATGCGCCGAACCGCCGGAACGATCGCCGCGGCGCTATTGCTTGCAATGCTGATCGTGCCGCACGGCGGCGGCCGCGCCCGCGCGCAGGGCGCCCAGCCGCCGCACGCCTGGCTGTTCGGCACCTGGACGGGAGGGCTGTTTCCGGCCCCCTCCGGCCTCTCGGGCGAGGCCTGCCTGTCGCAGCCCGTGGTGATCTTCACCCGCGACCTCGTGATGCGCGCGGTGCTCACCGACCAGTTTTACACGCAGCGGCTGATCACGACGGCCCGGGCGACCGCCGGCGGCTTCGAGTTCGTCTTCCAGGCCGCCGCCACCGGCGCGGAGTCGAACGGCCTGTTCGGCCTCTCCGCCCCGCCCCCGCCCGCCGGCTTCGGCTGCGACGGCCCGGACGTGCTGCACGTGCAGCGCCGCGGCGACAACGAGATCGTCTTCCCGGGCTGCGCCGACTTCCCCAACCCGCTGATCCGCTGCCCGTCGCGGTGAGCGCCCCGGCGATGGACCTGTCCGCTTTCCGCGCCAGCCTCGCCGATGCCACGCCCCCCGCCGTGGGATTGCCGCTGCAGGCGCTGTGGTGGGCGGCCAAGGGCGACTGGAACCGCGCGCATGGCTGCGCCCAGCAGGGCGAAGACGCCGCCTCCTGCTGGGTGCACGCCTGGCTGCACCGTCAGGAAGGCGACCTCGCCAACGCCGGCTACTGGTACGCCCGCGCCGGCCATGCAATGTCTCCGGCCAGCCTGGACGAGGAATGGGCCGATATCGCCGGAGTGCTGCTGCGAGAGGCGTAGCTCAGGCGGGCAGCAGCACCGTCGCCCGCGCCCCGCCCATCGGCCGGTTGGCGATCGTCACGTCGCCGCCATGCGCGCGCAGGATGTTGCGCGCGATCGGCAGGCCGAGCCCGACCCCCCCGGTCTCGCGGTTGCGGCTGCCCTCGGCCCGGTGGAAGGGCTGGAAGATGCGGTCCATCTCGGCCGGCGGAATGCCCGGCCCGTCATCCTCGATGTCGACCTGCACCGTGCCCTCGTGCGGCGGGCTCAGCGTCACGCGCGCGCTGCCGCCATAGGCGATGGCGTTGGACACCAGGTTGGCGAGCGCCCGTTTCAGCGACATCGAGCGCGCCCGCACGGCCAGGTGCTCCGGCCCCTCGTAGTGCAGCCGCTCCGCCAGCTCCGGCCGCGCATCCGCGGCCTCGTCGAGCACCGTGCGCGCCAGCACCGCGAGATCGAGCGGCGCGAGCGGCTCCGTGCTGGTGGCATCGCGCCCGAAGGTCAGCGTCGCCGCCACCATCGCCTCGAGCTCGTCGAGGTCGGCCAGCATCTTGCGTCGCAGCTCCTCGTCCTCCATGAACTCGGCGCGCAGCTTCAGCCGGGTGATCGGCGTGCGCAGGTCGTGGCCGATCGCGGTCAGCATGAAGGTCCGGTCCTGCACGAAGCGGCGGATGCGCGCGGCCATCGTGTTGAACGCGGCGGCGGCGGTGGCGACCTCGGTCGGCCCGTCCTCCGGCAGCGGATCGGCGTTCACGTCGCGGCCCAGCCGCTCGGCGGCGGCGGCCAGGGTCGCCACCGGCGCCAGCAGCCGGCGCACCGCCCACATGGTCAGCGCCGCCGCCGCAACCGTCATCACGAGGAACGCGGCGAGAAAGGACGGCGAGTGCCAGGGGCGCGGCAGCGGCAGCATGGTGCGGATGTGCAGCCAGGGGCCGTCCGGCAGGTGCATGTCCACCGCCACCATGCCGGGATGGCCGAACAGCGCGATGCGCGTCGGGCGCAACTCCGGCGGCAGCGGGATCACCCGCATGTTGGAGCGAAGCAGCTGCTGGAGCGGCGGCGGCGCCGGCAGCAGCGCCTCGGGCGGCTGGTCGGCTTCCAGCCGCACCTGCGTGCCCGGCGGCAGGTCGAGCTCGCCGATCGCCGCGGCCCGCGCCTCCGGCGGCCTGATCGCCACCGCCCGGTAGATACTCATCACGCGAACGCCGAGATCGCGCGCCTGGGCCAGGCGCAGCAGGTCGATGCGATCGAGCGCGTGGATCGCCAGCCCGGCGATCTGCACGACGGCGAGCCCGACCAGCAGCACCAGCGCGGTTCGCCCCCCGAGGCTCGCCGGCCAGAAGCGCAGCCTCACGCGCGCTCCACCGTCGCGGCCAGCACATAGCCGCCGCCGCGCACGGTCTTGATCAGCTGGGCGTGCCGCCCGTCGTCCTCGAGCTTGCGGCGCAGCCGGCTGATCGCGACGTCGATCGCCCGGTCGAACGGCCCGGCCTGGCGGCCGCGCAACAGGTCGAGCAGCATGTCGCGGGTGAGCACGCGGTTGGCGCGGTCGGCGAGCGCCGTCAGCAGGTCGTACTCGCCGCCGGTCAGCGCCACCTCCACCCCCTCCGGGTTGAGCAGCCGGCGGCGCGCCGGCTCCAGCGTCCAGCCGGAGAAGCGCAGCGTGCGCAGGCCGGGCTCGCGGCCCGATCCGCCCCCGGGACCGCGCCCGTCCTGCGGGTCGCCGGCACGGCGCAGCACGGCGCGGATGCGCGCCAGCAACTCGCGCGGGTTGAAGGGCTTCGCGACATAGTCGTCCGCCCCGAGCTCCAGGCCGATGATGCGGTCGGTCTCCTCGCCCATGGCGGTGAGCATGACGATCGGCACGTCGGATTGGCTGCGCATCCAGCGCGCCAGATCGAGCCCGCCCTCCCCGGGCAGCATGAGGTCGAGCACGACCAGATGGAAGTGACCGTTCGCCCAGGCGCGGCGCGCCTCGCGCCCGTCCCGCGCGGCGGTGACGCGCAGCCGGTGCTTTTCCAGGAAGCGGGCCAGCAGGTCACGGATCTCGCGGTCGTCGTCGATGACCAGGATATGCGGCATCGGTTCCATGTCGCCAACGATAACGCGCGACCGCCGGGCGGCGGAGGGGACGTTGCAATCCGTTGCAATTCGTCGCGGCGGGCGAGACGGCGCGGCAACGCGACGCGGCTAGGATCGGCGACGCACGAGGACGAGGAGACAGCGATGCGCAAGACACTCCTGGCAGCCACCCTGGTCGCGACGGCGCTCGCCGCCGGGACCGCGGGCAGCCTGGTCCGCGACGCCGCCGCCCAGGGCGCCCCGCCGGCGCCGGCCGGGGCCCCGCCGCCACCGACCGCCGAAGCCGCCCCGCCGCCGCCGTGGATGGGCGGCTGGATGCACCGGATGCATCCCGGACCCATGGGGGACCGGCGATGGGGGCCGATGGAGCGAGGGGCGGGCGGACCACCCATGGATGGCCCGATGGGCGGCGCGATGACCTTCGCCCTGCTGTTCCGCCCGGCCGACCGGGCGCTGACCGCGCCCGACGTGCAGAAGATCGCCGAGGCCTTCCTGCTGTGGAACGGCAATCACACCTGGAAGGTGACCGACGTCGCGGAAAGCCAGGACAACGCGATCAGCTTCGCCGTGGCCACGCAGAGCGGCGACGTGATCGCCCGCTTCAGCATGGACCGCCGCACCGGCCGGCTCCGCCGGCTCGGCTGACGACGCCACCGGCGGGCGTGTAAAAGCGGGGGGTGAACATCCCCCGCCCGCCGCCGGAGGCCCGCGTCGCCCTCGACCGCCTCGTCGCGCGCGATGCCGACCTCGCGCGCATCGAGACGGCCGCCGGCCCGCTCGCCTGGCGCACCCGGCCGGCGGGCATGGCCGGCCTGCTCCAGGCGATCGTCAGCCAGCAGATCAGCAACCAGGCGGCGGCGGCGATCTGGCGCCGGCTGCTCGCGATCCCCGGCGCCCTCGAGCCCGCGGCGCTGCTGGCGATCCCGGACGCGGCGCTGCGCACCGCCGGCCTGTCGCGCCCGAAGATCGCACATGCCCGTGCGCTCGCCGCGGCCTGGGGCGAGGGCCTGCTCGCCGGGCTCGAACTGATGGACGACGAGGCGGCGATCGCCGCGATCGCCGGGGTGCGCGGCCTCGGCCGCTGGTCGGCCGAGGTCTATTTGCTGTTCGCGCTGGCGCGCCCGGACGTGTTTCCCGCCGGCGACCTGGCGCTGGCGGCGGCCATCGCCGACCTCAAGGCGCTGCCCGCCCGGCCCGCTCCGGCCGCGTTGCGCGCGCTCGCCGACGCCTGGCGGCCCTGGCGCGGCCTGGCCGCCCGGCTGCTCTGGCACCACTGGCGGCACGTCACGCTGCGGCCCTCCTTCGACGAGGCGTGATGGCAGTGGCCGACGGCCGGAGGTCGTGACAGGCTGCAACGGCGCAACCTCCGTCGAGCATCCGGCCATGACCCATCCGCATCTCTCCGTCACCCGCGACAACGACGTCGCGACGGTGACCTTCGACCGCCCGGAGGTGCGCAACGCCTTCGACCTGTCGATGTGGGAAGGGCTGCAGACGATCATGCAATCCCTCTCTGCCGAAGACGACCTGCGCTGCGTCGTGCTGCGCGGCGCCGGCCGCGAGGCGTTCTGCGCCGGGGCGGATATCGGCGCCTTCGCCCGGGAACGCGGCTCGCGCGAGCAGGAGGACCGCTACGGAGAGGCGGTGCACGCCGGCATGCAATCGGTCCGGCGGTGCCGGCATCCCGTGGTGGCGATGATCATGGGCGCCTGCATCGGCGGGGGTGCCGGCATCGCCACGATGTGCGACTTCCGGGTCGGCGGCGAGGGCATCCGCCTGGGGATCACCGCGCGCAACCTCGGCATCTGGTACGCCTATGCGGAGATCGACCCGGTGCTGCAGCTGGCCGGCAGCGGGGTAGCCGCCGAACTGCTGATCGAGGGCCGCATCCTCAATGGCCGCGAGGCGTACGAGAAAGGCCTGCTGTCGCGTGTCGTGCCGGACGCGGAGGTCGAGGCCGAGGCGACGGCGCTGGCGCGCCGCATCGCCACGGGCAGCCCGCTCTCGGCGCGGTTCCACAAGGCGGCGATTCAAAAGCTGCGTGGCGATCTGCCGGTCAGCGACGAGGAGCAGCGCGCGGTCAACGATTTCGCGGACACCGAGGATTTCCGCAACGCCACCCGCGCCTTCCTGGCCAAGCAGCGCCCGGTGTTCCGCGGCCGGTAGTGCCGGACGGGTTCGCTCGCAGCCATCCGCTCGGCTGCATGTGAAATCGTCTGATGAAATACTTCCGGTGGTTGCACTGTATTCACTGACAGACGAAAGACTTGCATCCGCTCGAGCCGCGGACCGTTGCGGCGGGCGGAGGCTGTCGTTACATTTCGTGCGACGCAGCAGGCGCGTCGGCGCGATGTCCCGGAGCATACACACGCGATGACCGCGTCGAGTCAGACAGGCACGTCGCCCGCGGACGATCCGCCGGCCAGCACGAGCGATCCGGATTTCCGCCTCGCGGTCGGCGACGCGACCATCCGGCCCGAGACGGATGGCGTGCGCTTCGCGTTCTTCGTGCCGGAAGGCGTGCGGGAGGCCTGGCTGCTGTCGCGCACCAGCGTTCCCTCGCGCAGCCAGCCGGGGTCGAGCGACGCTCGCCGGCTCGGACTGCCGGTTGCGCGCGTTTGCGCCGACGGTTTCACGGTGCCGCTGGACGATCCCGCGCTGCGCCAGGGCTGGTACGGTTCGGAGGCCGGACGATGGCGTTGGACCGACGGCGCCGCGCGCCTCGCCTTCGCGGCGCCCGTCCGCACCGTCGCCCTGCAGCTCGATCCCGGCTGCGTTGGGGGTTACCTGGTCGACGAGGCGACCGTCGAGGCGGTTCCCGTGCTGATCGACTTCGGCGTCGCCGGCAACAGCGGCGAGTTCATGCTCAGCGGCTGGTCGCGCACGGAAGGCGCCTATACCTGGACGATCGGCGAGGAGAGCAAGCTCGCGGTCGAGGCATCGCTGCCGGCCGCGAGCTACCTGCTCGTCATCACGGCCACCCCCTCAGTACACCCGGCGTTCTTCCCGGCGCAGCGCGTCTCGGTCGTGGTCAATGAGGCGGTGGTCGGCGGCTTCGAGCTGCGCGAGCGCGGGCGCCTGGAGTGCGCCCTCCCGCCCGGGCTCATACGTCCCAACCGCACCACGACGATCAGCCTGCGGCTGCCCGACGCGACGCGGCCGCGCGACCATTTCGCTGAAGGCGACGACCGCCGCATCAGCCTCGCGGTCGAGAACATCCGCCTGCTTCGCCTGCGCGCGCCGGCGCCGGCGCCGGCACCCGCGCTGCCCGCCGACCGCTCGGCGCCCCTCGCCGCCGGCCTCGCCGAGCCAACCGTGCCGGAGAAGCTGCAGCGCTTCGAGAATCTCGGCTGGGATTGCGAGTTCGCGCTCGTGCAGAAGCACTTCGGCGTCGGCAACACCACGCTGTTTTCGTTCGCCACCACGCCGCACTACATGCTCATCAACGCGCTCGAGGCCGGGCTCGAAGGGCTGGGCGAGCCGGAGAACACCGACCTGGTGCTGCAGCTCGGCGAATACTTCGTGCATGACAAGCGCTACGGCTTCAAGAACCACACCTGGATCCGCGAAAACCAGGTGGAGCAGCGCCGCCTGCGCGAGCTCCAATGCCGGCGCACGCAATTCCTCAAGCAGCGGTTCCTCGACACGCTGATGGGTGCGAGCCGCATCCTCGTCTTCAAGCGCCAGAACCCGACGCCCGAGCAGGAGATCCGCCGGCTGCACCGGGCGCTGCGCGACTTCGGGCCGAACACGCTGCTCTGGGTGGATGTCGGCGACCCCGTGCACCCGGCCGGCACGGTCGAGCAGGTCGAGGACGGGCTACTGATGGGCTACATCGACCGCCTGGCGCCGGTCGAGAACGCCAGTGCGAACATCTCCTTCAGCGGCTGGGCGACGCTCTGCGCCGCCGCCTGGCGCCTATGGACCGCGCCCGACCCCGCCGTCCCCGCGCCGGACGCGCAGCCCGAGCCCGTCGCTCACTGGCAATAGGGCGCGTTGCGCACCAGGCGCACGATGTAGTCGCGATAGGTCCACTCGTTCGCATAATAGCGGTAGGTGGCCTGCGGGTCGTACCATTCGAGGCCGAAATGCCGGGCGACCTGCGGATGTACCGGCGTCTGCAGGTAGTCGGCGCCGACATAGAACTCCAGCATCGCCTCGATGTCCTGGTTGATCCGGTCGAGATCCGCGAGGCCGGCAAACGTGCGCTCGCAGAGCCCCTTGAGGATGACGCCGAGCGGCTCGCCGGTCAGGTGGTCGAGCCCGTGGAACAGCTGGCATCGGCGGAACCGGTCCATCAGGAAGTCCGTGACCGGAATGTCCGACTGTGAATCCCGCTGGCGCCATTTTGCGACGTCGAGCCCGAGCCGCCGGTCGAGGTTGGGCATCCGCTCGGCCGAGATCGCCATGTAGCGCTGGAAAATGGCGTCGTCGCTGCCCGCGAGGATGTCCGGGTCGACGCCAAGCTCGGCGGCGACGAAGTCCGGCTGGAGATAGCGCCCGTCCGGGTAGCGCGGCTCGCGCCGGGTGCGTGGGTCGCTGCCGGCGAGCGGCCACAGCGAGAGCATCGAGAAGGATGGAAAGGTGATGACGCGGGCGCCCGCCGGCCTGCGGGCATGGAACTCGGCGCGCTCCTCAACATAGTCGGGCCCGATCTGCTCCCAGACGATGTCGACGTTGCGCATGAACGCCTCGCCGTAGGGTCGCCAGTGCGCCTCCGACTCACCGAGCGCGTGATACAGGATGAGCTTGAACTCGAAGCGCTGCTGCAGGCTCTGGATGCGCGTCGCCAAGCGATGGAGTTCCTCGCCCTGGCAGTTCGAATAGATCAGCACGCCTGATCGCAAACCGCTTTTCCCCCCGTTCCAGGCCATGACCGGCGCACACGGGCGCACCGGTCGCCGCCTGGGCTCTTATGCGTTATTCGCCCCTTTGCCGACGCTGATCGTGCCGATGACGCTCTAAAAGCACCAGGGACGCCAGCGGATGTACTGCAGAGTGTAATCGCGGACCGTCCATTTGTTATAGGTGTAGCGGTAGCGCGCGGCCGGGTCGTACCAGCGCAGACCGTAGCGCTGGGCAACGATCGGGTTGATGGGCACCTGGTTCTGAAACAACCCTTGGTAGCCCTGGGTCAGTTCGCTCAGCTCGCGCAGCACGGTCGCCAGGCCGAACTCCCGGTACAGGCCCGATTGGATGATCGCGCGGGTCGCGATGTGGCGCAGCAGCACGCCGGTCGGGTCCTCGTAATTGTGGAACAGCTTCACCTCGTGGAACTGGTCGAGTATCAGTTCGGCCACCCGGATCGTGCAGCGCCGATCCGCCTCGCCCAGCATCTCCGCGTATTCTTCCAGCGCGGCGTCGACATTCGGGCACTGCTCGGCGCTGCGGCGTAGATATTCGGCGAATAGCTCGTCGTCGGTGCCCGCGGCGTCCGCCAGCCCGGCGGCCACGGTGTCGCCGAACACGTAGCGCCCGTCCGGATAGGCGGGTTCGGGCACCAGCCGCCGGTCGGGGCCATCGAAGGGCCAGAGCACGGGCATCGTCAGGCGCGGGAAGGTGACCGTGGGCACGCCCTCCGGCACCAGGTCCAGCAGCGACGGCTCGGGCCTGCCGGGGACGAGCTGGCACCACACGGCACTCAGGTTCGCCGCTTCGCGCAGCGCCGCGGCCTGCGCGCTCGTGCCGGTTTCCGCCGGGGCCATCCAGGTGAACGCGAAGCTGCGCTCGAACGAGGGAATCCGCGCCGCGATCTCCTGCACCTCCCGCGCCTGCAGATCCCCGAGCACGATGACGCTCCCCGGCTCGCTTCCCTGGGCGCCGGCCCGCGCAACGCTGCCGCCGGAGGCCAGCGTCCGCGGCTCGAACGGCGACGCGCCGAGCTGCTGCACCCGACGCACGCGCAGCCACTGAAAGCCGAAGCCGAGCACCCGCCCATCGGCCGACAGCCCCAGCGAGCGCGGGCTGGCGGCGTCCGGCTGGTTGAACACCAGGCAGAGCGCATCCGGATCGGCAAGCTGGCCGACGTCGATGTCGACGCTGACGATGTCCTGCCCGTCCAGCGCCAGCTCGCGCAGTGCGCGGCCGTTGATCTCGATCCTCAGGCGCTGCTCCGCCAGGCGCGGCGGGTGGACGAAGGGGACGAGGCTGACATCGAGGCGCAGGTAGCGCTCGCCCGGCGGCAGCGGCACGACCAGCTCGGCGCAGCGGCCGATCGTCCAGGTGTGCTCCTCCTCCTCATGCGACCAGCCGAACCGCTTGCACGGGCCGCTGTTGCCGGTCTCCGTGAACTCGATCCGCGCGATCGTGTCGGATGCGCTCGCCGCGTCGCTCACTGATCCACTCTCGGGCGCGTCCGCGCGCCGCCCCGCCGCTGGCCGGGCGCCGCCAGCCGCTCAGGCGGCCGCGACGCCCTTCTGCTCGAGGAAAGCGCGGATCCGGCTGACGGAGGTCGCATCGTTGATCTGCTCGAACTCAAACTCGATGTTGTAGATGCGCTCCAGCTCGGTCATCAGGATGACCTGGCGCAGGCTGTCCCAGTTGCGTGTGTTCTTGCTGTCGGAGTGCTCGCTGACCTGGCCGGGGTCAACGGACAACGTACTGGCGATCAGATCGAGCAGGTGGGAGCTGGGCACGCGGGCAACCTCAGGGCCAGGGGACGTCCGGTTTTATCACTTCCGCCCTGCCCGAACCAAGCCCGCCGACTCGCCGGCCGCTCGACCGCGATCGGGTCAGACGCCGGCGTGGCGCCGCAACTCAGGCACCAGCCGGACCAGGATCTGCGTGAGCATGTTCTCCCAGGTGAAGCGCTGGCGCAGGGTGGCGCAGGCGGCCACGAAAGCCGGTGAGCCCTTCAGCCCGACCCGCTCGACGTGCCGCAGCGCCAGGTACAGGCTCTCCGCCGAGAACGGGTCGAAATAGACGCAGGCCTCGCCGCCCACCTCGGGAATGCTCGAGCTGAACGAGGCGACGCAGGGCGTGCCGACCGAAAGGCTCTCCAGCACCGGCAGGCCGAAGCCCTCGAAGAAGGAGGGGTAGAGGCTGGCATCGGCGAAGCGCAGCAGCTTGTATTTCTGAAAATCCGTCACGAAGCCAGGAAACACCAGGCGCTTGCGCCGCACCGCGTCCTGCAGCACCGGCGGGATCGCCTCGCGCTCCTGCAGCCAGCCAGCCTTGCCGGCCACCACCACCCGCCAGGTCTCCAGCACCTCCGGGAACA
>JAFAYA010000031.1 GCA_019240635.1 Acidisphaera sp. | reverse complement strand
TGTGCTGCCGGAGGCGGCGACCGTGGCGATCATCGGGGACTGGGGCACCGGCGAGGCGCGGGCGCAGGCGCTGCTGCGCGCGGTCGCGCAGCACCGGCCGGATGTCCTGATCCATCTCGGCGACATCTATTATTCCTGCGATATGCGCGAGGCGGATGCGTTCTTCCGCAACGTGACGGCGGCATTCCCGCCGGGATCGGCGCAGGTGTTCACCCTGTGCGGCAATCACGACATGTACGGCGGGGGCGTGCCGTATTATGCGCTGCTCGACCGGATCGGCCAGCCTGCGAGCTTCTTCTGCCTGCGCAATGCGTCCTGGCAGATTCTGGCGATGGACACCGGCTATAACGATTTCGATCCGTTCCAGGGTGGCACGGCCGCCACCTGGGTGCAGGACGGCACCGACGCCCACGGCAGGCCAGCGGCCGATCAGTACAGCGAGCTGGAGTGGCACGAGCATAAGTTCGCGACGGCTGGGAGTCGGCGCACCGTTCTTCTGTCGCACCACCCGCTGTTCACGCGCAATTCGCCGATCTCCGGCAGCGTGTGCAACGAACGGCTCCAAGCGCAGATACGGCAATGGCTGCCGCAGGTCGCGCTCTGGTTGTGGGGGCACGAGCACAGCCAGGTCGTTTATACGACGTTCTCCGGCGTGACGCGCGGGCGCTGCCTCGGTGCGAGCGCGATACCGGTGCCGGGTACCGATACCCCCTACGATGTGAGCCGGAATTTCCCGCGCGGCCAGGACGCGCCGGGGCTGCAGAACGATCCGCTGACCCGGCTCGGCATCGATCAGGCGACCGGGCTGTATGATCTTGGCTACGGCGTGCTGACGCTCGCCGGGGCGACCGGGACGATGCGGTACTACGGCTTCAACGAGACCAGCGGCGCCAGGCTGGTCTGGGAGGAAACATTGTGAGCATGACCGGTGCGGCATCACAGCCGAAACGCGCCCTGATCCTGGCGGGCGGGGGGCTGAAAGTGGCCTTCCAGGCCGGCGTGCTGCAGGTCTGGCTGGACGAGGCCGGGCTCGCCTTCGATCACGCGGACGCGGCGAGCGGCGGGTGCTTCAATCTGGCTATGTACGTGCAGGGAATGACCGGGCAGCGCATCGCCGACAACTGGCGGCATTTCGAGCCGCTGGAGGGAGTTGCGCTCAACGTGCCGCAGCTCGAGCGCCTGATCTTCGCGCGCTCGCTGTTCACCATGGACGCGTACCGCACGAAGGTGTTCCCGCGCTGGGGACTGGATTGGCAGGCGATCCGCGCGAGCCGGCGCGTGGCGACGTTCAACTACTATAATTTCAGCCGCATGCGGCTGGAGACGGTGGAGCCGGCAATGATGGACATTGACCGGCTGACCGCCTGCGTATCGCTGCCGATGTGGTTCCCCCCCGTGTCGATCGACGGGGATAACTGCATCGATGCGGTGTACAACACCGACGGCAACATCGAGGAGGCGATCCGGCGCGGGGCGGACGAGATCTGGATCATCTGGACGGTCAGCGAGGCCGGGCGATGGGCCGACGGATTCGTCAACAACTACTTCCAGATCATCGAGGTAGCAGCGAACGGGCGGCTGCGCGACGTGCTGGCGCGGATCGAGGCCAGCAACGCGGCGATCGCCGACGGCGGCCGCGGCGAGTTCGGGCGGACGCTGACCGTGAAAATGCTGCGTTCGGAGGTCGATCTGAACTACATCCTGGAGACCGCGACCGACCGCATCGCCGAGGCGGTCAACCGCGGCGTGGCCGAGGCGCGCGCCTGGTGCGCGGTAGAAGGGATCGCGGTGACAAAACTGCCCGATCCGCCGCCGCCAACGCCGGGCGAGGCGGTGTCGCTGCAGTTCTCCGAGGTGATGAAGGGGTTCGTCGGCCTCGGCGAGACGGATTACGACGCCGGCTACCGCAAGGGGAGCGCCGCCGGCACGGCGCTGGCCGTGCGGCTGACGATCCGCACGGAGGATGTGGCGCGGTTCGTGACCGATCCGCAGCACGAGGCGGCCGCGACGGGAGCCGTGGTCTGCGATGCGTTCGGCGGCGAGCGGCCGTTGCAGGGCGGATTGTTCAACCTGCTGACCGACACGGAGGACCCCACCCGAAAGCTCATGTCGTATCGTCTCGTCTTTGCGGACGCGCAGGGTCGGCCGCTCACCCTGGTGGGATTCAAGGACGTCCGGCCGGGCGAAAACCATGATCCCTGGACGACCACGACCACCTTGTTCACCCGCATCCTGCAAGGAGTGGTGGCGAAGGAGGCGGAGGGATCAGCGACGATCCTGGCCGCCGGCATCATCCGCATCCACCTGCTGGACTTCCTTGGCCAGATGACGACGTTCCGGCTGGCGGGGTCGACGACGAGTGCCCGGACGGCGGCGCTGGTGCGGTTTGGCCAGCTGTTCTTCGACAAGGTGTGGGACGTCTATGCCTCGAGGATCCTGCCGGCGTCGCCCGTCTGAGCGGGGGTAGGCGGTGAATCGCAACGTCTGGCTGCTGTTCTGCTGTCAGGCGCTGATGAACAGCACCGTGGTCGGCCAGGTCACGATGAGCGCGCTGATCGGCTACACGCTGGCGCCCGACAAGGCGCTGAGCACGTTGCCGTATGCCATCCAGATGGTCGGGACGATGGCGGCCTCGATCCCCGCCGGGCTGGTGTTCTCGCGGCTCGGGCGGCGGCCGGGTTTTTTGCTGGGCGTGGCCGGGGCCTTGGTGGGGAGCCTGCTGTTCGCCGCGGGGGTGTGGCGGGCGAGTTTCTGGCTCTACTGCCTGGGCGCGGTGCCGGCCGGGCTCGGCTTCGGCATCGCCCAGCACCTGCGCTTCGCCGCCGCCGAAGTCGCCGCCCCGGAAGCGCGGCCGCGCGCCATCGCGCTCGTGATGACGGGCGGGCTGGTCGCCGGCGTGCTCGGGCCGGAGCTGGTGAAGCGGACCGACGAGCTGCTGGCGCCGGTGCTGTTCCTCGGCACCTATCTGTGCCTGCTCGGCCCGTCGCTGCTGTGCGCGGTGCTGCTCGGCTTCGCCCGCCTGCCGCCGCCGCCGCCGCGCAGCCGCTCGGCCGTGCCGATCGGTGCGATCGTCGTGCGCCCGGCTTTCGTGGCCGCCGTGGTGGCGGGACTGACCGCGTACGGCTCGATGAGCCTGATCATGACCTCGACCCCCGTGCAGATGATGCTGTGCGGGTTTGCGGTGAACGACAGCATCGACGTGATCCGCGCGCATTCGATCGCGATGTACGCGCCAGGTTTTGTCACCGGGCGGCTGATCCAGCGGTTCGGAACGCATCGGGTGGTCTGCCTGGGCGGCGTGCTCGCGATCGCCTGCGGGGTGCTGTCCTGGACGGGTTCGGGCTACGGCACGTTCCTGGTCGCGCTGATGCTGTTGGGGTTCGGCTGGAACTTCATGTTCGTCGGTGCCACCGCGCTGCTGACGACGGCGCACGACATGCAGGAGCGGGTGCGGGCGCAGGCGACCAACGATTTCATCGTGTTCGGCACGGTCGCGTGCAGTGCGCTGGCGTCGGGCGTGGTGGAGGCCAAGTTCGGCTGGCTGGCGCTGAACGGCGCGATCCTGCCGCCCGTCCTGGTCGCGATGGCGCTGGTGCTGTGGCATCGCGCCCGACGGGCGGCCCAGGTGCCCGCCCGCCCGCCGGCGGCCGCGTAGCGCCTCAGCGCAGCGCCAGCCGCCAGGCGCAGCCGAGCCAGTCGAACAGATCGAGCAGCCGGGCGACGTAGTGGTCGCGCACGGAAAAATCCGGCGCCCCCGCCTCCAGCATCTGGCGCTCCAGCGCATCCAGCATGCGCAGCAGCCGCTTCTCGTGCAGGCCGAGGCGGCGCTGCAGCGGATCGGTGAGCAGGCCGGCGAAAGCCGCGACGCTCGCCGCCGCCAGCATCAGCCCGCCCGTGAGGCCGCCGACCAGCAGCGCGGAGGGGGCGGTCGGGAACACGCCATACCACAGCCCGCCGAGGCCGGCGCCGAGCGGGAAGGAGGCGACCGCCGCCTCATGCGCCAGCGTGGCGGCGAGCACCGGACCGAGGGTCACGGCGCCCGGTGTCAGCTGCTTCAGGCCGATCGCGCCGGCGCCGAGCGTGACCAGGCCGGTGGCGATCTCCGCCGCGGCGGCGCGCGTGCCGGCGTAGGTGGTCAGCGCCTGCTCCAGCCGCTGGCGGAATTCCTGGTCATTCCCGTGCCGGCCGAGCGCCTCCAGCATCGCGTGCAGCGGCGCGGCGAGGCGCGGGTCGTCGAGGATCGTCTCCGCCAGCGCGTCGCGGGTGGCGACGCGCGCGCCCTGCCGGCACGGCAGTTCCAGCAACTCGGTCTGCACCAGCCACTCGATGCGGCCGGCGACGCGCGTCTTCAGCAGCAGGCTGCGCCGGCCGAGCGCACGGCCGGTTTCCCGGGCGCCGATCCGTCCCGCCGCTGCCGCAGCGGCCTTCAGCGCGGCTTGCGGCCCGGCAAGGAGCAGGTTCGCCGGCGCTCGCGCGATGTCCCAGCCGAGCGCCTCGCGATGGATCGCCGCCGTGCCCCGGAACGAGAAATGCCGATCGACGAAGGGCCGCACGCGCGGCCGGCGTGCTGCGAAATAGCGACGGATGCCGTCGGCGACGATCGCCCCCGCCTCCGCCGGCGTGGGGCGCCCGGCGATCTGCAGGTCCTGCTGCATGCCGGACTCAACGGTTGGCTTGGGCCGGTGTTGCGATCGGCGGCAGGGCGGCGAGGAAGGCGGGCACTCGCGTGAGCGCATCCTGCCGGGCGGCCGGGTCGCCACCGACATGCGCGACGCCGTCGCCCCCGGCCGTGTACGCGAGGCCGTGCCGTACCCGCACCGGCCAGTCCGCGACGTCGAACTCGTGCCAGGCGCCGGGATAGGTGACCAGCGTGATCCGCCCGGGGAAGCGGGCGGCGAGGTCGCGGCAGGGTGCCGCGGGGGTCCAGTCGTCGCTCTCGCCAATCATGACCAGCAGCGGTGCCACCGGCGCCCAGCCCGGGTTCTTCGCCGCCGGCCTGCAGCCGGGATAGAAGGCTAGAAGGCCGCGGATCAGGCCGGCCGGGACGTCCGGCGCCGCCCTCCCCGCCGCGAGTACGGTGCTGGCGCCGTTGGACCAGCCGATCAGCGCCACCCCGCCCGGCGGCGTGCCGGGCTGCGCCGCGAGCCACGCGGCGGCGGCGAGCGCATCGCGCCGGCGCTGGCCGGTCGGACTGATGATCCGCGACTTGACCTGGCACTGCGAGCCGAGGCCGCGCGAGCCGAAACTATCGGGGAACAGGACGATATGCCCGTCCGCGGCGAGCGCCTGCGCCCATTGCGCGTCGCGGCGGGGGAACGGCCCGCCGCAGCCGTGCAGCGCGACCAGCGCTGGCGCTTTTACCGCCCAATCGGGCCGGATCAGGGTGGCGTTCAGGATGGCGCCGTCGCTCGCCGGGATGTGCACGGTCACAGGCCCGGTCTGGGCGCGCAGCGGCGCCGCGCTGAGCAGCATGGCCGCGATCAGAAGCAACCAACGCATGCCGCAGGGTAGCGCGCTTTGCATCCGCGCGCACGCCGGCCTATGACGCGCCGCCGGAACAGGAGGCTCGCATGGCCGTCGGCCGCTTTCCCTTGACCCGCCTGCGGCGCAACCGCCGCGACGAATGGACCCGCCGGCTGACCGCCGAGAACCGGCTCTCCGCCGATGACCTGATCTGGCCGGTGTTCATCATCGAGGGCAACGGGACGACGACGAAGGTCGCCTCCATGCCGGGAGTGGAGCGCGTCACCCTCGATCGCCTGGCCGCGCACGTCGAGCCGGTGATGCGCCTCGGCATCCCCGCGGTCGCGCTGTTCCCGGCGACGCCGCGCGAGAAGAAGGATGCGTCGGGCAGCGAGGCGATGCGGCCGGACAATTTGATGTGCCGGGCCGCCACCCTGCTGAAGCGCGAATTTCCGGAACTCGGGCTGGTCGGCGACGTGGCGCTCGATCCCTACACCGACCACGGGCATGACGGCGTGCTGGTCGATGGCTATGTGGCCAATGACGAGACGGTGGAAATCCTGACGCGCCAGGCGCTGGTGCAGGCGCGCGCGGGAATCGACGTGATCGCGCCTTCGGACATGATGGACGGGCGGGTGGCGGCGATCCGCGCGGCGCTGGACGGCGAGGGGCTGATCCACACGCGCATCATGAGCTACGCGGCGAAATACGCCTCCGCGTTCTACGGGCCATTCCGCGATGCGCTGGGCTCCTCGCTGAAGGGCGACAAGAAGACTTACCAGATGGATCCGGCCAACGCCGACGAGGCGCTGCGCGAGGTGGCGATGGACCTCGAGGAAGGCGCGGACATGGTGATGGTCAAGCCCGGCCTGCCCTATCTCGACGTCATCCGCCGGGTGAAGGAGCGGTTCGGCGCGCCGACCTACGCCTATCAGGTGTCCGGCGAGTACGCGATGATCATGGCGGCGGTCGGCAACGGCTGGCTCGACCATGACCGGGCGATGATGGAAAGCCTGATCGCCTTCAGGCGCGCCGGCGCCAACGGCGTGCTGACCTACTTCGCCCCCGCGGCCGCGAAGCTGCTGCGGCGCTGACGATCAGTCGGCCGGGCGGGCGGTCAGGAAGCCGCGGATCGCCTGGATCGTCGGCACGTCGAGCAGCGCCGGCGCGTGGCCGGCGTCGCGCACGACCAGGGTTTGCGCCCCGGCCCGCTGCATGCGCGCAAAAGTGTCCGGCAGAAGCAGGTCGCTCGACTCGCCGCGTATCACCATGACAGGCACGTTGATCCGGTTCCAGGTCGGCCAGAGGTCGACGTCGATCGCCAGCGTGCTCCGCATCTGCCTGGAGATGCCGGGATCGTAGTGCAGCGCGACGCGCCCGTCCGGCAGCGGCCGCGCCGAGGTTTTTGCCATGTGCTCCCATTGCCGGTCGGTCAGCTTGCCGAACGGGGCATAGACCCGGCGCAAATGCGCCTCCAGCGCCAGCACGTCAGCAAATTCCGGCCGCGTCTGCGTGATGTAGTCGCGGATGCGACGGATCGCCGCTCCAGGGACCAGCGGGCCGACATCGTTGAGCACCAGCCGCTCGATGGGATGGCCGACCATCGCGGCGATCGCCATGCCACAGATGCCGCCGAGCGAGGTGCCGACATACATCACCTTGCGGCCGATCATCGCCAGCAGGTGCGAGAGCGCCTGGATGTAGCTCGGCAGGTCGTAGAGGCTGGCATCCGGCAGCCAGTCGGAGCCGCCGCGCCCCGGCAGGTCCGGGCAGATCACGCGGAACCGGTCGGCCAGCCCCCAGGCCAGGGCGTCAAAATCCCGGCCGTTGCGCGTCAGGCCATGCACGCAGAGGACGGGCGGGGAGGCCGGGTTGCCCGCTTCGTAATAGGCCATCCGGTAGAAGGCGCCGGCCAGGTGGTAGCGGACCTCCCCCCGACGGGGTTGCGGCATCAGACCACGCCCCGCTCCCGCAGTCCCGCCAGAGCGTCAGCGTCCAGGCCGAGCAGGCCGGTCAGCACCTCCTCGGTGTGCTGGCCGAGCAACGGGGGCGGCAGCCGGTAGTCCGCCGGCGTCTCCGACAGCCGGACGGGATTGGCGAGCACTTTCACCGATGCTCCCGAGGCGTGCGGCATATCGATGACGACGCCGCGTGCCTCGATCTGCGGATCGGCGAATACCTCTGCCAGCGTGTTGATCGGGCCGCAGCCGATCTTCAGGGCCTCCAGCCGCTCCACCCACCAGGCGGTGGAATGGCGCTGCATGACCGGGGTCAGGGTCTCGGTCACCAGCGCACGGTTGCTGACGCGCGCGGCGTTGCTGGCGAAGCGCGGATCCCCGAGCAGGTGCGCCAGATCGAACTGCTCACAGAATCGCCGGAAGGTGGGGTCGTTGCCGATCGACAGCACGATGTGGCCGTCGGCGGTCGGAAAGACCTGATAGGGCACGATGTTCGGGTGCTGGTTGCCGAGCCGCGGCGGATTCTCACCGGTGGCCAGGAAATTCATCGCCTGGTTGGCGAGCCAGGCGGCGTTGGCGTCGAGCATGCCGATGTCGATCTGCTGGCCCTGCCCCGTTGTTGCGCGATGGCGTAGCGCCGCCAGAATGCCGATGCAGCCGTAGAGGCCGGCAAACAGGTCGGCGACCGGCACGCCGACCTTCTGCGGCATGCCGTCCGGTTCGCCGGTCAGGCTCATCACGCCGCCCATCGCCTGCACCAGGCTGTCATAGCCGGGCCGCGGCGCGTACGGGCCGGTCTGGCCGAAGCCGGTGATCGAGCAGTAGACCAGGCCCGGGAAGCGCTCGTGCAGCTGCGCATAGCCGAGGCCGTATTTGGTCAGCGCGCCGACCTTGAAATTCTCCACCAGGATGTCGCAGCCGGCGATCAGTTTTCGGGCGATCTCCTGGCCCTCCGGCCTGGCGATGTCGAGCGTGACCGAGCGCTTGTTGCGGTTGACGCCGGTGAAATAGGCACTCTCCTGCGTGCCCGGCATGAACGGTGGGGCGAAGCCGCGCGTGTCGTCGCCCGAGCCCGGCTTTTCGATCTTGATCACGTCGGCGCCGAGATCGGCCAGCATCTGCACGCAGGTCGGACCCGCGAGCACGCGGGTGAGGTCGAAGACGCGCAGGCCTTTCAGCGGTCCGGTCGGCTCTTTACTCATTCCTGGCCTTCTTGCCCGCCCAGTTGGCAGGGTCCATCTTCCGGCCGGTTTATCAGTCCGCGCTCCCGGGAGGCAAACCCATGCTCGACCGCCCGCATCCCACGCCGAAGGACCCGACCCTCGATGAGCGCGCGCTCGCCAAGGCGCTTTCGGGCATGCACTTCATCGGCGGCGGCTTCGTCCCGCCGCGCTCGGGCAAGCGTTTTGCCGTACACAATCCGGCGACCGGCGAGCAGGTGGCCGAGGCGGCGGAGGGAGATGCGGCGGACGTCGATGCGGCGGTCGCCAATGCCGCCACCGCGCAGAAGGCGTGGGCGGCGATGCCGGCTCGCAAGCGCGGCGCGGCCGTCGCTTCCTGCGGCGCGCTGCTGCGCGAGCATGTGGAAGAGCTGGCACGGCTGATCGCGCTGGAGACCGGCAAGGCGCTGCGCACTGAAAGCCGCGTCGAGGCGAACACGGTCGCCGACATCCTGGAGTTCTTCGGCGGGCTGGGCAGCGAGCTGAAGGGTGAGAGCGTGCCGTTTGCGCCCAACGTGCTGTCGGTGACGGTGCGCGAGCCGCTCGGCGTGGTCGGCGCGATCATCCCGTGGAACGTGCCGATGCTGCTGATGGCGCTGAAAGTGGCGCCGGCGCTGGTGGCGGGGAACACGGTTGTCGTGAAGTCCGCCGAGGAGGCGCCGCTGGCTGTGCTGCGCGTCTGCGAGCTGATGAACCGCGTGCTGCCGCCCGGCTGCTTCAACATCCTCTCCGGCTACGGGCCCGAATGCGGCGCGCCGCTGGTGTCGCACCAGAAAGTCCGGAAAGTGACGTTCACCGGCAGCGTCGAGGTCGGGCGGATCGTCGCCAAGGCGGCGGCCGAAAAGATCGTGCCGGTGACGCTCGAGCTCGGCGGCAAGAGCCCGATGATCGTGTTCGCCGACTGCGACTTCGAGAAGACGGTGGCCGGCGCGATCACCTCCATGCGCTTCACCCGCCAGGGCCAGAGCTGCACGGCGGCGAGCCGCATCTACGTCGAGCGGCCGATCGTCGAAAACTTCGTGGACGCGATGGCGGCGAAGGTGGACGCGATGGTGATGGGCGATCCGCTGGACGAGAAGACGGACATCGGCACGATCATCAGCCACGGCCAGTACGACAAGGTGCGCGGCTTCATCGAGGAGGGGCGCGCGACCAAGGGCGCAACCGCGCGGGCGTGCAGCCGGATGCCGGACGACCCGGCGCTGAAAAAGGGGCTGTTCATCCAGCCGGTGATCTTCACCGGACTGCAGAACGCGAGCCGGCTGGTGCAGGAAGAGATTTTTGGTCCGGTCACCTGCGTCTTTCCGTTCGACGATCCGCAGAGCGTGCTGGCGGCGGCGAACGACAGCGAGTACGGCCTGGCCGCCTCCGTGTGGACCAACAATCTGCGCGTCGGACTCGAGCTGGCGCATCGCCTCGAAGCGGGGCTGGTGCAGGTGAACCAGAACCTGGTCGTGCAGGCGAACCTTTCTTACGGCGGCGTAAAAAGTTCCGGGCTGGGCAAGGAGGCGAGCCTGGAAGCCATGCTCGAGCACTTCATGCACAAGAAGACGATCATGGTGAACTACCAGTAGGTCCGCGCCGGCGTAGCCGGATTTCCGCCGCCCCGGCCTGAAGCGCGGCCATCGCCACGTCGAGCGAGGCCTGGTCGGTCAGCCGCCCATCCTTCATCTTCGAGGCGGCGGCGCCGATCACCACCTGCGGGTGCGTGGCGACGTGCGCCAGCATGGAGGTGACCGTCAAGTGCAGCTGCGCCTGGGCGCGCACGCCCCCGAGGAAGCCGGGCGAGCAGGTCATCAGCACCACGACCTTGCCCATGATCGGCGAGGCGAAGGCCGGACGCGAGGCCCAGTCCAGCGCGTTCTTCAGCACGCCGGAAATCCCATGGTTGTATTCCGGCGAGACGATCACCAGCCCCTGGCACTCGGCGATCGCCTGCTTGAACTGGCGCACCGTCGTGGGCATCCGCTCGCCGTCCTCGTCCTGATTGTAGAGCGGAATGGCGTGCAGCGGCGCCTCGGTGATCTCGATCGCCGGCGCCGCCTTCTCGATCAGCGTGCGCAGCACCGCCGTGCTGTAGGAGTCGCGGCGCAGGCTGCCGGAGATGCCGAGCAGACGGATCGCGGAATCGGACATTCGGCAACACTCCCCGATTGCTGACTACGGATCAGCCGCGCAGTTCGCTTCCGGCCAGCTTCTCCGACAGCCGCGCCAGCGCCGTGTGGTCCTGCCCCGGGCCAAGCAGGGCGGCGGCGGCGGCCCACATCTCCCGGCAGAGTGCCGCGAACGGCGCCGGTGTCGCGGTGTCGCGGCCAACATCCAGTGCGATCGACAGGTCCTTGACCATCAAGTCGAGGCCGAAGCCGGAATCGAATTTTCGCGACAGCACGAACTGCCGGAATTTCTTTTGCGTGCTGTTGTTCATCCCCGTCGAGGCGTTCAGCACGTCGACCATCATGCCGGGGTCGAGGCCGAACCGCGCGCCGATCAGCAGCGCCTCCACGCCGATCAGGAAGCCGCCGGCGGAGACCAGGTTGTTCAGCGCCTTCATCGCCTGGCCGGAGCCCACGCCGCCGGTGCGCAGGATGGTCCGGCCCATCGCGTCCAGCAGCGGGCGCACGCGCTCGACGGCGGCATCCTCGCCGCCGACCATGATCGCCAGCTCGCCGGTCCTTGCCCGCGCGACACCGCCGGAGACCGGCGCGTCGATCAGCGCGCTGCCGCAAGCGGCGACGCGCTCGGCAAGCCGGCGCGTGAGCGCCGGCAACCCGGAGGTCATCTCGATCACGACCGACCCGGGCGCCAGCGTATCGAGCACGGCATCCTCGCCCGTCAGCACTTCGGCGACGATCGCGCTGGTCGGCAGGATCGTGACGACGATTTCGCAGGCCTCGCCAAGCGCGCGCAGCGTCTCGGGCGCGCTGCCGCCGACCTGCTGGACGAAATCGTCGGCCCGCGCGCGCCGTGCATCGGCGACCGAGACATCGTACCCGGCGCGCACCAGGTTCGCCGCCATCGGCCAGCCCATGTTGCCGACGCCGACGAAGCCGACGCGCGGCCGATCGTTCATGCGCGAATTTCGGCTTGCGCCTGCTTCAGCGCGTCCGCCGCGTTCTTGAAGGCATCGAGCCCTGCCGGAATGCCGCAATAGACGCAGACCTGCAGCAGGATTTCCTTGATCTCCTCGACGGTCACGCCGTTGGTCAGCGCGCCGCGCACGTGCAGGCGCAGCTCGTTCGGCCGGTTCAGCGCCGCCAGCATCGCGAGGTTCAGCATGCTGCGCGTCTTGCGCGACAGGCCGGGGCGCGTCCAGATCGTGCCCCAGGCGTGCTCGGTGGTGATCTTCTGGAACGCCCGCATGAACTCGTCCGCATTCGCCATCGACTTATCCACGTAGTCGGCGCCGAGCACAGCGCGGCGGACTTCCAGGCCTTTGGCAAACAGCTCGCCCTGGTATTCCGGATGCTCGGCCATGCCGCTTCCTCCTTGGCTGTGCGCGCAAAAACCTAGGCATTGCCAGCCGGACCGGCAAGCCGCATGACAGGACACCCAGCGGGAGCAGCAGGATGCCGGACCGGCCGACCCCCAGCTACGAAGTCTACGCGCTGCGCTACGCCACCGCGCCGGAACGCAAGTCGCAGGACAACTTCATCTTTCCCGACATCCACGACGCGCCGATGCCGCTCGACTTCTACATCTGGGCGATCCGCGGTCAGGGGCGCACGATCGTGCTGGACACCGGCTTCTCCGAAGCCGCGGCGAAACGCCGCCAGCGCGTCTTCCTGCGCTCTCCCGGCGCCGCCCTGGACGCGATCGGCATCGACGCCGCTGCGGTCCAGGACGTCGTCATCAGCCATCTGCACTACGATCACGCCGGGAACATGGACCTGTTTCCGCGCGCGACCTTCCACCTCCAGGACGCGGAGATGGCGTACTCCACCGGCCGCTGCATGTGCCACGCCGTGCTGCGCCGGCCGATGGAAGTGGAGGACGTGCTGACCGCGGTGCGCCACGTCTATGCCGATCGCGTGCGCTTCCACGACGGCACCGGAGAGATTGCGCCTGATGTCACCGTGCACCTCGTCGGCGGCCATTCCGGCGGCTTGCAGGTGGTGCGCGTGCCGACCGCGCGCGGCTGGGTGGTGCTGGCGAACGACGCGACGCATTTCTGGGCGAACATCCGCAACCGCAGCCCATTCCCGCTGGTCGCCGATGTCGGGCGCATGCTGGAGGGCTTCCGCATCGTCGAAGAGCTGGCGGACGGGCCCGACCACATCATTCCGGGGCATGACCCGCTGGTGCTGACGCGCTTCCCGGCCGTCAAGGGGCAGCCCGAGATCGTGCGCCTCGACGCGCCGCCGACCGGCTGAGGCTGCGCTCTCCGCCCTTTGCAATCCGGCCGCGGACCGCCATTTTCGACCGATGCGCCGCGTGCCGCGCCTGCTCCGCCGAACCCTGCTCGGGCTCGGCATGGTCCTGCTGCTCGTCGCCGCGGCGGTCAGCGGCGTGCTCTGGCTGTCGCTGCCGCGCGCCCGCCAGCAGGCGGTGATCCCCGGGCTCGGCGGCCCGGTCGACATCCGCTTCGATGCCGACGGCATTCCCTGGGTCCACGCGGGATCACCGCAGGACGCGGCTGCGGCACTCGGCTTCGTGCACGCGCGCGACCGGCTGTTCCAGATGGAGCTGATGCGCCGCCTGGCGTCCGGCCGACTCGCCGAACTCGTCGGCTCAGCCGGGCTGCCGATGGACAGATACATGCGCACGCTCGGCCTGCGCCGGGGCGCCGAGGCCGACCTGCCGGTACTGCCGGCACCGACGCGCGGGATGCTGGAGGCCTACAGCCGCGGCGTGAACGCCTGGATTGCGACGCGCGGGCGGCTTGCGGCGCCCGAGTTCCTGATCTTCGGCCCGCCCGAACCCTGGACGGCCGTCGACTGCCTGCTCTGGGGCAAGACGATGGGCCTGTGGCTCTCCGACAACTACCGCACGGAGCTGTCGCGCCTGTCGCTCGCCGGGCGGCTGCCGGCGGCGCGCATCGACGAACTCTGGCCGCCGGACGGCCAGGCCGGGCGCCCCGACGCGGCACTCGACATGCGCTACGCCGGCATCGCCGGGGAGCTGGTCAGGCTGCTGCCGCACTTCCCGGCCGCCTACACGCTGCCCCCGACCGCGTCGAACGAATGGGCGGTGGACGGGCGCCACACCGCGACCGGTGCGCCGCTGCTGGCC
>JAFAYA010000023.1 GCA_019240635.1 Acidisphaera sp. | reverse complement strand
ATCTCCAGCGTTCCCGGGGCGCAGGGCGATTCTGCCAGCTCGCTACTGCGGATTAACTTGTCATAGATCTTCTGCTCCTCCGTCACGCGGAGGCAGTAGGGGACTTTGACCACGCAGATGCGGTCGATGAAGGCTTCGTTGTTCTTGTTGTTGCGGAAAGTCTGCCACTCCGCCTCGTTGGAGTGGGCGAGGATGATGCCCTGGAACGGGATGGCGCCGATGTTTTCCGTGCCGACGTAGTTGCCCTCCTGCGTCGCGGTAAGCAGCGGGTGCAGCATCTTGATCGGCGCCTTGAACATCTCGACGAATTCGAGCAGGCCTTGCGTCGCGCGGTTCAGCCCGCCGGAGAAGCTGTAGGCGTCGGGGTCGTTCTGGCTGTGCATCTCCAGCATGCGGATGTCGACCTTGCCGACCATGCTGGAGATGTCCTGGTTGTTCTCGTCGCCGGGCTCAGTCTTGGTCACCGCGATCTGGCGCAGCCGCGACGGATGCAGCTTGGCGACCGTGAAGCGGGTGATGTCGCCGCCGAACTCGTCGAGCCGCTTGACCGCCCAGGGGCTGAGCAGGCCGGTGAGCCGCCGGCGCGGCAGCGCGAAGCGCTCCTCCAGCTCGGCGCCCATCTCGTCGGGGTCGAACAGGCCGAGCGGGCTCTCGAACACCGGGCTGATCCTGTCGCCGGCCTTCAGCACGTAGATGGGCAGCTTCTCCATCAGCGTCTTCAGCCGCTCGGCGAGCGAGGACTTGCCGCCGCCGACCGGGCCGAGCAGGTAGAGGATCTGCTTGCGCTCCTCGAGCCCCTGGGCGGCGTAGCGGAAGAAGTTGACGATCCGCTCGATCGTCTCCTCCATGCCGTAGAATTCCTCGAAGGTCGGGTAGACCTTGATCGTCCGGTTCATGAAGATGCGGCCGAGCCGGGCATCCCGGGCGGTGTCGATCAACTCCGGCTCGCCGATCGCGGCGACCATCCGCTCGGCCGCCGTGGCGTGCGCCATCGGCTCGGCGCGGCAGAGTTCGAGATATTGGAACAGCGACATCTCGGACTCGCGGCGGCCCTCATAGGTCCGCCTGGTCCGTCCCAGGAATTCGTCGATGGCGCTCATCGGTTACTCCATGCCTTTATCGGTGGCGGTTCCGGTCCGATCGGCCGGGGCACCGCTCCGTCGTGTTTCTTGTTTGTTCTCGCGCGTCCGGCGCTTCCGGCACAACAGCAGAGTTGTCGGGCGCCTCTTTCGGCCTGGCTTCGTCCCGACTCGCGAGCAGGATCGCGCGCGGCGTCGGGTCCGGAGTCGCCCACCGAGCCCTCCTGGTCTGCGCCCGGTTCTCCCCCTGGGTCGGCCGTCCAGCGCTGCTGCTGTTCGTCGGTCATCCGCTGCGTTGGATAAGCTCCGCTGCGCCACGCTTCCGGCCACCGCCCGATCGGCGGCCGCCGATCCGTTCGGGAGCCGCCGGCCGGCCGGTGACGGCGAGGCAGTTCGGACGCATGCAATATCGCAGCCGCTGTCGCATCGCGTGTCGCGGCGGGATGTCGGGATGCGCCCGTCTGCGTCAATTCTCCCTCTGACCTCCGCGCCAAGGGATATCTTGCAGCCGCGCCGGGTCTCGCCGGGAGACCGGCTCCTCGTCCCCGAGTCGGCTCGGCCGCATCGTAGCATACGCAGACGCCACCGGGTCTCTCGTCTCGATCATAGAGAGAAGCGGCATAAAACGAGGTTAATTCCGTGTGTGTTGCCGCCTTGACACAATCTCGGGTTTCATTTTGTCGAAGTTGCGGCGCACTGTTCCGCGCGCGCGGCATCTGGCTAGCGCATTCATCCCCGGCGCCGGAAATCACGAGGATTGGTGCGAGCCCGGGCGCCCTACGGAGCGTACGCGACCGTCCGCTCCGCCGCGGTTTGCCGCCTTGCGCGCGCGCGTGCTACGGGCGCGCCGCATGCTGAAGCGTCTGTCAAGGCACGCCTGGACGCAGGCGGTGCTGGCGCGCGCGCTCGGCCGCTATCTCGGCTTCGCGCTGCGCACCACGCGCTGGCAGCTGCACGGCGAGGCGCATGTCGCGCCGCATTTCGCCGGTGCGCCGGCGATCGCCGCCTTCTGGCACGAACGGTTGCCGATGATGCCGATGCTCTGGCTGATGGCGCGGCGTCGCGGCACCACCGCGGGCATGCACGTGTTGGTGAGCCGGCACCGCGACGGGCGCTTCATCGGAGCGGTGGTCAGCCGGTTCGCCGTGCACGTCGTGCACGGCTCCTCCTCGCGCGGCGGCGCGGCGGGCGTACGCACCCTGCTCGGCCTGCTGGAGCGGGGCGATCAGGTTGCGCTGACGCCGGACGGGCCGCGCGGGCCGCGCCGCCGTGCCGCGCCGGGCGTGGCGCAGATCGCCGCGCTCGCCGGCGTGCCGGTGCTGCCCTGCGGGGCGCAGACCACGCGCCGGCGGGTACTGGAGAGCTGGGACCGCATGGTGGTGCCGCTGCCGTTCGGCCGCGGCGTGCTGGTCTGCGGCGCGCCGATCGCGGTGCCGCGCGACGGCTGGCAGGAGGCGCTGCCGGTCATCGAGCAGGCGCTGAACGAGGCCGCCGCCACCGCCGACCGGCTGTGCGGCCAGTGACCGCCCTGGCCTGGGCGGGGGCGGCGAGCCTCGCCGGCCCGGCGCTCCGCGCGATGCTGCGCGCCCGGGCGCGGCGGGGCAAGGAACTGCCGGATCGGCTCGACGAGCGCCGCGGCATCGACGCGACGCCGCGCCCGCCCGGCCGGCTGCTCTGGATGCACGCGGCGAGCGTGGGCGAGACGGTCTCGGTGCTGCCGGTGCTCGCGGCCCTCGTCGCGCGCTCGCCGGTTGGCGTGCTGCTCACCACCGGCACCGTGACCTCCGCGGCGCTGCTGGCGCGGCGGCTGCCGGAGCTGGGGCTCGCGCCGCGCGTGCGGCATCGCTTCGTGCCGCTCGACGTGCCGGCCTGGGCGGCGCGCTTCCTCGACCACTGGCGGCCCGACGCCGCCTGCTTCGTCGAGAGCGAGCTGTGGCCGAACCTGCTCGCCGGCTGCCGCATGCGCGGCATTCCGCTGATGCTGCTGAACGCGCGCCTGTCGCCGCGCAGCCACGCGCGTTGGCGCCGACTGCGCGGCCTGGCGCGCGACGTGCTGGGCGGCTTCGCGAGCATCCGCGCCCGCTCGGAAGCCGACGCCGCGCGGCTGCGCTCGCTCGGCGGGCGCGCGGTGACGGCGCCGGGCGACCTGAAATTCGCCGCGCCGCCGCTGCCCGCCGATCCGGCCGAGCTGGCCCGGCTGCGCGCCCGGCTCGGCGGTCGCCCGGTCTGGCTCGCCGCCAGCACGCACCCCGGCGAGGAGACCGCGGTGCTGGCGGCCCACCGATCGCTGCTGCGGGCGCATCCCGGGCTGCTGACCATCATCGTCCCCCGCCATCCCGAGCGCGGCGCCGAACTGCTCGATCGTCTGGTCGGCGCGCCGGCGACCCGGCGCGGCCGCGGCGAGGACCCGCCGGGGGCGGCCGGGCTCTACGTCGCCGACACGCTCGGCGAGCTCGGGCTGTTCTACCGGCTCGCGGGGATCGCCTTCGTCGGCGGCAGCCTCGTTCCGCATGGCGGTCAGAACCCGCTCGAGGCCGCGCGGCTGGACTGCGCCGTCGCCGCCGGCCCATTCATGGACAATTTTGCCGCCGCCGTCGACGAACTGGCGCGGCGAGACGGGCTGCGGCGGGTGGCGAACGCCACCGCGCTGGCCGGCTTCGTCGACGCCATGCTGAGCGATCCGCCGGCCCGGCGGCGCATGGCCGAGGCGGCGGCGGGCGCCGCCGAAGGCTGGGCGGACCTGCCGGAGCGGAGTGCCGCGGCGCTGCTCGACCTGCTGGAAGGCGCGCGCTGATGCGCCCGCCCGGCTTCTGGCAGGCCGGCGCCGACGACACGCTGCTGGCGCCGCTCCTGACTCCTTTGGGCGCGATCACCGCGGGGGTGACGGCGCGGCGGGTCGCCCGCCCGGGCTGGCGGGCGCCGGTGCCGGTGCTCTGCTGCGGCAATGTCAGCCTCGGCGGGGCAGGCAAGACCACGCTGGCGCTCGACCTCGCGCGGCGGCTCGTGGCCCGCGGGGTCGCCGTGCACCTCCTGTCGCGCGGCTACGGCGGCCGGTTGCGCGGCCCGCTGTGCGTCGACCCGGCGCTGCACGACGCCGCGGCGGTCGGCGACGAGCCCCTGCTGCTGGCGTCCGTCGCGCCGACCTGGATCGGCGCGGACCGCGCCGCCGCGGCGCGCGCCGCGGTCGCCGCCGGGGCGGCGGCGCTGGTGCTGGACGACGGCCTGCAGAACCCGACGCTCGCCAAGGACCTCTCGCTGCTGGTGATCGACGGTGATGCCGGCTTCGGCAACGGCCGGCTGCTGCCGGCCGGGCCGCTGCGCGAGCCGGTGGCGGCCGGCGCGACGCGCTGCGCCGCCGCGGTGCTGATCGGCGAGGATCGCAGCGGCGCGCTGCGGGTCTTGCCCGCGGCTCTGCCGGTGCTGCGTGCGCGTCTCGTGCAGGGGCCCGAGGCCGCGGCGCTGCGCGGCCGGCCCGTCGTCGCGTTCGCCGGCATCGCGCGGCCGCAGAAATTCTTCGCCGGCCTCGCGCAAGCCGGGGTGGATCCGGTGGCGCGCTTCGCATTCCCCGACCACCACGCCTATCGCGAGACCGAGCTGCGGCGGGTGCTTGCCGAGGCCGTCCGGCGCGATGCCGCGGTGGTGACGACGCCGAAGGACGCGGTGCGCCTGCCGCCCAACCTGCGCGACGCGGTCCGGGTGGTCGGGGTCGCGCTGCGCTGGGCCGATGCCGGCGCGGTCGAAGCGCTGCTCGACGAATGGCTGGCGTGACGCTGCTCTGGCGCCTTGAAGCCGCGCTGGTCGGCGCTTGCCTTGCCCTGTTGCGCGCCCTCGGCCCGGCGCGCGCCTCCGACCTCGGGGGCGCGTTGGCGCGCGCGATCGGACCCTTGCTGCCGGTTTCGCGCATCGCCCGGCGCAACCTGCGCCTCGCGATGCCGGAGCTCGACGCGGCGGCGCGCCGGCGGGTGGTGCGCGGGGTGTGGGACAATCTCGGCCGCACCGTCGCCGAGCTGCCGCATCTGCCCGCTCTCCGGCGCAGCGCGGGCGGTCCCGGCTGGGAGATGCCGGACGCGGCGATCATGCGCGACCTGGCGGCGCGCGGCGGCCCGGTGATCTTCTTCTCCGGCCATATCGGCAACTGGGAGATGCTGGTGCCGGTGGCCGCCGCCTTCGGCCTGCCGATCGCCGGCGTCTACCGGGCGGCGCAGAACCCGCTGATCGACGCGATGGTCGGGCGGCTCCGCGCGGCCGCCGCTTCTGGCGGGGCGCCGCTGTTTCCGAAGGGCGCGGCCGGCGCGCGGGCCGCGTTCCAGCACCTCGGGCGCGGCGGCTGCCTCGGCCTGCTGATGGACCAGAAGCTGAACGAGGGCATCGCCGTGCCGTTCTTCGGCCGCCCGGCCATGACCTCGACCGCGCTGGCGGCGATGGCGCTGCGCTTCCGCTGCCCGGTGGTGCCGAGCCGCGTGCAGCGGACGGGCCCGGCGCGCTTCCGCATGATCGCCGAGCCGCCGCTGCCTCTGCCGGACACCGGCGATCGCGAGGCGGACGTCGCCAGCCTCACCCGGCAGGTCAACGAGCGCCTGGAGCGCTGGATTCGTGCGGAGCCGGAGAGCTGGCTGTGGCTGCACCGGCGATGGCGGGAGCCGTGAGGCCCCACCCACAGCATGTCGTCACAGCATGTCGTCGAGCAGCCAGGCGAGCAGCGTATCGAGGCCAAGCTGCGGCACGCCGCCGCTGCCGGCGCCGGGCAGGCGCATCGGCTCGAACTCCGGCAGCGCCAGGAAGGGATGCGCCCAGAACGTCGCGTCGGGCGGGCGGTCCGGCACCTCGCCGGGATAGGAGCGCGTCATCCGCGTGTCGCCCAGCACGCGGCCGCGCACGGCGGACACCGGCCGGCCTTCCAGCGTCCAGACGAAGTCCTCGGTGCAGCGGATCGCCGCGACGGCGCAGGCCTGCACCGGCGCGCCGGCCGCCTCGTCCGGCAGGCGGGTCAGCGAGCGGGCGAGGGCGGCGAGGTTGCCGCGCTGGCGCTCGGCCACGTGGTCGGCCTTGGTGGCGGCGAAGGCGACCCGGCGGACGCCGGCGGTGAGCCAGAAGGGCAGCGGCAGGTCGCGCAGCAGCGGCACGGCGTCCAGCCAGGAGCGCTGCCAGCGCAGGCCCGCTGCCGCCGCGGCGAGTGCGGCGGCCGTATCGGCGTAGGCCGCCGCTCCCTCGTGCAGCGCCGAGAGCAGGTCGACCAGCACCACCAGCCGATCGACGCGGCCGAACAGCGGGTCCGCCATGTCGCGGCGGACCGCGTCGCGATAGGCGTCGTAGCGGGCCGTCAGCAGCTCGCCCAGGCCGCCGCTAGTCGCCGTGGGGAAGAAGCCCATCCATGGCGGCTCCGGGCCGGGCGCCGGCATCAGGAAGCGGCCGGGCTGCAGGAAACGCAGGCCGGCCGAGTCGCGCAGCCGTTGCAGGGTCGCGCGATAGAGCCGGTGGCCGGCCGCGGCGAGCGCCTCGTCGGCCGGCGCGCGCACCGGCAGGCCCTGCACGAAGCCGAGAAACTCGCCGGCCTGCGCCGTCGGCGCCCGCTCCAGCCGGCGCAGCGCCGCCCGCGACCACACGGAAAACGCGTCGCCGAGCAGTGCCAGGTCGAGCAGCCACTCGCCGGGATAGTCGAGGAATTCGAGCCGCAGGCGGCGGGGCGGCAGGGCGGCGAGCAGGCCGGCGCGGCCGATCTCGAGGTCGAGCGCCAGCAGCGAGACCGCGCCGGTGCGCTCGGGCCAGCGCGGCGGATCCGCACCGAGGCAGGCGAGGTGCCCCGCGTGGTCGAAGCGCGGCACCGGCCCGGCGCCGGCCGGTGCGACCCCGACCCGCAGCGTCCGCCCGGCCAGTCGCAGGGTCAGCGCCGGCAAGGTCGGCAGGCCGGCCCCCAGCCCCAGCAGGTTGGCCGCGACCGAAGTCAGGAAGGCGGTCTTGCCGGCGCGCGCCAGACCGGTCACGCCAATGCGCAGGGTGGCCGGGCCGAGCAGTCCGGCCGTTGCCTCCCACAGCGTCGCGCCCATCCGGCCTCAGCCGCCCGGGCGCGTCATGCCCCGGTTGTCAGCCGCGCTGCACCAGCTCGATCTTGTAGCCGTCCGGGTCCTCGACGAAGGCGATGATCGTGGTGCCGAACTTCACCGGCCCGGCCTCGCGCGTCACCTTGCCGCCGCCGCGCCGGACGCTCTCGCAGGTCGCGGCGACGTCAGGCACGCCGACCGCGAGGTGGCCGAAGCCGGTGCCGACCTCGTAGCCGGCGTCCTTGCCCCAGTTGTAGGTGAGCTCGACCACCGCCTGGCTCTCCTCGTCGGCATAGCCGACGAAGGCCAGCGTGTACTTGCCCTCCGGCACCTCGCGCCGGCGCAGCTCCTTCATGCCGAGCAGGCGCGTGTAGAAGGCGACGCTGTCGTCGAGGTTCTTCACCCGCAGCATCGTGTGCAGCATCCGGCTCATGGCGATTCTCCCTGGTTCAGCGCATCGTCGGGGTCGAGACCGAGCAGGAACAGCCCGGCGGCGTCGGCGGTTGCGACCATCGCCGCGCGGTCGGTCAGAATCGTGCCGCCGGCCTCGCAGGCGATGCCGCGCAGCCCAGCGGCGGCGGCGGCGCGCACCGTGCCTGGGCCGAGGGTCGGCAGGTCGGCGCGGCGCTCCTGGCCGGGCTTGACCAGCTTGACCAGCACGCCGCCGGGCCCCGGCCGCAACAGGCGGGCACTGCGCTCGAGCATGGCGTCGGTGCCCTCCGCCGCCTCCACCGACAGCACGATGCCCTGCTGCACGACGCAGGCCTGGCCGACATCGGCGGCGCCGAGTGCGCGCACCACCGCCGCCCCGCGCGCCACGTCCGACAGCGCCTGCGCGTCCGGGGCGGCGCGGGTCAGCAGGCCGCGCGGCGCCACCGCCTCGGTCAGGATCTCGTGCGCGCCGAGCACGCGGAAGCCCTCCTCCGCCAGCACGCGCACTACCGCGGCGAGCAGGCCGTCATCGCCGGCGAACGCGGCGCGGCCGATGCGTGCCAGGATGCGCGCGCCCTCGCCGTCCGGCCGCAGGTCGAGGAGGGACGGCCGGCGCACCGGTCCAACCAGCACGAGGTCGCGGCAGCGCCGGTCGCGCAGCATCCGCAGCATGCGCCCGGCGGCGCCGAGACGGGCATAGGCGTGCGGGTAGGGCGCCAGCACCGCCGGCTCGGCGTAGCCTTCGAGGCCGACCAGGAACACCTGGCGCCCGGCGGCGATCGCCGCCGCTGCAACCTGGCCGGGTAGCGGCCCGCCGCCGGCGAGGATTCCAAGGGGCGCCTTCAGCGTCTCTCCCGACGCTGGTGCAACCACTTCATCGCATGCGGAATCCATGGTTAGCAAAATTTTAACGGAAGCCGAACAGTCTCATAACTGAAGCAGGGTGCATCATTCCGTGGCCGGATTATCGGTTTTTTTCTGTTGTCAACGGCCATGTCCTGCCTTCATACAATCGTAGGTAACAGTGCACGTCCCCGCAGGGGCCGCCGCGAAGGACCGTTCAATGGACGACGAGACCACGCCGAACGCCTCCGCCACCGGCATCCTGCAATGTCTGCGCATGCTGGCCGCCGAGGCGGCCGTGTTGCGCCTTGAGCGGACCTTCATCGCGCTGCGCGATGCGGTGCGCGCGTGCGAGGCGGAGGTGCTGGCCGGCAAGCTCGTCACCGGCAGCGCCGACGGCGTCGAGGCCTTGCTGCCGGCGACACTCCGCCTGCACTGAACCGGCCTGCGCCGGGCAGCGGCTCAGGGTTCCCCCCCGGGCTCGTCGTTTTTGGGCTCGTCGTTCCTGGGCTCGTCGTTTTCGGGCCGGTCGTACCGGGGCTCGTCACCAGCTTCGTCCGCCGGCGCGGCGAGCGCCGCGCGGATCAGACCGCGATGACTCGGCGCCTCGATGAAGGCCAGCATCTCCGCCACCAGCGGATCCCCGCCGAACGTCGCGCGGGTCCGGCCGATCCGCTCCGCCAGCACCCCATCGGCGCGGAACAGCATGCGGAACGCGGCGCGCAGCCGATGCACCTGGGGGCGGTCGTAGCCGCGGCGCTTCAGCCCGACCACGTTCAGCCCGGCCAGCCGCGCCCGGTTGCCGAGCACGCTGCCGAACGGGATCACGTCCGCCTCCACCCCCGACATGCCGCCCACCATGGCGCCGCGGCCGATGCGCACGAACTGGTGCAGTGCCGCCGCCCCGCCGATCACCGCATTGGCGCCGATCGCCACGTGCCCGCCCATGACCACGTTGTTGGCGATGATCACCTGGTCGCCGATTGCGCAGTCGTGCGCCACGTGCGTCACCGCCATCACCAGGCAGTCGGCGCCGACGCGCGTCACCTCGCTGCCGGTGACCGTGCCGCGATGCACGGTGACGTGTTCGCGCAGCTGGGTGCGCGGGCCGATCTCGGTGC
>JAFAYA010000018.1 GCA_019240635.1 Acidisphaera sp. | reverse complement strand
GACGCTTTCAGTGCCGAAAGAGGAGCTGCAACAGGCTGCAAGCGCCGTCGAAAATCTCGCGGGCGCGGCGGAGCGGCTCGCCGGTCTGGCATCTGAGACAACGGATACGCAGATGCAGAGCCGCACTCTAGAGGAAGCTAAGGCAGTGCTGGAGAGCACGTCTGTTCTAAGCGCGGCTCTCAAATCTGTGCTGTATTCTTCCCGACGCTGACTGCATGCCGTCCGGAGACGCCGAGCCCACGGCGGATCATCAGGCAGAGGCGCTCGACCGAGCACAGAAACGCCAGGAACGTGCTCGCGAGGCCATCGACCGCGCACAGACAGCCGCGTCCGGTGAGGACAAGCTACGAGAGCAATATGAGAAGGAAAGTCAGCGCGCGCGGGAGCAAGCCAGGAAGATTGCAGGGGATTTGCAGGCGCTCAGGTCACGCCTTCCACAGCGGGGGGAAGGGCGAATCGAGCGCGATCGATCGAGAATCGCGATGATCGTGTTTGGGATTCTCCCCGCCGCGGTCATCGCGACATACGTCGTCATCTTCATCGACGGCCGCACGAATTGGGAGCACGCCTCCGGCCAGGCGCTCGACGTGCTGAAATCCGTGGTTCTGACCGTCGTCACGCTCGTGCTCGGCTTCTATCTCGGCCAGTCAAGCAAATCGCAATGACCGACACGCCGACCGACCATATCCGCAACTTCTCCATCATCGCCCATATCGACCATGGCAAGTCCACGCTTGCCGACCGGCTGATCCAGGCCACCGGCGGCCTTACTGAGCGGGAGATGACGAGCCAGGTCCTCGACACGATGGAGCTGGAGCGCGAGCGCGGCATCACCATCAAGGCGCAGACCGTGCGCCTGACCTGGCGCGCCCGCGACGGCGAAATCTACGAGCTCAATTTGATGGACACGCCCGGCCACGTCGATTTCGCCTACGAGGTCAGCCGCAGCCTCGCCGCCTGCGAGGGCTCGCTGCTGGTCGTCGATGCCAGCCAGGGCGTCGAGGCGCAGACGCTCGCCAACGTCTACCAGGCGATCGAGGCGAACCACGAAATCGTCCCGGTGCTCAACAAGATCGACCTCCCGGCCGCCGAGCCCGACCGCGTGCGCCAGCAGATCGAGGACGTGATCGGGCTGGATGCCTCAGACGCGCTGCTGATCAGCGCCAAGACCGGACTGAACATCGAGAGCGTGCTGGACGCGCTGGTCACCCGCCTGCCGCCGCCGACCGGCGACGCCGCCGCGCCGCTGAAGGCGCTGCTGGTGGATAGCTGGTACGACCCGTATCTCGGGGTCGTGATCCTGGTGCGCGTGCGCGACGGCCGGCTGAAGCGCGGCGCGCGCATCCGCATGATGTCCACCGGCGCGGTGCACACCCTCGAACAGACCGGCGTGTTCACCCCGAAGATGATCGCGGTGGACGATCTCGGCCCCGGCGAGATCGGCTACATCACGGCGGCGATCAAGACCGTCGCCGACTGCAAGATCGGCGACACCATCACCGACGACCGCCACCCCGCCCTGGTGCCGTTGCCGGGCTTCAAGCCCTCGGTGCCGGTGGTGTGGTGCGGCCTCTATCCGACCGACGCCGACGATTTCGAGAAGCTGCGCGACAGCCTGGCCAAGCTGCGCCTGAACGACGCGAGCTTCTACTACGACCCCGAGACCTCGGCGGCGCTGGGCTTCGGCTTCCGCTGCGGCTTCCTTGGCCTGCTGCACCTGGAAATCATCCAGGAGCGGCTGACCCGCGAATTCAGCCTCGACCTGATCGCCACCGCGCCGTCCGTGGTGTATCGCGTGCACCGCACCAACGGCAGCGTGCAGGAGCTGCACAATCCTGCCGACATGCCGGACGGCAGTGTGATCGACCACATCGAGGAGCCCTGGATCCGCGCCACCATCCTGGTGCCGGACGACTATCTCGGCGCGGTGCTCACCTTGTGCAACGACCGGCGCGGCCAGCAGGCGGACCTGACCTATGTCGGCAGCCGCGCGATGGCGGTCTACCGGCTGCCGCTGAACGAAGTGGTGTTCGACTTCTACGACCGGCTCAAATCGGTCTCGCGCGGCTATGCCAGCTTCGACTACCAGATGGACGGCTACGCCGAGGGCGACCTCGTGCGCATCAGCATCCTGGTCAACGGCGAGCCGGTGGACGCACTCTCCTTCATCGCCCATCGCAACGCGGCGGAGGGCCGGGGCCGGGCGATCTGCGCCAAGCTGAAGGACCTGATCCCGCGCCAGCTCTTTAAGATCGCGGTGCAGGCGGCGATCGGCGGGCGCGTCATTGCCCGCGAGACGATCGGCGCGCTTTCCAAGGACGTGACGGCGAAGTGCTACGGCGGCGACATCACGCGCAAGCGCAAGCTGCTGGAGAAGCAGAAGGAGGGCAAGAAGCGGATGCGCCAGTTCGGCCGCGTGGAAATACCGCAGAGCGCGTTCCTGGCGGCGCTGAAGATGGACGCCTGAGCGCGTTGGCCGGACCGCGCGGCCTTGCTATGCTCCGCCACTCAGGAGGGATGGCCGAGCGGCTTAAGGCGCACGCTTGGAAAGCGTGTGTACGTTAACAGCGTACCGTGGGTTCGAATCCCACTCCCTCCGCCAATCGCGTGCTGTCCGGCCTCCATTCCAGACCCGATCACCGACGCGATCTGCAGCGTGACGCCGATGCGTCTCGTCGCGCCATGCCGCACGATTTGGCGCAGGGTACTCAGCGCCATACCGCAGACCGATCTTTAAAACTGATTCCGGATCACTAAGTTTCGGTGGGACCAGATAGCCGCGGCCGCATACCTGAGCCGCGAGGGTGTTACGTGATCAAGCGTTACGGCACATTTGCCAGTTCACGACGGGTCGCCACGGGGACAAAATCCTGCCACCGACCAGGATTGACGGGCTGCTCCCCATAGCCTTCCAACCGATCCGCGGCGCGGCCGATGAGTTCGGCGAAGGTCACGTCCCGCGCCTCGAGCAGCGCGCCCAACTCGTCGCAGATCCGTGTAAGGGCTGAGAAACCCTCCAGCATCACCGCGGACAGAGCCTCCACCGCGGAGGCCCCGGCGAGACCCATGCGCGCGACATCCGCCCCGTCCCGTACGCCATTGGTGCCGAGCAGAGCGAAGTCCTTGCCTACCGCGCGGCGGCTTAGGGCGAGGAAGCGGCAGACGATGGGCAGCGCCCAGGGCCCGCTATACGCGCCGGAGGTGCCAAGCACGGGAGCGAATGTGTCGATGTCAGGTATCATGCCCATGAAGCGGCCCATCATAACCACGGCATCCGCCCCACCCTGCTTTGCCGCTACCGCGAGCGCAGGCAAGTTGGTCGACAAGCCCGTGAGTTTCACCCATAGCTGCATCCCCTCGGTCGCCAGCCGCACCGCCGCCACCAAGGCCTGCACGCGCGCCGGCTCCGTCTCAAGCACGATGGCGCCGGGCTTGGCCTCCGAGGCATGCGGCGCACCAATGTTGAGCTCAAACACCCTGAGGCCGGCCTTGCAGGCGATAGTGGCGATCTGCACCGCGCCCTCGTGGCTGCCAAGCACAAGGCTGGCAGCCACGAACCTCTGCTCCGCCGCGACCTCGCGGTCGATGCGGGCGATGGCGGCAAACCAGTCTTCGACCGCGCGCTGCTGCAGGCCGGACCGGCAGAACAAGCTCGAGCCGGGCCGGTCCCATGCCACCGCTCGCCCCTGTGAGTCGGCACGGGTGTAGTCGGCACGATCCAACTGCGCGGCCGCCTCTGGGCGCTCGTTGACGGACTTTGCGATCACGCCCGCCGCACCTGCCGAAAGGGCGGCTCGGATGCCGGACTCGGTCAGCACTGGTTCCCCCGAGCCACAGATGATCGGGTTAAGCAGCGCAAAATCGCCGACACTCGTCGCTAGCCGCGGGCTCATACTGTTTTCCTTTCCTGCCCGACCCGGCGATCGGCCGCGATCATTGCAAAGGCAATTAGCCCGACCCCGGCAAGGCAAACCGCC
The DNA here is from genome assembly GCA_019240635.1 of Acidisphaera sp. Taxonomy (GTDB): domain Bacteria; phylum Pseudomonadota; class Alphaproteobacteria; order Acetobacterales; family Acetobacteraceae; genus JAFAYA01. The sequence goes on along the minus strand of JAFAYA010000018.1, from coordinate 12,925 downwards.
GGCACCAGCATAGCACCAGCCGCACTTCCAGTGGCATCGGACACCAGGGGCATCAGGTTCTGCGCGAAGAAGCCGCCGAGACTGCCGAGCATGCTGATGCTGCCGATCGCGGCGGCGGCCTGCGCACCGCTGAACCGGCGAGATGGCAGGGACCAGAAACACGGTAGCAGCAGTGACACGCAAGGTGTGCCAACCGACAGTGCCACCAAGCGCATCCACAATTCGGGCAGCAACACGGCGGCGACGAAGCACAGCACACCGATCGCCGCGATCACGCACGCTGCGCGCAAAGTCTCTTTCTGCTGCTTGATGCGCCGCGGGATGATGAACAGCGCCACCGCCGCCGCTGCCCATGGGACGGAGCTGATCAGCCCGTTCTGCGTGCCGGTGACGTGAAAGCCACGTACGACCGTCGGCAGCCAATAGATTACGCCGTACAGGGAAGTCAGAATCAGAGTATAGAGGCCGGACAGCATCAGCACATGCCGATTCCACAGCATGGCGAGCGGATTTCCGTGCGCCGTCTCGGTCGGCGGCTCACGGGCCATCGCCGCCTTGAGCTGGCGTCGTTCGGCATCGGTGAGAAATTTCGCCTGCGCCGGCGTGTCCGGCAGACCGAACCAAAGCGCCGCGCAGAGCAGGATCGCTGGCAGCCCCGTGGCGATGAACACCCATTGCCAGCCCGCAAGGCCGAATGTGCCGCCGAGGTCCAATAGCGGACCCCCGAGTAGCGAGCCGAACATGTTGCCGAACGCGCTGCCGAGCGTCAGCACGCCCATCATGCGCACGCGATGTGACTGTGGAAACCAAAGCGAGATGTAGAAGATCAGCCCGGGATAGGCGCCCGCCTCGGCCAGACCGAGCAGGAGGCGCAACACATAGAACACGCGCGAGGATGTATTCAACCCGAGCAGGACAGTGCACAGCCCCCACGTGAACATGATGCGGGCGAGCCACCGTCTTGCACCGTATCGACTGACCGCGAGAGTGCTGGGGACTTCAACGATGAGATAGCCCAGGAAGAACAATGATGAGGCCAGGCCGTAGCTCGCCTCCGTCATGTGCAGGTCCGTCACCATTTGCAGCTTGGCGAAGCCCACATTGGCGCGGTCGATAATGGCAATGAGATAGACCAGCACGACCAATGGCATCACACGCCAGGCGATACGCGAGATTAGCGCGTCATCTGTCAGTGTGTCGTTCCCCGGCGGCACTCTTTCACCGAGCGGCCGAAGGCCCTGCCCCGAAGCCATGTCTATCTCCTCGTTCTCTGTTTACTTCTACGTTTCTTGAGAACGCCCGTCGAACACACGGACTCCTCAAAAACATGTAGCCGCTCGATAGCTAGCGTGATTCGCTGAGGCTTCCTGAATGGGAGGCGACGATGGCGAGACAGGCCGGTTTCTTCGATGCGGATGAGCGGCTCCGGGTGCTTTCGGCGGCCGGTGACTCGCTGGAGCGGCTCAAAGCGGCGGTCGATTTCGAGTTGTTTCGCTGCGATCTGGAAGCAGCGCTTGGCCGGGCGGACGGCAGCCGGGGCGGTCGGCCTGCCTATGACGCGGTCCTGATGTTCCGCATCTTGGTGCTGCAAACGCTTTACACACTGTCCGACGAGCAGGCTGAGTATCAGCTGCGAGACCGGCTGTCGTTCATGCGCTTCGCCGGCCTGGCGCTGCACGACGCGGTGCCGGACGCCAAGACGATCGGGCTGTATCGCGAGCAGCTCACCCGCACCGGTGCGCTCGCACAGCTGTTTGAGCGGTTCGACCGGGTGCTGCACGAGCGCGGGTATCTCGCCATGGGCGGACAGATCGTCGACGCGACGGTGATCGAGGCCCGCCGGCCGCGGCTGACCAGGGACGAGAAGCAGACGCTGCGCGATGGCGTCACGCCCGTTGGCTGGTCGAAAGCGCGCGGACGCCAGATCGACCGAGACGGGCGCTGGACCATCAAGCGCGGCAAGAAGACGCCCCCGCCCGAGGGCGCGCAGCGCCAGGCCGCCATACAGATCGCCGTGCCGGTGTTCGGCTACAAGAACCACATCGGCATCGACCATGCGCACGGCTTCATCCGCCGCTTCGTCGTCAGCCATGCTGCCCGCCACGTTGGCAGCCAACTTGGCGCGGTGCTGGATGCTGACAACACCGCCAGTGACGTGTGGACGGATACCGCCTATCGCAGCAAGGCCAATCTGGCGCTGATCGGGCGGCGTGGGCTTGTGGCGCAATTCCAGCGTGCCAAGCCGCGCGGCCGGCCGATGCCGTCGCACATCGGCCGTGGCAATGCGACACGGGCGCGGGTGAGGAGCCGGGTCGAGCACGTGTTCGCCGCCGAGAAGCGCCACATGGCGCTGGTCGTGCGCACCATCGGGCTGCAGCGGGCGACCGCCAAGATCGCGCTCGCCGATCTCGCCTACAACATGCGCCGGCTTGTGTGGATCGACGGCAGGCCCGCGCCCGCGTGACCGCTCCCCCGCTTCCGATCGGCACGCCCCGCCCCGGCATGACGGGCCAGCAGTCCGATCTTCCGTCGCGCGCCCCACATCATCCCTCACTCGCCGCCAAACCAACCGGAAACGCCTCCATCGTCGGGTTATTCGAGGCGTCCAGTTGCCGATCGGACATGAACCGGACGCCCGTTTCAATGCAATCACCCCGACATCTGCCCCTCTTCGCCACGGTCGAGCATGCCTATGCACGGCTGTGGCGGTACCGCTGGCTGCATATCAAGGCGATCTGGCCGCCTGTCGTCTTCCTGGTCGCGGCGGAGTTCCTCTTTCACAAGGTCGTCGGCAATTCCGAAGGGCTGTCCGGCAAGTGGCATGCGGTGCTCGCTGCGCCCTGGTACGCAGTGGGCGGAGCGGCACTCGCTTGGCTGGCGGGGCTGAAATTCCTGCTCTCCTTCAGCATCTCCTGGCGCCGGACCCTGTTGCTCGGGGACAGGTTTGATCCGTTTTATTTTAAGCTGCCGTCCTGGAAGTACCTCGGTTTCCTGATCGTCGCCTACGCGTGGTCCCTGCCGGTGCTCGCGGCGTCGCTGCTGCTCGCGAAAGCCCTTTCTCCGGCCCGCTCACCGGCGGCGATGACCTGGGCCGCCATCGCGCCTCCCGTGCTTGCGGTGGCGCTGATCCTGTGGGTGATCATCCGCCAAGTGCCCTATTTCACCCTGCTTACCCTGGATCCGCCGCATCCGGGATGGCGGCAGAGTGTCGGCGTGATGCGGGGCAACGCGTTGCGTTATGCGGTGACATGGCTGGCGGCCATGCTGCCGATCATCGCAGCCAACCTCCTGCTGGACGTGGCGGTGCAGAAATCCGGCGTCGACGTGCACCTGACATCGGTCGCACTCGGCGAATCGGCGTTCCGGCAGGCGATGCTGTTCCTGCATTTCTCGCTGGGGGCCTTGATGGGCGCACTCACCACGGCGACCCTCATCCTCGGCGAAAGGCCGGATGGCGTTTCGCCGGCGTCTGGTCGCCGTATCAGAAATACGCCTTGATCGCCGGCGCGGCAGTCCGGCCGGCGCGATCACCAGGCCGGGGATGCCGTGGCCTTCGCCGCCTCGACCTCGCGGGCGCGGCCGCACTGGGACATCAGCTCGGCGAGTTCGGGCCGGCGGTCGAGCTGCAGCCGATGCACCTGATGGCTCGCCTCGATCAGCGCGCCGTCCCGTCCCAGCATCCGGTCGCCGAACTCGATCATCCGCAGATTGGGCCACGCCTTGGCGCGGATGCGCAGCACTTCGCGCAGGATGGCGCTCGCTGCAAGCCGCGGCAACGCCTGCGCGAGGATCAGGGTCATCGCCGCGCTCGAGCGCGAGATGCCGGCGTGGCAATGCACAAGCAGACGGACGCCTTCCCCCGCCTCCGCCGCCATGTCGCGCCCGAACGCCAGCAGTGCCGCGACGTGCTCCTCGGTCGGCGGGTCGGTACCGGGCGTGGCCTCGATCACGTCGTAAAACCGCAGCTCGAGGCGTTCGTGCTCGCCGTACGCGCCGAAGGCGGGAGGAACCGGCCAGCCCGGGTCGAGGATCGAGAGGACGTGGCTCACCCCGGCTTCGCAATGGCCGGCCAGTTCCTCGATGCCGCATACCGTGATGCCGAACGGGGCTATGGTCTGCATCGCTGTGCTCCCGCCATCCCGCTGATCTCCCGCACGCTGATTTCCCCGAACACGTGCCGAGGAGTGGCGCGTGCCGACACCCTATACGGGCCGGCGCGCATTGGAAGCCGGCACGCCGCTGTCTGGGACCGCGGCTCGCGCTGCCGGTGATTCCACGCTTGCCGATCGCGGTCTAGGCTGGCCGCATGGACGAGCACGCGCACTGGCTCGGGCGGCGGGAGGAAGCGGACGATGTCTGCGCGCTGCCGCTCGTTCGCCGGGTCGCGGCCCTCTTGGATCGTGATCCCGCGGCTTTGCAGGAGGGTGACGAGCTGCCGCCGGGCTGGCACGTCGTGCTATTCGCTCCCGCCACGCCGCAGGGCGGCCTGGGCGCGGACGGGCATCCGCTGAGCGGCGGCCTGCTGCCGCCGGCGCCGCTGCCCCGCCGCATGCTGGGCGGCCGGCGCACCCGCTTCGCCGGACCGCTCCGCATTGGCGCGGCGGTGCGGCGCGTCAGTGAAATCGCCGGCGTCAGGGAGACGCAGGGCCGCTCCGGCCGCCTGCTGGTGCTCACGCTGCGCCACACGATCGGGGCGGCGGACCAGTCCGCGCCGGCGGTCATCGAGGAGCAGGACATCCTGTACCGCGAGGCGGCGCGCCCTGGTGCGGTGCCCCCGCCGCTGCAGGAGACCGAACGCCCGGTGGCCCGCTGCAGCCGGGACTTCACCCCCGATCCCGTGCTGCTGTTCCGCTACTCCGCGATCACCTTCAACGCCCATCGCATCCACTACGACCAGGCCTACGCCACGGAGCGCGAGGGCTATCCGGGCCTGATCGTCAACGGCGGCCTGACCGCGCTGCTGCTGCTCGAACTGCTGAAGGAAGCGTCGGGCGCCGCGCCTGCCGCATTCGCGGTGCGCAACCGGCGCCCGCTCATCTGCGGCCGGCCGGCCCGGCTCTGCGTCGCACAGGCGGCGTCCGGCTGGACGTTGTGGGCAGCGGATGAGCGCGGGCGCGTCGCGCTGGACGCGACCGCGGCATGAACGACGCGCTCGCCGGCATCAAGCTGCTGGACCTGACGAGCGTCGTCGTCGGCCCGGCCGCTACGCTCCGGCTCGCCGATCTGGGCGCCGAGGTGATCAAGATCGAGCCCCCCGCCGGCGATCTGCTGCGCACCCTCGGGGGACCTTCGCCGTCCGGAAAACTCTCCGGCAAATATCTGCACTTCAACCGGCACAAGCGCTCGGTGTGCCTGGACCTCAAGCGCCTGTCGGCGCGCGCGGCGCTGCTGCGTATCCTCGCCGGCTGCGACGTCTTCGTCTCCAATGTCCGGCCGGAGGCGCTGGCGCGGCTCGGCCTCGACGCGGCGTCCTGCCGCAGCCGGCGGCCCGATCTCATCCACTGCGTCATCACGGGGTACGGGCCGGGCGGCGCCTATCGCGGCCGGCCGGCCTATGACAGCGTCGTGCAGGGCGTGTCCGGCGTTGCCGGCCTCGCGCTGCGGCGCGACGGCGTGCCGCGCTTCGCGCCGCTGCTGCTCTGCGACCACGTGGTGGGCGAGATCACCGCCGGCGCCATCAGCGCCGCGCTGTTCCGGCGCGGCCGCACCGGCGAGGGATGCGCGCTGGAGGTGCCGATGTTCGAGACGATGGCGGCCTTCGTGCTGCAGGAGCATTTGGGTCCGCGCTCCTTCGTGCCGCCACTCGGACCGGCCGGCGATTCCCGCGTGCTCGATCCGGAAAACCAGCCGCTCGCCACCGCCGACGGCTGGATCTGCGTGACCTCGAACAGCGACGCGCAGGCGCACGCCTTCCTGCGCGCGATCGGCCGGGCGGAGCTGGTCGACGATCCCCGCTTCGCCACCGTGGGCCAGCGCTTCGCCCATGCGCGCGAATGGTTCGCGCTGCGTGCCGAGGCGCTGCGGCAGCGCGATACGGCGCATTGGCTCGAGGTGCTGCGCGCGGCGGACGTGCCGGCGATGCCCTGCCACACGCTCGAGACGCTGGCGGAGGACGAGCACCTGGCGGAGGTCGGCCTGTTTCAGGCCGAGTGCCATCCCGTCGATGGCGCGATCACCACCATCCGCCCCACCATCCTGGCGAATGGCGAGCCCGCGGCGCCAGGACCGCCGGCCGAGCATCTCGGCTGGAGCACCACGGCCGTGCTGGCCGAGGCCGGGTTGTCCGCTCAGGAGATCGCCGGCCTGCTCGCCGAAGGCGCGGCGCTCGACGGGCGCGCCGCGGCGCGGGACCGCGACGCGTGATCGACGTCGATGCGTTCGGCCTGGCGCGCGACGGCAGGACCGACGACAGCGCCCGCTTCCAGGCGGCGATCGACGCCGCCATGGCGCGCACCGGCCGTCTCTACATCGGGGCCGGCGGACCGATCCTGCTGACCGACGCGTTCTCGGCGTCGCTGCACGACGTCGCGATCGCCGGGGACGGGGTGCGCGACATCGGCGAGAGCGGCGTCTACGGCCATGCGGGATCGCAGATCTGGATCACCGGGCGACGGCGCTCGCCATTCCTGCTCGGCGGCGCCGTGAGCTTCGAGGGCGTCAACTTCTTCTGGCCCGGCCAGACCGAGGCGGCCTGCGCCGGCAACGGCGGCGAGCCGATCGCCTACCCGCCGCTGTTCGGCCAGCAGGACCCGCCGGCGCAGGTCAACCGGTTCGACTTCGTGAACTGCCAGGTGACCAACTGCTACGACTTCCTGGTCGATACCGGAAACTCCGGCGGCGCGGTGCTCGGCGCGGTCAATCTCGAGCGCTGCCACATCTACGCCGTGCGCAACTGCCTGACCCTGCAGCTGGTGCCGGAGGTCGTGCTGATCAGCGACACGCTGTTCTCCTGGGGCGCGTACCAGAACGAGGTCAACCCGGGGGCGACGCACCACCTGCGCGACTTCAGCAATGCGCGCGGGTGCTGGCTGAAGGTGGTCGGCGACGGCACCGGCGCACGCTTTCCCTCGACCCAGGTGCAGGGCATCAAGGCGACGAACTGCTACGTCTATGGCCCCGCCAAGGGCATCTGGTGCGCCGGCGGCTGCCTCGGCCTGAGCACGCTGATCGGCGTCGGGTTCGATGCCGTGCCGACCGTGCTGCAGGTCGATCCCGGCGGCAGCCTGGTGGATTTCCGGTTCCTCGGCGGCAAATGGTACCCGCTGCGCATCGCCTCCGCGAGCGGGGCCGACACCACCGCGATCGTCATCCGCGACCCGGCGCCGGGCTACCCGCTGCAACTCTCGTGCAGCGGGCTGGAGATTCCGTTCATCGACGGTTCGCTCGCGGCGATCTCCGGCGATGCCGTGGGGCTGGTCTCCTTCTCCGACCTGCGCTGCGGCGCGATCGGCCACACGGGCGGCGGACGTGGGCCGTACGACGGCCTGGCGATCGATGCGCGCAACGCCGAGCTGCGCGTGGCGCTGAGCGACTTCGCGCCGCAGAATCCAGCCACCGCCGGCACCGCCCTGCGGATCGGGGCGGCGGCGCTCGTCAGCATCGTCAACAACGTGTTCCGTGATTTTACCGTGGCCGTGGACATCGGCGCCGGCGTCGGCACGGTGACGCTGGACGGCAACACGAGCCTGCGCACGCGAGGAAAGACTTCGGTGACCGGCGCCGGTGCGGGCCGGGCGTCCGGGCGGAGCAACAACTGGGACCGGCCGGGCTGAGACGGCGGCGGGGGCGGGCTTGGACCGGCCCGCCGCCGCGTCTATGGTCCGCGCGCCGGCCCGTGCCGGCCTGAGGGCTCGAGAGTGCCGACCCGCTGTCCCCATTGCCACGCGCCCAATCGCGACCAGTCCAGGTTCTGCCGGCGCTGCGGCACGATGCTCGTCGAGCCGTCGGCCGAGTTCGGTGCGCCGGATGCGCTGTTCTGCGATCATTGCGGCGCCAACCTCGCGCTCGCCCCGTTCCATCCCGGCCATCGCGGCCTGATCGGCACCGGGCGGCTGACCATGCCGGCGCGCGCCTCGCTCGACACCGAGCGCAAGCAGGTGACCGTGCTGTTCGGCGACATCGCCGGCTCGACGCAGCTCATCGCCGGCCGCGACCCCGAGGAGGCGCGCGCGCTGCTCGACCCGGTCATCCAGGTGATGATGGACGCCGTGCAGACCTACGGCGGCACGGTGAACCAGATCCAGGGCGACGGGATCATGGCGCTGTTCGGCGCGCCGGTCTCGCACGAGGACCACGCGCTGCGCGCCTGCTACGCCGCGCTCAGCATGCACCGCGCGATCGCTGAGCTTTGCGGCGACGCGCGCTATCGTACCACACCGCTGCGCGTGCATGTCGGCGTCGCGTCGGGGGAGGCGCTGGTCGGCACGATCGGCTCCGACATAAGCACCGGCTACAACGCGGTCGGCGAGATGGTCCACATCGCCTCGCGCCTGCAGCACGTCGCCAGCCCGGGTGCCACGCTGGTCACCGCCGAGACAGTCCGCCTGGCGGAGGGCTTCGTCGAGGCGAGTTCGGTCGGCAGCACGATCATCCGCGGCCTGCTCGAGCCGGTGTCGGTGTTCGAGCTGCACGGCGCGCGATTCACGCGGCTGCGCTTCCACGCGACCGCCGCGCGCGGGCTGACCCCGTTCCTCGGGCGGGAGCGGGAATTTGCGGTGCTCCGCCAGGCGCTCGAACGGGCGCGGCAGGGTGCCGGCGAGGCGGTCGCCCTGGTCGGCGATGCCGGGGTCGGCAAGTCGCGCCTGGTCTGGGAGCTCACGCGCTCATCCTTCGCCGCCGGCTGCCAGACGCTCGAGACCGGCTGCGTCTCGTACGGCCGCGACATTCCCTACCTGCCGGTCACCGGGCTGCTGAAGGGCTTCTTCGAAGTCGCCGAGCAGGACGATGCGCGCACGACCGGGCGCAAGATGTCGGCCCGGATCGAGGCGCTCGACCTCGACGTCACGGCCATGCGCGCGCCGATGCTCGCCCTGCTCGGCCAGGATCCGGAGGATGCGGCGTGGCGGGCGCTCGACCCGCTGCGCCGGCGCGACACCATCAATGCCGCCTTCGCCGGGCTGGTCGCACGCCAGAGCGAGGTGGCGCCGCTGATCCTGGTGGTCGAGGATCTGCACTGGATCGACAGCGAGACGCGGGCGCTGCTCGATGTCCTGGTGGCCACGCTGCCGAGCGCGCGCGCGCTGCTGCTGGTGAACTACCGCGACGAGTACGAGCCCGGCTGGTCGCGCCGCGCCTACATCACCCGGCTGCCGGTCGCACCGCTTTCGCGGCGGGCGGTGCGGCGGCTGGTGAACACGATGCTCGGCAACGCCACGACCGACGACTCACTCGCGGCAGAGCTGGTGGAGCGCACGGCGGGCAACCCCTTCTTCCTCGAGGAGAGCGTGCGCACGCTGATCGAGGCGAAGGTGCTGGTGGGCGAGCCGGGCGCGCTGCAGCTGGCGCATAGCGGCTCGGCGCTGCAGGTGCCCTCCTCGGTGCGAGCCGTGCTCGGCGCGCGCATCGACCGGCTGGCGCCGCCGGACAAGCGCCTGCTGCAGGCCGCCTCGGCGATCGGCGGCCGCTTTTCCGTGGGGCTGCTGCGCCGGCTGCTCGGCGCGGACGGGCAGGAGGCGCTGCAGGAGCAGCTGATCCGGCTGAAGGAGGCCGGGCTGATCTATGAGAGCAGCCTCTATCCGGAGCTCAGCTACTCCTTCATGCACGCGCTGACGCAGGAGGTCGCGTACGACAGCCTGCTGCAGGACCGGCGCCGCCACTTGCACGCCGAGATCGTGCGCAGCATCGAGACCCTGCACGCCGGGCGGCTCGCCGAGCACGTGGAGACGCTCGCCCATCACGCCGCGCGCGGCGAGGTGTGGGAGGCGCTCGGCCGCTACGCGCGGCAGGCCGGGCTCAAGGCGACGGCGCGGTCGGCCTATCGCGAGGCGGTCGTGCTGTTCGAGCACGCCTGCACGGCGCACGCGCGGCTGCCGCGCACGCCGGAGCGGCTCGCCGAGGCGATCGAGACGCGCTTCGACCTGCGCAACGCGCTGTTCCCGCTCGGCGAGGTGGAGCGCGACCTCGACCATCTGCACCAGGCGGAGAAGCTCGCGGCCGAGCTGGGTGACGGGCGCCGCCTCGCCTGGGTCTCCGCCTACATCGCCCGCGACCTCGCCCTGCTCGGACAGCCGGACCAGGCGCTGCAAGGCGGGCTGCGCGCGCTGAACCTGGCGGAGCAGGCGGGCGACGGCGACCTCGCGGTGCTGACCCGCTGCTATATCGGCCAGGCGCACTATGCCCTCGGCCAGTACCGGCAATGCGCCGCGATCATGCAGCGCCTGATAGAGGCGCCGGCGGCGGTGGACGTGCAGCGCCGCTTCGGGCTGCCGGGCTCGGGCGCGGTGTTCTTCCGTGCCTGGCTCGCCTGGGCACGGGCGCGGATCGGCGATGTCGGCGATCTCGCCGCGCGCATGCAGGACTTGCTCGCGGCGGCGGCCGCCACCGGGCAGCCGCTGTCGCTGGCGGTCGCGCAGTACAGCCACGGCTTCAGCCTGCTCCACCAGGGCGAGTACGAGCGGGCGATCTTGGTTTTCGAGCAGGGGCTGCAGCATTGCCGTCGCTGGGGTTTCGCCGCCTGGTCGGCAAATGTCGGCTGCGGCCTCGGCCACGCCTATGTCCGGGCCGGTCGGGTGGAGCAGGGACTCGATCTGCTCTGGCAGGCGGTGCGCCAGACGCGCGGCATCGGCATCATGGCCGGGCACGCGGAAGAGATCGCCTGGCTCGCCGAGGCCTGCCTGGCGGCTGGCCGCGCCGTCGATGCGGCCGAACACGCGCGCGCAGCGCTCGGCCTCGCCACGCGCTTCAAGGAGCGCGGCAACGAGGCTGCCGCCTCGTGCGTGTGCGGCGAGGTGGCGCTGCGCTCCGGCACCGATCCGGCCACGGCGGAGGGTTACTTCGTCGGCGCCCTCTCGCGCGCCGAAGCCTGCGAGATGCGACCGATCATCATCCGCTGCCGCAAGGGCCTGGAGCGACTGCGCCGGCGGCGCTCCCGCAAGCCGGTCGGGCTGCCGGTCAGGCCGATTGCCGTGGCGACGCCGGCGGGAGGTCCGCTTTAGGCGCCGCGGCGGCCAAGCCGGTCGGCGCCGTTCCCGCTACGGGCTGATCGCCCGCCGCTCCGGCTGGTCGCCGCGCACGATGTCGGTCAGCGCGGCCACCGAAGTCGCGGCGGCAGCGCCTTCGTGGGTCACCCGGCCGTGCTGCAGCAGCATGACCCGGTCCGCGATGTCGAGCGCCTGGGCGTAGTTGTGCATGATCATCGCCATCGCCAGCCCCTGCGCCTTCAGCCGCAGCAGCAGATCGACGATCAGCCCCGACTCGCGCGCGCCCATCGCCGCCAGCGGCTCGTCGAGCAGCAGGATGCGCGCCTGCGCATGCACCGCGCGCGCCACCGCGATCGCCTGCCGCTGGCCGCCGGACAGAAGCGCCACCTCGACATCCACCGAAGGCACGCGCACGCCGATCTCCTCGAGGAACGCGGCACACCGCCGGCGCATGGTGCGGTTGTCGAGCAGCGGGATCGGCAGCCGGTGCACAATCTCCCGGTTGAGAAACATGTTGTGGAAAACGCTGAGCCCGTTGACCAGCGCCAGGTCCTGATACACGCACTCGATGCCGTGCCGGCGCGCCTCGTCCACCGAGCGCAGCCTTACCTCCTGTCTCTCGACATAGAGGCGTCCGCCATCCGGCGCATGAAAGCCGGTCAGGATTTTCAAGAGCGTCGATTTGCCGGCCCCGTTGTCACCGAGGATCGCGAGAATCTCGCCTTGCGCGAGGTGCAGCGACACGCCGTCCAGCGCGGTGACCGGGCCGAAGCGTTTCACGAGGTCTTCCGCGCGCAACGCCTCCATCATCGCCGCGCGCGGCCGAACACGTGGATGTTGCCGATCATCGCGACGAGGATGGCGGCGCCGATGATCATGTCGAAGGTGAAGGCGTTGATGCCCTGAAGCGTGAACCCATCGCGCAGCACGCCCAGCACCACCGCGCCGACCAGCCCGCCGAGAATGGTGCCGGAGCCGCCGGCGAGCGGGGTGCCGCCGATCACCCCGGCGGCGACCGCCTGGAACATCATCCCCGTGCCCCCGGCCAGGGGGTCGGTCGAACCGATCCGGAACGCCTCCAGGATGCCGGTCAGCCCACCCAGCACGCTGGTCAGCACGAAATTGCCGATCTTTATGCGCCCGACATCGATCCCCGCCTCGGCGGCGCCGATGGCATTGCCGCCGGCGGCGATGCTGTGCAGCCCCCAGCGCATCCGCCGCAGCACCCCGTGCATCGCCGCGGCGATCGCCACAGCCCAAAAAATCTCGCTGTAGCCGGCAGCGCCCATGAGATCGGCAAAACCTTCGCTGCCGCCGGTATCGACCGGCGATCCCCGGGAGATCGTCAGCGTGAAGCCGTTCAGCAGATAGAGCGTGCCGAGCGTGGTCACGAACGAGGGCACGCCGAGCCGCACCGTGATGGCGCCGTTCAGCAGCCCGATGAGCGCGCTCACCGCCAGCGCCGCCAGCAAGGCCAGCCCAAGCGGCAGCCCCACCGCCGCCGCGTCGTGCATGATGAACGGGGCGAGGGCAAATACCTGGCCGACCGACAGGTCGATCTCGCCGCAGATCAGCAGCATGATCTCGCCGCAGGCGATGATCGCCGGCGCGGCGATGAATTGCGAAAGCGTCTCGAGATTGGCGTCGGTGAGAAAGTTGCTATTGGCGGCCTCGAAATACGCCACCAGCACCAGCGCGACGGCAACGATGCTGGCCTCGCGCCAGCGCAGCAGCAGGCCGAGCAGCGCGGTCCCGCGCGTCGAAAAGATCACGCCTTGATGGGGCCG
>JAFAYA010000086.1 GCA_019240635.1 Acidisphaera sp. | reverse complement strand
GCTCCCGATCCAGTACGCCAGCACCACTACACGACGAAGGCGAGTTCCGCGGTCTCGCCGCGGCGGCGCGGTCCGGAGCGGGGACTGAGTTCATCGGGGGCGGTCTCGGCGATGCCGCCATCCAGTGCGTCGAGCAGCGCCAGCAGGTCGGACGCGGTCGCCAGCGCCTCGCCGAGTTCGTTGCTGAGCGAGAACCCGTCGTCGCGCAGGACCAGGATCATGCGCTCCCAGGCGCGGCGGCGCTGCTTCGGCTCGAGCAGCATCGCTGCGAGCCCGTCTTCGCCGCTCGCCGGACGCCAGCAGAGGGCCCGATGGTGGCACCAGGAGGAGAGCGTCCTCAGTTCGGCTCCGTCCAGCATTCCAGCCCTCGACTGCCGTTGGGAAGGCGACGCGCCCGAGCGAACGCGGGTGGGGCGCCGGGTTCCGCAAACGCATAGTCGCACGAAGTGGGCTGCGAACAGTTAATCGGGCCGGCGATTTGTGCTCGCGATCTCGTGTAAACTGAGGCGGTTGTTCGGCGTTGTGTTAATTCTGGGAGATGTCTCATTCCTGCGGAGATCCGTTTAAATCTCTACAGTTTTGCGCACGCCCAATCCAGCCACGCGCGTTCCGAGTCGCCGAGCCCGGGCCCGATCTCGGCCGCCACCCGGGCGTGGTACGCGTCCACCCAGGCCCGCTCCTCCTCGCTCAGCAGCGCGGGCAGGATCAGCCGACGTTCGAACGGCGCCAAAGTGAGCGTCTCGAACCGCAGGAATGGCCGTGCGGCGGCGAACCCGGCCGGGCCGACCAGCAGCAGATTCTCCAGCCGGATGCCATAGCTCCCAGGCAGGTAGAAACCGGGTTCGTCGGACAGGATCATGCCGGCGGCGAGCGGGATCGGCCGGGCGGTGCGCGACAGCCCGGCCGGCCCCTCGTGCACGCCGAGATAGCTGCCGACCCCGTGGCCGGTGCCGTGGTCGTAGTCGAGCCCTTCCTGCCACAGCGCGCGGCGGGCGAACGCATCGAGGTGCGGCCCGGCGAGGCCCGCCGGGAAGACCAGGGTGGCGATCGCGATGTGGCCCTTGAGCACGCGGGTGTAGCGATCGCGGATTTCGTCGGACGGTTCGCCGGGGCCGGTCCAGACGGTGCGGGTGACGTCGGTCGTGCCGTCCTGGTATTGGGCACCGGAATCGATCAAATACAGCTCGTTGCGGCGGATTTCTCGGTCGCTCTGCGGAGTCGCCCGGTAGTGGATGACGGCGCCGTGCTCGCCGGCGCCGGAGATTGCCGGAAAGCTCTCGTCGCGGAAGCCCGCGACTTCCCGGCGCAGCCCGAGCAGCCGGTGGGCGGCGGAGCACTCGGTCAGGCCCTCGGCCGCCGTCGCGTGCAGCAGATGCAGGAAGCGGCAGACCGCCACGGCGTCGCGCGCCTGGGCGGCGCGAGCGCCCTGCTGCTCCGTGAGGTTCTTGCAGGCCTTTGGCAGCAGGCACGGGTCGGCGCCGGCGATCACCTGCGCGCCGGCCTGACGCAGCGTCTGGGCGAACCACGCGGGGGTGCCGGCGCGATCGACGCGCACGCGCCGGCCGCCCAGGGCCGCGAGCGCGTCCGCGAGCTCCGCCGGCTCGCGCAGCGCGACCGCATTGCCGAGCCAGGCGCGGGTGGCCGGCGGCAGCTTCTCGCCGGCCATGAACAGCTCGGTCCGGCCGTCGGCCTCGATGAGTGCGAAGCCCAGCGCGTACGGCGTGTGGGGCAGGTCGGTGCCGCGGATGTTCAGCAGCCAGGCGATCGACGCGGGATCGCTCAGTACCGCCACCTCGGCGCCGGCCTCATGGAGTGCCGCGCCGATCTGCGCGCGCTTCTCGGCCGAGCCGACGCCGGCGTATTCCAGGGGATGCGGCTCGGCGGCGCCCAGCGGGGGCGGCGGTCGGTACTGCCAGAGCGCGTCGATCGGGTTGGCGACTGGGATCAGGGTCAGGCCCGCCTCGGCGTAGCGCTCCACCGCCTCCTCGCTCATCAGCCAGGGGTCGTAGCCGATGCGGGCGCCGGGCGCGGCGTGCGCGGCGAGCCAGGTGGGCGGCGGCTCCTCCTGGATATGGCGCCGCTCCCACAGCGCGGCGTCGGTCTGCTGGGCGAGCTGGAGCGTGTAGCGGCCGTCGGTGAACACGGCGGCGGTCTCGGCCAGCACGATCGCCAGGCCGGCGCTGCCGGTGAAGCCGGTCAGCCAGGCCAGCCGCTCGGCGCCGGCGGGCACATACTCGCCGAGGTGCTCGTCGGCGCGCGGCACCAGGAAGCCGGCCACGCCCTGCTGCGCGAGCGCCTCGCGCAGCGCCTGCAGGTGCGCGGCGCTCATTGCGGGTTGCCGATCCGCTTCATCAAAAATTCATAGCTCCGCTGTATCTATGTTTATGACGCATGGCTGCGGCTTGGACATGGCGCAGCCGCCCGGGCCTCGCAGGCGCATATTGCCTGACGAGCGCCGGGGGTGGCGCGCACCGTCGCGCGGCGCCCGGACTGACGCAAGAAGAGGATAGAGTGACATGAACGCTCGGTTTGCCAATACAGGGATGTTTCATCCCGCCCCGGCCGCCCGGCACCAGACCGCTGCGGGCCTGCTCGCCCGCGCCGGCCAGGGCCTGATGGCCGTCCTCCGCACCATCGCCGAGGCGCCTGCCCGGCGTGCGGTGGTCAACGAGCTGAGCACGCTTTCGGATCGTGAGCTGGCCGATATCGGCTTGGCGCGCAGCGAGGTCCGGCGCGTGTTCGACGACGCCTTCGTCGCGAGCCGCAGCGGCATCTGACTAGCGGCGGATGCATGATGCGGCGGGCTTTCAGGCCCGCCGCTTCGCATCGCCGCGCCGGATGACGAGGGTGGTCCAGCCGCCCTCATTGACCATCCACTCCAGCACGAGGCCCTGGCGGCGATGCGCCGCCAGCACCTGCCGGGCCTGGGATACCAGCAGCCCGGCGAGGATCGCCCTGCCGCCCGGGGCCAGGCCGGCGGCCAGGTCGCGCGCCATCGCGCAGAGCGGCCGGGCGAGGATGTTGGCGAACACCAGATCGTAGGGCTGGCCCGCCCGCACCGCGCGGTCGCGCCAGCCGTCGCCGAGACGGCAGCGGATGCGCGGCCTGAGCCCGTTGCGGCCGGCATTGGCCGCGGCGGTGCGGACCGACCACGGCTCCACGTCGACAGCCAGCACCGGGCGGCGCAGCAGCCGGGCGGCGGCCAGCGCCAGCACGCCTGAGCCGGTGCCAAGGTCGAGGATGCGCCAGACGCGCGTGCGTCCGGGCCGCCGGCGGGCGACGCGTTCCAGCGCCAGCAGGCAGCCGCGGGTCGAGCCGTGCTCGCCCGAGCCGAAGGCGACGCCGGCGTCCAGGCGCAGCGTGATCCGGCCGGCGCGCGGGCGGTCCGGCAGGTGGCTGCCGCGGATCGCGAAGCGGCCGACGGTCTGCTCGGGAAAGCCGGCCATGCTGCGGGCGAGCCAGCCCTCAGCGGCGATCGGGCCGCGGCGCGCGCGTGCGTCGACGCCGGTGGCGGCGGCGGCCAGCGCCAGGCCGGCCGCGAGCGCCGCCTCCCCTGCCCCGGCCGGCTTGACGCCTTCGAGCCGCCACGTGCCGCTCGCCTCGTCGCGGAACAGGCCGACGCTGCCGCACGCGGTGCGCAGCGCCGCCTCGTAAGCCGGCACCGCCGCCTCCGGCACGTCCAGCGCCACCGATTCGAGGGCCGGGCCGAGGCCGCTCACCGATGCCTCCGCGCCGGTCCGCTCACGCCTTTTCCACGAAGCGGTCGAGCACGCGCTTGGCGCCCGCCTTGTCGAACGCGACGTCGAGCCGGTCATCCGCCGCGCTCGTCACCGTGCCGTAGCCGAACTTCTGGTGGAATACCCGGGCGCCGACGGGAATCGCCTGCTCGCGCGCCGGGCGGGCCGGCTGCTCCCAGGCTTCGACGACGCGCGGGCGGCGGGCCATCAGCGGGAACTGGATCGGCATGAAGGGTGCCGCGATGCGCGCCTCGCGGGCCAGCGCCGCCGAGCCGCCGCGCGTGAGGTGCTCGTCCGGCAGTTCCTCGATGAAGCGGCTGGGCATGCTGCTCTGCCAGTTCGCGTAGATGCGCCGGTGCGCCGCGTGGCTGACCACGGCGCGGCGGCGGGCGCGGGTGAGGCCGACATAGGCGAGCCGCCGCTCCTCCTCGAGGCCCTTGTTGCCCTGCTCGTCCATCGCGCGCTGGTTCGGGAACAGCCCCTCCTCCCAGCCCGGCAGGAACACCGTGTCGAACTCCAGCCCTTTCGCGCCGTGCAGCGTCATCAGGCTGACGCGGTCGCCGCCGGCGTTCTCCTCGTTCTCCATCACCAGCGCGACGTGCTCGAGGAAGCCCGGCAGCGTCTCGAAGTCGGCGAGCGCGCGCACGAGTTCCTTGAGGTTTTCCAGGCGTCCGGGGGCTTCCGGCGACTTGTCCTCCTTCCACATCCGCGTGTAGCCGGATTCGTCGAGCATGGTGGCGAGTGTCGCCACGTGCCCGTCGCGCGCCAGCATGCCGCGCCAGCGCTCGAACCCGGCGAGCAGCTCGGCCAGGCTCTTCCGCACGCGGCCGTGCACGGTTGCTTCTTCCACCATCCGCGCCGCGGCGGCGCTGAGCGGGATGCGCTGTTCGCGCGCGACATCGTGCATGCCGCGCAGCGCCGCCTCGCCGACGCCACGTCGCGGCAGGTTGACGATGCGCTCGAACGCCAGGTCGTCGGCCGGCTGCACCAGCACCCGGGCATAGGCAATGGCGTCGCGGATTTCCGCGCGCTCGTAGAAGCGCAGCCCGCCGACGACGCGGTAGGGAATGCCGAGCGTGATCAGCCGCTCCTCGAAGGCGCGGGTCTGAAAGCCGGCGCGCACCAGGATCGCCATCTCGGCGAGGCTGTCGCCGGAGCGGCGCAGCGCCTCGATGCGGTCGCCGAGCATGCGGGCCTCCTCGTCGGAATCCCAGAAGCCGAGCACCGACACCTTCTCGCCGGCGGAGTCGTCGCCGCCCGGCCGCAGCGTCTTGCCGAGCCGGCCCTCGTTGTGGGCGATCAGCCCCGAGGCGGCGGCGAGGATCGGCGCGGTGGAGCGGTAGTTGCGCTCCAGGCGGACGATCCTTGCGCCCGGAAAATCCTTCTCGAAGCGCAGGATGTTCTCCACTTCCGCGCCGCGCCACGAATAGATCGACTGGTCGTCGTCGCCGACGCAGCAGATGTTTTTCCGCGCCTGCGCCAGCAGCCGCAGCCAGAGATACTGCACGAGGTTGGTGTCCTGGTACTCGTCGACCAGGATGTAGCGGAAGGTTCGGTGGTACTGCTCCAGCACGTCGGCGCGGGTGCGCAGCAGTTCCGTCATGTGCAGCAGCAGGTCGCCGAAATCGGCGGCGTTGAGCGTGCGCAGCCGCTCCTGGTAGCCGGCGTAGAGAGCGCGCGAGCGGCCGGCGGCGAAATCCGTGTCCTCGGCGTCGGTGACGCGGTCGGGCGTCAGGCCGCGGTCCTTCCAGCGCTGGATCAGCGCCATCAGCGCCGGCGGCGCCCAGCGTTTCGTGTCGAGTCGCGCCGCCTCCATGACCTGCTTCAGCAGGCGAAGCTGGTCGTCGGTGTCGAGGATGCTGAAGGACGAGGTGAGTCCCACGTGCTCGGCGTGGCGGCGCAGCATGCGCGCGCAGAGCGCGTGGAAGGTCCCGAGCCACAATCCTTCGGCGGGGCGGCCGAGGATGGCGGAGACGCGCTCGCGCATTTCGCGCGCCGCCTTGTTGGTGAAGGTGACGGCGAGGACCTGGCCGGGGGACGCGCGGCCGCTGACGAGGATGTGGGCGAATCGGGTGGTGAGCACGCGGGTCTTGCCGGTGCCGGCGCCGGCGAGCACCAATAGCGGGCCATCGACGGTTTCGACAGCGAGGCGCTGCTCGGGGTTCAGGCGTGCGAGATAGTCGATCATGCTGCGGCGGAGATCGTCGGGGTGTGTTGCTGCCGAATGGCGTTCCGAGTGTGCGTTCCTGAGATAGCTCGACAGTCGCCCGGCACTGTCCTGCAAGACCTCGTCGCCCTCGCGACGGACCATGGTGACAACGCAGATGCACGCGAGCGCGGCATCGCGCACTCGGCCCGTGTCATGTGGGCCCATGTCATGTGGTTGAGAAGCAGCCGTTGATCGCGACCACAGCCGCCACTAGCCTCTGTCCGATATAGAGCATAACTGTCCGACATACCACACATGGGCTTCGCAGTCGGGCGGCGCGGGCAGGGAGGAACAGGATGGCATCCGTCGCGCAGCGGGTTCCCGGACGGCGCTGGACCATTGGCGTTCTGCTCGGGGTCGGCGTGCTGATCAACTACATCGATCGCATCAACATCTCGGTCGCCGCTCCTCAGCTGCAGCAGGAGTTCCACCTCACTCCGGAGGATCTCGGCTGGCTGTTCAGCGCCTTCTTCTGGTCCTACTCGCTGCTGCAGGTGCCCGGCGGCATGGTGCTCGACCGGTTCGGCGTCAGGCATGTGGGGCGCTGGAGTGCCTTCTTATGGGCGGTCGCGTCTGGCATCACCGCCGTCGCCAGCGGGTTCACCAGCATCTTCGGGGCGCGCGTGCTGCTCGGCGTCGCCGAGGCGCCCGCCTTCCCGGCGAGCCAGAAGGCGACCGGCTACTGGTTCCCGCGCAACGAGCGGGCCCGCTCGACCGCGATCTTCGATTCCGCGGCCAAGTTCTCCAACGTCATCGGCGTTCCGCTCGTCGCCTTCGCGATCGTCAACGTCGGCTGGCGCTGGGGTTTTGGCATCACGGCCGTCCTGAGCCTGGGGTATTTCCTCGCTTACTGGGTGATCTACCGCGATCCGAGCGAGGACAGGCAGCTCACCAAGGCCGAGCACGACTACATCGTCGCCGGCGGCGCGACGCCCGAAGGGGTTGCCCGGGGCGGACAAAGCGCGATGCTGGGCTACCTGCTGCGCAGCCGAAAAGTCTGGGGCCTCACCGTCGGCTTCTCCGCCTATGGCTACTCGTTCTACCTGTTCCTGACGTGGCTGCCCGGCTACCTCGTGCAGACGCTGCACATGAGCATCCTGAAGTCGGCGGGCTACGCGACGATCCCGTGGATCTTCGCGAGCCTCTCCGACCTGCTGATCGGCGGATTCCTGGTGGATCACCTGATCGCGCGGGGCCATGACGAGACGAAGGTGCGCAAGGCGGTGCTGATCATCGGCATGCTGATGGGCCTGGCCGTGTTCGGCGCCACCTTCACCACGGATCCCTTCTGGGCCATTACCTGGATCACGATCGCACTGACCGGCCTGGCGGCCGCGGCGCCGGTCGGCTCCTCGATCGTGTCGCTGATCGCGCCCCGCGGCGGCACCGGCACGATCGGCGGCATCGTCAACTTCACGAACAACCTGATGGGCGTCGCGGCCCCGGTGATCACCGGCTTCATCGTCGGGATCACCCATTCCTTCGCCGGCGCGTTCCTCGTCGCCGGCGCGGTGCTGCTGGTCGGCATCTTCTTCTACGTCGTGGTCCTGGGCCGCATCGAGCCAATCCCTGAGCCGCCCGGCCGTCCCGATGCCCTGCTGTCCGCCGCGGCAGGCCAGTGAGGGAGTGCGCAAGCCATGGCAAGCGATCGCTCGTACGCGACGCGCGGATCATCGACGGCACCGGCGCGCCCTGGTTCGCCGGTGACGTCCGGATCGGCGGCGACGGGCGCATAGCGGCGGTCGGTCCGTCGCTCCGGCCCGACGGCGATGCCATGACGCTCGACGCCGGCGGGCGGTATCTCGCGCCGGGCTTCATCGACGCGCACTGCCATGACGACCTGATCTGCCTGCGCGAACCGGAGCGCGTGGAGAAGGCGGTCCAGGGCGTCACCACGCTGGTTGTCGGCAATTGCAGCTTCTCGCTCTATCCGACCGCGCCGCGTTCCGCGGAGCTGTTGCGGCAGCATTTCTCGGGGCTGCTCGGCGAGACGGCCGCGAACGAGGTGTTCGACGGCTTTGCCGCCTACCGCGACGCGCTGCACCGGCGGGGCATGGCGCTCAATCTGGTCTCCCTGGTGGGGCACGCCGCGCTGCGCCTCGCCGTCATGGGCTACGAGCGGCGCCCGGCGACGGCCGGGGAACGCGCGACGATGCAGCAGACGCTGGCCCGGCAGCTGGCCGACGGTGCCGCCGGGCTGTCGCTCGGCCTGGTGTATCCGCCGAGCGCCTATGCCGATGAGACGGAGCTGATCGCGCTCGCCGAGACCGTGCGGGCGCACGGAAAGATCCTGGCCGCGCATATCCGCAGCTACGAGGCCGGCTTGCTCGCCTCGACCGACGAGTTCCTCGGCCTGCTGCGTGCCTCCAAGGCACCCGGCCTGCTGTCACATCTGCAATCGGCGGGACGGCCGAACTGGGGCAACGTGCCGAAGGCGATCGGGCGGTTGGAGGCGGCGCGCCGGGAAGGGGTGGACGTGAGCTTCGACATGTATCCCTATCCGGCCGGCAGCAGCTACGTGCTGCAGCTGCTTCCGCCCGAGGCGCAGGAAGGCGGGCTCGATGCGCTGCTGGCGCAGCTTCGCGATCCGCAAGGCCGGGAAGCCCTGCGCCGGGCGGTCGAGGAAGGCAGCCCCGACCCGCATGCCGCGCAGTCGAAAATCGTGCTGATCGGGTGGGGCAACGTGCGCGGCGCCGGCACCAGCAATCCGGACCTCAAGCAGTTTGAGGGCAAAACCATGGACGAGGCGGCGGCCGGGGAAGGCATCACGCCCTTCGACCTCATGGTCCGCTTCATCCAGGAGGACGCCGGGCAGACCGCCATCGTGATGTTCCAACTGGACGAGGGGGATCTGCACGCCGCCTGCACGCATCGGCTGCATATGGTGGGATCGGACGGCCTGCCCCGCCCGGGCACCAAGCCGCATCCGCGCGCCTACGGCACGTTCCCCCGCGTGGCCGACCCGCTCACGCGCGAGCGGGGATGGTTCCCGTTGGAGGACGCGGTCCGTCGCATGACCTCGGTCGCCGCCCAACGGTTCGGCCTGAGCGATCGCGGCCTGCTGCGGCCGGGCATGGCGGCCGACCTCGTGCTGTTCGATGAGCGCATCGAGGACCGCGCGACCTTCGACGATCCGACCGAGCTTGCGGCGGGTGTCCATCACGTCTGGGTCGGGGGCGAGCCCGTCGTCGCGGAGGGGCGGGTGACCGGCCGGCGCCCCGGCCGGGTTCTTGGCCAATAGCGGTTTCGTCGGTCGACGGCGCGGCGACGGCTGCAGACAGTACGCGCTGCAGCGGCCCGGGGGTTGAGGCCGCCGCTCGCTGAAGACCACACTCGGCGCGCCGTGACCGAGGTCCAGCACACCGCGCGACTCGATGGCCTCGGGCTCCGTCTCCTCGCGGCGTCGGCGCGGCACGGCTCCGCGCTGCTGGCGACAGGGATTTTTGCCGGCCTGCTGGTCCCGCCGCTGGCGCACGCCTTCCGCATCGTGATCGCGCCGCAGGTGGTCGGGCTGGTCACGCTGATCCTGCTGCGCGTCGATATTCCGGCGGCGTTCGCGCATCTGCGCCGGCCGCTGCGGCTCGCTGGCGTCGTCGCCTTCCAGCTTCTGGCCTGTCCGGTGCTCGCCTCGGCGGTGGTGCACGTGCTGCCGATCGAACGCGGCATCGCCAACGGCGTGGTGATTTTCTCCACGGGCTGCGCCGCGACCTCCTCGCCGGCGTTCGCGCGACTCGTGAACCTCGATCCGGAACTGACCCTGCTCGCGACACTCGCGACGACGCTGCTGGTGCCACTGACCGCCCCGCCGATCGCCTACGCGCTGATGGGCGTGGACCTGGCGATCAGCATGCTGGGGTTCATGGCCCGGCTGCTGCTGATGGTCGGTCTGCCGCTGCTGTTGTCATTGGCGCTGCGGCGGATTTTCGGGCCGGAACGCCTGGAGCCATACGGCCCGGCCTTCGACGGTATCGTGGTCTGGCTCGTGGTGTTTTATGGGTTCGGCGTGATGGACGGGACGCTCGCGCGCGTGCTCGCCGATCCGCGCTGGGTCGGCGTGGCCGCGATCGCTGCGTTCGCCGCGAATTTCGGCCTCAATTTCGTCAGCGCCGCCGCCTTCGCCTGGATCGGAAAGCGGGCGGCGGCTTCCGTCGGGCTGATGTCGGGGAACCGCAACATGGCGCTCTACTTCGCGGTGCTGCCGGCCGCCGCCGATCCCCGCGTCGCCTTGTTCATCGTGATCTGCCAGTTCCCGCTGTTCCTCAGCCCGTTCCTGCTGCGGCCGGTGTA
>JAFAYA010000041.1 GCA_019240635.1 Acidisphaera sp. | reverse complement strand
GCGACGACGGCCATCTGATCGTACTTGCGCCAACCGGCCTTGCCGGCGTGGATCTGGCGCGGAAGGTAGCCGGCGCGCTGGCCGGCGTGGTTCGCGGCGTCGGGCTGCTTGGCGATCCCGTCCAGGCCGTGGCAGGCCTGGCAGATGCCGGCGGCGAGCTTCTGGCCGGCCGCGGCATCCTGCGCCCAGGCCGACGCGGCCGCGACGAGCAGCGCGATCGCGCCGCCCGCCGCGACGATCGCGCGGTTCACGGGCCGCTGTAGCTGATCCGGTAGATCGCGCCGGCGAAATCGTCCGACACCAGCAGGCTGCCGTCCGCCAGCTCGGCGACGTCGACCGGCCGGCCGCTGTATTCGCCGGTCTTGTCGTTGAGCCAGCCTTCGGCGAACGGCTCCATGTGATCGACGCTGCCGTCCTGCTTGAAGAAGGTGACCATCACCCGTGCGCCGACCGGCACGGTGCGGTTCCAGGAGCCATGCTGCGCGCTGAAGATGGCGCCGCGGTATTTCTCCGGGAACATGCTGCCGCGATAGAAGGTCATGCCGAGATCGGCGGCGTGCGCCACCGTTTCCACATCGGGGAACACCACGTCGGCCGGAGGGGTCTGGTCCTTGTAATCGACGGTGCGCGTGTGCCCGCCGCCATACCAGGGGAAGCCGAAATTCTCCCCGGCCTTGGTCGCGTGGTCGAGCTCGCCGGGCGGCACGTCGTCGCCCATGCCGTCCACCTGGTTGTCGGTGAACCACAGCTCGCCGTTCTTCGGATTGAAGTCCATGCCGACGGAGTTGCGGATGCCGGAGGCAAAAACCTCGCGGTTCTTGCCGTCGCGATCCATGCGCACGATGCCGCCCATGCCCCATTTCGCATAGGTGTCCAGCTTGGCGGGCGGCGGCACGTTGTACGGCTGGCCGATGTCGACATACAGCTTGTTGTCGGGTCCGATGCGGCAGATCCGGGCGGTGTGGTTGTAGCTCTCCTCCTCCTTCGGAATGAGCTGGTCGGTGACGACGTTCACCGCGGTATCCGGACTCTCATAAAAGAATTCGGCGGCCGCGAACTCGAGCACGCGGGCCTGCTCGATTACATAAAGAAAGCCGTCCTTGCTGAAGCAGACGCCGTTCGGCACCCGCATGCGGATCGAGGGGGCGAACAGCTTGACCTCGTCGGCGACCCGCGCGCGCGTGCGATCGCTGACGGCGTAGACATGCGTCTTGCGGGTGCCGACGAAGACCACGCCCACATTGGTGCCGACGGCCATGGCGCGGGCGTCGGGCACGATTGCGTAGACGTCGATCTTGAAGCCGGGCGGCAGGTGGACGCTCTTCAGGTTGGTGCGGAGCTGCTCGATGATCTTCGCATCCTGCGGCACGGTCGCGATGTCGAGCGGCGCGCCGGTGGAATGCATGTCCTCCAGCCGGTTCAGCACCTGCTGGTCGGTGGACGGGGTCTGGGCGTGGGCGGCCGCGGCGAGCGTGCAGGCTGCGGTGACCAGCAGAAAGCGTCGCATGGCGTTTTCCCCCTGTTTGCCATCGGATTTTTCGCGGCGTCCCGGCCGCTTCAGGCCGGGCGACCGATGCTTGGCAGCAACGAAAGTACCGGCTTCCGCGGCGATCCGGAAGGGGAATGGTCAACCGCCCGGCTCGGCGATCGGGGCGCCGAGCGCTGCCCCAGCGGGCCGGGGGCGGAGCGCCTCCGCCGGCGGAGCCGATGGAACGCCCGCGGAGGGGGAGCCCTGGCCTGTATTTTTTGCAAACCCGCGTGACGACGGTCAGGCGGGTTTGGTCTCAGTACCCTGGCGCGGGCTCATAGTAGCCCGGCGGAGGGCCGCCGTACGCGCCCGGCGGCGGGCCGCCATAGGCGCCGGGCGGCGGGCCGCCATAAGCGCCGGGCGGGGGTGCGCCGTAATAGCCTGGGGGCGGGCCGCCATAGGCGGGGGGCGGCGGGGTGGTCGCGGCGCCGGCGATCGCGCCGGCGGCGCCGCCGATCAGCGCCCCGACCCCGGCGTGCCCGCCGCTTGCCGCCCCGATGACCGCGCCGGTGCCGGCGCCGATCGCGCCGCCGGTGACGGCGCGGGTTCCGGGGTCGTAGCCGCAGCCGGCGAGGCCGGTGGCCAGGCCGCCCAGCACCAGGCAGGCCGAAAGCGCTCGTCGCATGGATCGTCTCCTCGAAAGGGTTAGCGCCAGACCGGCCGGCCCAGGTTGATGTCGCGGCCGCTGGTCAGGGCGCCGCCGAGCGCGCCCGCCGCGCCGCCGACCAGGGCCCCGGTGCCCGGATTGCCGCCGGCGATGGCGCTGATCGCCGCGCCGCCGCCGGCACCGATCAGGCCGCCGGATACCGCCCGGTCGGTGCGGTTGTAGCCGCAGCCGGCCAGCGCCACTGTCAGCGCGCCGGCCGCGAGGCAGGCCAGAATCTTGCCGCTCATGACGACCTCCTGCTTAGTGTTGTCAGGTAAACGCGGCGTTGCCGGCGGGTTGGGGGCGGAACTGCGGCCCGATCGTGACTTTCCGTCGCCGTCCCGGCGCCCGGCGTCAGCGCGGCGTGGTCGCCGCGCCGCCCACGGCGCCCAGCGCGCCGCCGATTAGCGCCCCGGTGCCGGCATGGCCGCCGGAGACCGCCGCCACGCCTGCGCCTGCCCCGGCGCCGATCGCCCCGCCGGTCAGCGCCCGCGTGCCGGGGTCGTTGCCGCAGGCCGCCAGGCCCAGCGTCAGGCCGCCAAGAAACAGCGAGAGAACGAGCTTGCGGGTCATGGTACCTCCCCAGAAGGCGTCCGCAGATGTCCGCGCGCAGTCGGCAACGCGCGCCAGTCGAAAAAGTGGCCGAACGCGTACATTTTGAGGGCGTCGCGCCCCCACTTGTTTAGCGACCCCCGGGCGCGTAAGCCCTGCGCCTCTCCGCACACCGCGTGCCAGGAATTCGCCTGATGTTCTCTCGCCTGCTGGGCATCATGTCTGCCGACATGGCCATCGATCTCGGCACGGCGAACACGCTCGTCTACGTGAAGGGTCGCGGCATCGTGCTGGCCGAGCCGAGCGTCGTCGCGATCGCCGACGTGCGGGGCAAGAAGCAGGTGCTCGCGGTCGGTGAGGAGGCCAAGCAGATGCTCGGCCGCACCCCCGGCAACATCTCTGCCATCCGCCCGCTGCGCGACGGCGTGATCGCCGATTTCGAGATCGCCGAGGAGATGATCAAGCACTTCATCCGCAAGGTGCACAACCGCCGCGGCTTCGCCAGCCCGATGATCATCGTCTGCGTGCCCTCCGGCTCGACCGCGGTGGAGCGGCGCGCCATCCAGGAGAGTGCCGAGAGCGCGGGCGCGCGCCGGGTGCTGCTGATCGAGGAGCCGATGGCGGCGGCGATCGGCGCCGGCCTGCCGGTCACCGAACCTTCGGGCAGCATGGTCGTCGATATCGGCGGCGGCACGACGGAGGTCGCCGTCATCTCGCTCGGCGGGATCGTCTACTCGCGCAGCGTGCGGGTGGGCGGCGACAAGATGGACGAGGCGATCATCAACTATATACGCCGCAACCATAACCTGCTGATCGGCGAAAGCTCGGCCGAGCGGATCAAGATGGAGATCGGCGCCGCGACACCCCCCTATAACGGCGATGGCGGGCCCTGGCGCGAGGTGAAGGGGCGCGACCTGATGAACGGCGTGCCGCGCGAGGTGGTGGTCGGCCAGCGGCAGATCGCCGAGAGCCTGGCCGAGCCGGTCTATGCCATCCTCGATGCGGTGAAGGTGGCGCTCGAGAACACGCCGCCCGAGCTGGCGGCCGACATCGTCGACAAGGGGATCGTGCTGACGGGCGGGGGCGCCCTGCTCTATCGTCTGGACGACGTGCTGCGCTACGCGACCGGCCTGCCGGTGATGATTGCCGAGGACGCGCTGCAATGCGTGGCGCTCGGCACCGGCCGGGCCCTCGAGGAGATGAAGCGCCTGCGCAACGTGCTGACGTCGATGTACTGATGGAAGTCCCCCGCCTTCGGCGCGCGCCACGGGCGGGGCAACGGCAAAGAGGGCGGGCGTTTGATCCGGCTGTCGATATCGGCCCGACAGGCTCTGGCGAAGCTGACCCTGCCCGTGCTGATCGCCGCGGCGTTCGGCCTGCTGCTGCTCGGCAAGGCGGACGCGCTGCTCGCCGAACACGCCCGCATGGCGCTCTCCGATACGCTGGCGCCGATCTACGGCGCGCTGGCCGAGCCGCTCGCGCGGTTCCGCGGCATGCTGGCCGACGGCCAGCGGGTGCTCACGCTGTCGGGTGAGAACGCCCGGCTGCGCCAGGAGAACGAGCGGCTGCGCCGATGGCAGTCGGTGGCGCTCGCGCTGGACGCGGAGAACGCGGCCCTGCGGGCGGACCTGCACTGGATCCCCGATCCCAGCGTCTCCTTCGTGACGGCCCGCGTGGTGGCGGATGCCGGAGGCGAATACGCCCGCTCGGTGCTGCTCTCCGTCGGGCCGAACCACAGCGTGGCCAAGGGGCAGATCGCCCTCGACGACCGCGGGCTGGTCGGGCGGGTGACCGAGGTGGGCGAGCGCAGCGCGCGGGTGCTGCTGATTACCGACATCAACAGCCGTGTGCCCGTGACGCTCGAGAGCAGCGGCGCGCGGGCCATGTTGATCGGCACCAACGGCAAGCAGCCGCGCCTGATGTACTGGCCGGAGGGCACGTCGCCGGCCGAGGGCGAGCCGGTCGTGACCAGCGCCGAGGCGAACGCCTTCCCCGCCGGGCTGCCGGTCGGCACCGTGCACTACACCGGCCCCAATGCCGCCGAAGTGGAGCCGGCGGCCCGGCTCGACCAGCTGGCCATTGTGCGGCTGTTCGACTACGGCCTGCACGGCGTGCTGCCACCGGAGGCCTCGGCGCGCCCGATCGAGCCGCTCGCCCGGGCGGACCGGGTGCTGCCGGGCAGGCGCTGAGCGATATGGACCAGCGCACCCCCGGCATCCGCCCGCGCCCGAGCCTCGGCCGCCAGCTCGATGCCGTGGCGCGCGGCTGCTTTCCGGTCGCCTCCGGCGCGCTGCTGCTGCTGCTGCTGGCCGCGCCGCTCGGCCTCGTCGGACAGGCCGAGCTGCAGCCCGCCCTGCTGCTCGACTGCGTGTTCTTCTGGTCGCTGTTCCGCCCGGCGTCGATGCCGCCCATTGCGGTGTTCGTGCTCGGCCTGCTCGCGGACTTGATCGGCGATGCGCCGATCGGCGCCAACGTGCTGATGCTGCTGATCGTCTATGGGCTGGCGGTGCACTGGCGAAGGGTGTTGGCGCGCCAGGGCTTCCTGCTCGTCTGGCTGGTCTTCTGCGGGGTCGCGGTGGTGGCGGCGGCGTTCCAGTGGGCGCTCGGCTCGCTGCTTGCCTTCGCGTTGCTGCCGGCCGGGCCGGCAGCCTTCCAGGCGGCGCTGAGCGCCGGATGCTATCCGGTGTTCGCGGCTCTGTTCAGCCGCACCGATCGCGGCCTCGCCGCGCCGGAGCAGGCGTGATGCGGCGGGAGACGCGGCCCAGCGGGGTGTTCACCCGCCGTGCCCTGCTGCTGGCCGGCGGCCAGGTGGCGGCACTCGGCGTGCTCGGGGCAAAGCTCTATCAGGCGCAGGTGGTCGAGGGCGCGCGCTACAAGCTGCTCGCCCGCACCAACCGGGTGAGCGCGCGCCTGATCGCACCGCCGCGCGGGCGCATCTTCGACCGCTTCGGCACCGTGCTCGCCGGCAACAAGACGAACTGGCGCGCGCTGCTGATCGCCGAGCAGACGGACGACGTGGACACCACGCTCGGCAATTTCAGCCGGATCGTGCCGCTCACGGAGTACGAGCGCGCGCGCATCGACCGCGAGCTGCGGCGCCACCGCCGCTTCATCCCGGTCACCGTGCGCGACTTCCTGACCTGGGAGGACATGGCGCGCATCGAGGTCAATGCCCCCGACCTGCCGGGCATCCTGGTCGATGTCGGACAGACGCGCCTCTACCCGTCCGGCGAGGTGCTGGCGCACGTGGTCGGCTACGTCGCCCCGCCCAACGAGGCGGATGTCGGTGCCGACCCCATGCTGTCGCTGCCGGGCATTCGCGTCGGCCGCGCCGGGATCGAGAAATACCACGACATCGCGCTGCGCGGCCGCGCCGGCGCGGTGCAGCTTGAAGTCAACGCGGTCGGCCGGGTGATCCGCGAGCTCGATCGGCAGGAGGGCACGCCCGGCGCCGAAGTCGGGCTGACCATCGACGCGGCGCTGCAGCAGCAGGTGCTCGGCCGGCTGGGCGACGACAGCGCCAGCGCCGTCGTGCTCGACCCGCGCAACGGCGAAGTGCTGGCGATGGCGACCAACCCCTCGTTCGATCCGACGCTGTTCAACTCCGGCGTGTCGCAGGCGCAGTGGATCGAGTGGACCAGGAACCGCCGCGCTCCCCTGATCAACAAGGCGGCGGCCGGGCTCTACTCGCCCGGCTCGACCTTCAAGATGGCGGTGGCGCTCGCGGCACTCGATGCGCACACCCTCTCGCCGGGCGACCGGATCACCTGTCCCGGCTATCTCGACGTCGGCGACACGCGCTTCCATTGCTGGAGCCGCTACGGCCACGGGTCGCTCGACCTGCACGGCGGCATCATGCACAGCTGCGACGTGTTCTTCTACGAGACCGCGCGCCGCACCGGGATCGACCGCATCGCCGCGATGGCGCACCGGCTCGGGCTCGGCGTCGATCTCGCGATCGAGCTGCCGGAGGCGCGCAGCGGCCTGATCCCGACGCGCGAGTGGCGCATCGCCGAGGGCCATGCCTGGAACATCGGTGACACGATCGTCAGCGGCATCGGCCAGGGCTATATCGAGGTGACGCCGCTGCAGCTCGCGACCTACGTCGCCCGCGTCGCCACCGGGCGCCTGGTGCAGCCGCATCTGACGCGCACGCTCGGCGGCACGCTGCAGAAGGGGTCGCGGCCGGAGGACTGGCCGTCGCTCGGCCTGCTCGAGCGCGAGCTGCGGGCCGTGCGTCAGGGCATGTACGCGGTCGTCAATGACGCCGGCGGCACGGCCCCGCACGCGCGCCTGCCGCTGCCCGGCGTGGCACTCGCCGGCAAGACCGGCTCCGCCCAGGTGCGCCGGGTGTCGCGTGAACTGCGCGAGCACGGAAACTTCAATTCAGCCAAGCTGCCGTGGGAGTGGCGGCCGCACGCGCTGTTCGTCGCCTTCGCCCCGTACGACGCGCCGCGCTACGCCGTCTCCGTCGTGGTCGAGCACGGCAACGCCGGCGCCGATGTCGCGGCACCGCTGGCGCGCGACATCATGATGGACGCGCTGACCCGCGACCCCGTGAACCGGCAGAGCCTGCCCGGCCAGCGCGTCGCGGAGGGAGCGACACCGACATGATGCAGCGCCGGCTGATCCGGGAAACCTCGTTCGGGCTGACCTCCAAGCTGTGGCAGATCAGCTGGAGCTACATCGTGCTGCTGTGCGTGCTCGCCGCGATCGGCTATGCGGGGCTCTATTCGGCGGGCGGCGGCTCGCCGGAGCCGTATGCCTCCCGCCACATCCTGCGCTTCGCCTTCGGCCTCGTCCTGATGCTGTCGATCGCGCTGGTCGACATCCGCTTCCTCGCCCGGCTGGCGTGGCCCGCCTATTTCGTCTCGCTCGCGCTGTTGATCCTGGTCGCGCGCTACGGGCACATCGGCAAGGGTGCGCAGCGCTGGATCGAGTTCGCGGGATTGCAGATCCAGCCCAGCGAGTTCATGAAGCTCGCGCTGGTGATGGCGCTGGCCTCCTGGTTTCACCGGGCCTCCTGGCAGCGCATCGGCAATCCGCTGTTCCTGATACCGCCCGCGCTGGCCGTCCTGGTGCCGGTCGGCCTGATCCTCAAGGAGCCCAATCTCGGCACCGCGGTGATCGTGGCCGTGCTCGGCGGCGTGATGTTCCTCGCCGCCGGCGTGCGCTGGTGGAAGTTCGCCCTGCTCGCCGGCGCCATCGGCTTCGTCGCCCCGGTCGCCTACAACCACCTGCACGACTACCAGAAGGCGCGCATCACTACCTTCCTCAATCCGGAGAGCGATCCGCTGGGCGCCGGCTACAACATCATCCAGAGCAAGATCGCGCTCGGCGCCGGGGGTATGTGGGGCGAAGGCTTCTTGCGCGGCACGCAGAATCACCTGAACTTCCTGCCCGAGAAGCAGACCGACTTCATCTTCACTTCGCTCGCCGAGGAGTTCGGCTTCGTCGGCGGGCTCGCCCTGCTCGGCCTGCTCTGCCTGATCGTGCTCGGCGGCATGGCGATCGCGCTGCGCTGCCGCCACCAGTTCGGGCGGCTGTTGGCGCTCGGGATCGCCACCAATTTCTTCATGTACGTGTTCGTCAATGTCGCGATGGTGATGGGCGTGATCCCGGTGGGCGGCGTGCCGCTGCCGCTGGTGTCGCACGGCGGATCGGCGATGATTACGGTGATGCTCGGCTTCGGCCTGCTGATGTCGGCGCACGTGCACCGCAACGCGGAGTTCGCCGATCGGCGGGACGAGCTGTAGGGCCCGTTCAACTCACTCCCGGCGCGCCAGCAGGAACAGCCGCCGGAACGGCAGCAGCGTCGTGCCGTCCGGGCGGCGCGGATAGTGCGGCCGGAGCGCCGCGGCATACGCGCGCAAAAATCGCGCCCGCTCCTCGCCGTCGAGCCGGTCGGCGTAGGGCCGCAGGCTGGTGCCAAGCGCCCACTGCAGCACGGCGTCCTCGCCCTCGAGCGCGTGCAGGTAGGTCGTCTCCCAGATATCGAGGCTGGCGCAGGCCGGACGCAGCAGGTCCCAGTACTCGCCGGCCTCCAGGATGGCGCGGGCCGGCGCGACGCCCGCCAGGCGCTCGGCCCAGGGTCCGCCGGCCGCCACCTCCGCCTGCAGCCGGCGCAGCGGGGCCGCGTGCATGGCCGGCATCTGCACCGCGAGCACGCCGCCCCCGGCGAGCAGGCCGAGCAGGCGCGGCAGCAGCCTGGCGTGGTCGGGCAGCCATTGCAGCGCGGCGTTGCTGAAGATCAGCTCGGGCGGGCAGGCGGGCCGCCAGGCGGCGATGTCGGCCCGCTCGAAGCGGCAGCCCGGCAGCACGGCCCGGGCCTCGGCCAGCATCGCCGCTGAGCCGTCGATGCCGACGACCTCCGCCTGCGGCCAGCGCCGCCGCAGCATCGCCGTGACGTTGCCCGCGCCGCAGCCGAGATCCACGACCTGCGCCGGGTCGGGAAGCGGCACCTGGACCAGCAGGTCGAGGGCGGGGCGCAGCCGTTCGCCGGCGAAGCGAAGATACTGGGCGGGGTCCCAGCCCGCGCTCATGCGCCGCCGGAATGCGCCGCCGCCGGGTGGTCGTCGCCGTCCTGGTGCGGGGCGGCGTGCTCGCGCCGCGGCTCGCGATCCGCGTGCGGCAGGATCAGCCGGAAGGTTGTGCCGCCGGGACCGCTCGCCGCCAGTTCGATGTCGCCGCCATGCGCACGCATGAGGTCGCGGGCGATCGCCAGGCCGAGGCCGGTGCCACCCCGGCCGCTGCCGACGAACGGCCGGAACAGG
>JAFAYA010000037.1 GCA_019240635.1 Acidisphaera sp. | reverse complement strand
GCAGCACCATAAACGGCAGCATGATGTAGGTCATGCCGATGGTGACGCCGATCAGGTTGTTGATCAGCGGCAGCGGTGCGGCGATCACGCCCCAGCTCATCAATGTCTTGTTGATGATGCCGGTGCGCTGCAGCAGCACCATCCACGCGTAGGTCCTGGTCAGCAGGTTCGTCCACATCGACAGGATGATCACGGCGAACAGCAGCGACGCCCAGCGGCGCGGCGCGACGGCGAGGAACCAGGCGACCGGAAAGGCCAGCAGCAATGTCGCCGTGGTGACCACCGTCGCCACGATGAAGGTGTTCATGAAGATGCGCAGATAGGTCGTGGACGCGAACACCTCGGCATAGTTTTGCAAGCCGGGATGCGGATCGAGCACGCTGCGCAGCAGCAGGCCGAGCAGCGGGGCGACGAAGAAGACGATGAGCAGCGCGAGCGCCGGCGAGGTCGGCCAGAATCCCGAGACCCTGCGCGGGCGGCGTGTGACCGCGCGGTTGCCTGGAAATGCCATTGCTGTCGTGCTCATCGTCTCCTCCCCACGTGTCGAGCCGCGTTCCGGTCCGCTGCCGTGCTACTTGGCCTGCCACTCGTACCAGCGCTTGCCGATGTCCTCGCGGTGGTCGGCCCAGTAGTTCATGTCGAGATTGATCTGGCCATCGGTATGCTGGTCCGGCAGCGTCGCCCGCTCGTTGGCCGGAAGCAGCTTCGCCGCGTCGGTGTTGATCGGCGCGTAGTCCGTCGCTGCGGCCATGTCGGCCTGCGGCTTCGCGGCGGTCGCGACGGCCAAAAACTTCATCGCCTCCGCCTTGTTTTTCGTGCCCTTGGGCACGACCAGCAA
The DNA here is from genome assembly GCA_019240635.1 of Acidisphaera sp. Classification (GTDB taxonomy): domain Bacteria; phylum Pseudomonadota; class Alphaproteobacteria; order Acetobacterales; family Acetobacteraceae; genus JAFAYA01. The sequence goes on along the minus strand of JAFAYA010000037.1, from coordinate 23,585 downwards.
GTCGGCGGCGGTGAGGTTCTGGTTCCAGGAAATGCCGATCCCCTCCTGGTCCTTCTGCACCGCGAACACGCGGCCATTCCAGAACTGGCCGAGCGCCGCCTCGCCGGACGCCAGCAATTGCTGGGACTGCGCGCCGCCGTTCCACCAAACGATGTCGGACTTGATCGTGTCGAGCTTTTTGAAAGCGCGATCAAGATCGAGTGGATACAGTTTGTCGGCGGGCACCCCGTCGGCCAGCAATGCGATCTCCAGCACGCCCGGCGCCGACCATTTGTAGAAGGTGCGCTTGCCGCTGAAGCCCTTCGTGTCGAACAGGTCGGCCCAGGATTTCGGCTCCTTGCCGAGCGCGGTCTTGTTGAAGCCGAGCACGAACGAATAGTAGAAGCTGCCGACGTAGTGGTCGGAGGTGAAGCGCGGATCGAGCTGGGTGCGGTCCACGACGGAAAAGTCGATCGGCTCGAGCAGGCCCTGCTTGGCGGCGGCGACCGCAAAATCGCCCTCCACGTCCACCACGTCCCAGCTGACATTGCCGCTGTCCACCATGGCCTTGAGCTTGCCGTAGTCGGTCGGCCCGTCCATTCGCACGCGGATGCCGCTGCTCTTCTGGAACGGATCGGCCCACGCCTTCTTCTGCGCGTCCTGCGTCGTGCCGCCCCACGAGGTGAAGACGATTTCGTTCGTGGCGGCCGAGCCGACACGAGCGCCGAGCAGCGACAGGCCGGCGCCGTAAAGCACGGTTCTGCGGGTGACGTTCATGGGTTTCCTCCTTGGTCCTTCCAAAGCGACAGTTATTGCAGCGGCGAGAACTCCGCAGGCAGCAGGATCTTGCTCTCCATCGTCTCGATGAGGGCCTGGATCTTCGGCATGAATGCCCGCCAGCGTTCATCTGCCGACAGCGCCGCCCGCCGTGCCGCCCGATCGTTGAGGTCCTGGTAGGCCCAGATGTGCACGATCTCGTTCAGCGGGCCGATGTCGGACGCGAAATAGCCGGCGAGCTGCCCGAGATGGCTCCGCTGCACCGCGATGCCCTCCTCGCCCACGAGCTTCAGATAGGCCGGCGCGGCGCCGGGCTTCAGGCGGTAGGTCCGCATTTCGTAGATCATCGTCTCACCGCATCACGAAGGGGTCGGGGATCGGCGCGTCGGATGTGCGGACCCAGACAGACTTGGTGCGCGTGTAGTCGAGGATCGATTCAAGTCCGCCCTCGCGCCCGAGCCCCGACAGGCCATAGCCGCCGAACGGCACAATCGGCGACACGGCGCGGTAGGTGTTGACCCAGACGATGCCGGCGCGCAGCCGCCGGATCACCCGGTGTGCGCGGCTGAGATTGGAGGTGAATAACCCCGAGGCGAGGCCGTAGCGCGAGTCGTTCGCCTGCGCGAGCGCATCGGCCTCGTCCTCGAACGGCATCACGCTGAGCACCGGGCCGAACAATTCTTCGGCGACACAGGGCACGGCGTTGCCGGAGGCGCTGACGATCGTCGGCTCGAAATAGAAGCCGCGCGGCTGTGACGCCGGACGCCGGCCGCCGGTGACGACGGTGCCGCCCGCCTCGACGCTGCGCGCAAGCACCGCCTCGATCGCGTCGCGCTGCCGCCGCGTCGCCAGCGGGCCCATTTCGGTGCGCGTATCCTGCGGGTCGCCGATGACGATGCGCTCGGCCTTGTGCTGGAGGATGTCGAGCAGCCGGCCGTAGGCGCCCCGCTGCACGTAGAGCCGCGAGCCCGCGACGCAGCTCTGGCCGCTCGCGGCGAAAATCCCGGCGACGACGGCGTTGGACACGCTGTCGAGATCGGCGTCCTCGAACACGATCACCGGCGACTTGCCGCCGAGCTCGAGCGTCGTATGCGCAAAATTTTCCGCGGTGTTGCGCACAATGTGTTTGGCGGTGGCGGGGCCACCGGTGAAGGCAACGCGGGAGACCAGGGAGTGGCTGGTCAGCACCCGGCCGCAGGGCTCGCCGAAGCCGGTCAGCACGCTGACCGTGCCCTTGGGAAACCCGGCCATGTCGATCAGCCGCGCGAATTCCAGCAGCGGCGCCGGCCCGTCCTCGGACGCCTTCAGCACCACCGTGCAGCCGGCGGCGAGCGCCGGGCCGAGCTTTACGGCCGACAGAAAAAGCTGCGAATTCCACGGCACGATCGCGGCGACGACGCCGATCGGCTCGCGCCGCAGGGTTACGTCCATGTCGGCCTTGTCCACCGGCAGGTGCGCTCCCTGCAGCTTGTCGGCGAGGCCGCCGAAGTAGCGGTAGTAATCGGCGACGTAGCCGATCTGCGCCCGCGTCTCGCGGATTATCTTTCCGGTGTCGCGCGTCTCGAGCTCGGCGAGCCGGTTCGCATGCTCGGCCACGAGGTCGCCGAGGCGCACCAGAAGTTTTCCGCGCGCGGTCGGCGTCATATCGGCCCATTCCGGTGCGAGCAGCGCGCGATGCGCCGCCTGCACGGCGCGGTCCACGTCATCCGCGCTCGCCGCCGGCATCACCGCCCAGGGTTGTTCGGTGGAGGGGTCGATGCTCTCAAAGGTCTCGGTGGCGTCGCAGAACGCGCCGGCGATGAAGTGCTGGAAACGGTGCAGGGTCATGGCCATTCCCGGGTTCACGCGAAAGCCGGCATCACATGGCGGATGAACAGGTCGAGCGACTTCTTCTTGCGCGCATGGCCGATGCCGGAGTCGATCCAGATGGAAAACTGGTCGAAGCCGAGCGCCTGGTAGTTTTTCAGCCGCGCGATCACCGCGTCGGGCTCGCCGATCACCAGGTTTTTCGCGATTTTTTCGGGCGCGAATTGCGGCATGGCCGCGCGCTCCTCGTCGGTCAGCGGCGCCATGATCGCCTGCGTGACCGGGCGCTTGTTGGCGAACCAGGCGCCGAACAGGCCGTAGAACCTGCTGAGATCATCGACCAGCGCCGCGGTGTCGGCCGGGCCGTCCGCGACGAAGGTGTGTTGCAGCAGCATGATTTTTGGGCGCTTCACCTCCGGATGCGCGGCGACCGCGGTCTGGAAGCGGTCCATCAGCGCGGTGATCTCGCCGTCGCCGGCCGAGAGCGGCGTGACCTGCACGTTGCAGCCGCTGGCGACCGCAAAATCGTGGCTGTTCGGATCACGCGCGGCGATCCAGATCGGCACCTCTCCATGCATCGGCTTCGGGGACGACGTCGTTTTCGGAAACGACCAGAATTCTCCCTGATGGGCATAGTCGCCCTTCCAGAGATGCTTGATCGCCGGCACGATTTCGCGCATACGCTGGCCGGCGCCCCAGGCGTCGAGACCGGGCATCAGCCGCTCGTATTCGAAGACATAGGCGCCGCGGGCGATGCCGAGATCGAGCCTTCCGTCGGTCGCGATGTCGGTCATCGCCGCCTCGCCGGCGAGCTTGATCGGATGCCAGAACGGCGCCACGACATTGCCGGTGCCGAGTCGGATTCTTTTGGTCTTCGCGCCGACATACGCGAGCTGCACGAACGGGTTCGGCGCGATCGTGAAATCCATGCCGTGGTGCTCGCCGATCCAGGCGGTCTCGAACCCGGCCTGCTCGGCGGTAAGCACGAGTTCCTCGAGTTCCAGGAACAGTTGCCGGTGCGGCGTTTCCAGATCGCCGCGCTCCATGTGCACGAACAGCGAGAACTTCATTTTGTGTCCTCCCGACCTCTTGTGTCCTGGGTATTCAGGCCGAGCGCGCGAGGCTCTGCACGGTGCCGCGCTCGGCGTCGCCGACATAGATGCCGAACACGTCCTGCTGCCGCTCCTCGATGTAGCGGTGTAGCATCGCGCTCAGCGCGCCGTCGCGGATCCGATGCCACGGAATGTCGTCGATGCTGGCGAGGGTGATCCCGGCGCCCTGCTGCGGAGCCGTGCGCAGATTGCCGCGGTAGACGATCGACATCGCGCCGGCGCCGCGCTCGCGGTCCTCGAACACGCTGAACAGGAAGCCGAGCTCCGCGTCGAGGCCGAGCCGCCGCAAATAGCCGATCAGGCCGTCGGCCTCGGTGACGCCGCCGAGCGCCGGGCTCTTCGGCAGGTCGAGCCCGCCCTTGCCGTCCTCGACGAGCACGATCTCGCCGTCATGTTCGAGGATCGCGCCGACCATCGTGCGCCCGCCGCTCGAGGCGAGAGCGTCGATCTGCAGGCCGAAGGTGACGTGGGCGCCTTTGCAGTAGCCGAGCGGATTCGCCGGACGCTCCTCGAACCCGGCGACCCGGCCGATCAGGATCACGTGGTCGCCGGCATCCACCACGTCGTGCCTGTAGCAGTCGAACCACGCGGCGACGCCGTCGATGATCGGGCTGCCGGCCGGACCGCGCCGCCACGCTCCCTGCGCAAACTTGTCGGCCGCCTTGGAGGCGAACAGCATCGACACCGACGCCTGGTGTTCGGCGAGGATGTTGACGGAAAAATGCGGAGCGGCGGTGAACACCGGGCAGCTCGACGCGGTCTTGGCGATGCAGACCAGCACGAGCGGCGGATCGAGCGAGACCGACGTGAAGGAATTGGCGGTGAAGCCGCGCGGGCTGCCGTCCTCTTGCAGTGTCGCGACCACCGTGACACCGGTGAGGAAGCTGCCCAGTGCCCGGCGGAACGCGCGCGCGTCGATCGGTGCCGGTTCGGACGACTTCGTCCGCTCGGCTTGGGACATGAAGCTTTTCAGCGCGTCATTGGTGGGCCCGGGGTCGGTCAACGCCATCATATGCCGTGCGCCCGACAGGATCAGCGCACGGCCGCGCGGCGCGATGCGCGCCATTGCCTCCGACATCGCCGGGCTCGAATTCGGATCGTGCTCGCCGGTGATGAACAGCGCAGGCACCGCGAGCTGCGACAGCCGCTCGCGATGCTCGGCGTCGGATCGGGCGAACAGGCCGTAGGTTCGCGCGTAGCCGACCGGGTCAGCTTCCGCGAGCAGCGCGCGGGTATGCGCCGCCGTGTCGCGCAGCGATGCGGGCACGGGCTCGCCGAACCAGCGGCCGATGGCACCGGTCCAATCCGGTGCGGCCGAGCCGTCGCCCAGGGCGGCGACGCGGGCCTCGATCGCCGCGCGCTCCTCGGGCGTGCGGCAGAACACCGCGTTCAACGCGATCAGGCTCAGCGCCCGGTCCGGATGCGCGAGCGCGAATTCGATCGCGACCAGCGCGCCCATCGAGTGGCCAACGACATGCGCCCTGGCGATCTTCCGCGCGTCCAGCACTGCCAGAACTGCGTCGGCATAATGGCCGAGGGTGGCGTTCGCGGGCGGCAGGTCCGACCGGCCATGTCCTAGCATGTCCACCGCGATCACGTCGTGATCGGCCTGCAGCGCGGCGATCTGCGGCTGCCAGATCGCGCCTTGCAGCCCGACGCCGTGGATCAGCACCACCGGCGTGCCGCGACCGGCGCGCCTGTAGGCGATGCTGCCGTCATTGCCGTCCCGGTCGCGATAGCCGACGCGCTGCTGCTCAGACATCGGTGCCACCGAGGTCCTCGAGATCCTGGTAGCGATCGCCGATGCGGTGATGCGGCCGGCCGCCGATCGAGGCGCCGAGGGCGACGACGATCTCGTCGGGCGCCGGTGCGTCGAGGATCGAGAACTGGATCGTCAGGTAGTGCGAGCGCATGCCCTCGTCGAGCTTGTGCATCAGCGGGATCACGACCGGGCAGTTCGGGCCGCCGCGCGTGTTCGTGAAGCTCAGATAGCTCTTGGCCCCGACCGCCTTGCGGTAGTGGTTGCCGAAGCGAAGCGTATGGATCAGCCCGGAAGCGTGCTCGACCTCGCCTGATGTGCCGACGACGGCGGCCTTGCCGTAGCCTTCGACGGCATCGCCGCCGCCGGCCATGCGCAGGATTTCGTCGGTCAGCCTTGCGCCGAGTTCCGGCGCGACGGCGTGGATCTGCGGCTTCAGGTCCTCGACAAAGCCTTGTCCGTGCCAGGGATTGGTCAGCACCGCGGCGGCGGCAAACAGCTGGAGCGGCCGGCCGGCCGTGCGGCCTCCTTCGGTGAAGGTGCTTTCCACGTAGGTGACGATCTTCCGAAGCTGGACCACGCTTGCCTCCCTTGTTAACGGTATTATGGGATACCGTAATACGGCATGTCAACACCCTTGTTTCGGGGCGAAGTCGGCGCCAGATAGCCGCGCCGAGGGACGATCGCGATCATGGACCTGCCACTCGAGGACACCGGACTGCGCGTGGACCGCAGCACCAAGACGCTGCGCGAGCGCACCGTCGAGCGGCTGCGCGACGCGATCCTCAATTTCCAGTTCAAGGCCGGCGAGCGCCTCGTCGAGCGCACGCTGTGCGACCGGCTGGGCGTGAGCCGGACCGTGGTGCGCGAGGCGCTGCGCCACCTCGAGGCCGAGGGCCTCGTGGAAATCCTGCCCCAGCAGGGGCCGGCGGTGGCCAGGCCCGACACCAGCCAGGCGGCGCAGGTCTATGAGATCAGGGCGCTGCTCGAGGCCGAGGCGGCGCGGGCGGCGGCGGCGAATGCGGACGAGGCCGACGTCGCCCGCCTCGTCGACGCGAACCGGGCCATACAGGCCGCCTTCGCCGAGGGAACGAGCCGCGACGTGCTGAAGGCGACGACCGAGTTCTACGAGCTGTTGTTCACGATCGCCGGCAAGTCGGTCGCCTGGCAGCTGGTGCAGGGACTGAACGCCCGCATCAACTATCTCCGCGCGATGACGATCTCACGGCCCAACCGCTCGGCGGACGCCGGGGCGGAGATGGTCCGCATCATCGAGGCGATCGCGCGCCGCGACGGCAAGGCCGCGGCGAAGGCAAGCTTCGAGCACGTGGAGACCGTGAAGCGGCTGGCCGTGTCCATGCTGGAGGATGTGAGCCTGCTGCGCACTGGGCCTTGACGAAAGGCAGGCCGGGGCTCCGCCCTGGACCCGCCGGGGCCCGCGGCCGCAGACCGCAACGCCGACAGGACAGCCGTATCGTTCACAGCGACAGGCCGCGCGTTCGGGATAGCGCCAGCATGACGCCGCGCAATTCCGCGAGGCCCTTCAGCCGGCCGATCGCCGGATAACCGGGAAACGTCGGCTTGCCGACATCCTCCAGTAGTTCGTGCCCGTGGTCCGGCCGCATCGGGATGCGCCAGGATGGATCGCCGGCCTGCTGGCGCCGTTGCTGCTCGGTGAGCAGCGCCTCGACCAGCGCCACCATGTCGGTGTCGCCGCCCAGGTGGTCCGCCTCCATGAACGATCCGTCCGGCTCCTTGCGCACATTGCGCAGGTGCGCGAAGTGGATGCGGTCGGCGAACCGGCGCGCGATCGCCGGCACGTCGTTGCCGGGTCCCGCGCCCAGCGAGCCGCTGCACAAGGTGATTCCGTTCGCCGGCGAGTCCACCGCGCCGGTGATGAACGCCAGATCGTCGGCGACGGAGACGATGCGCGGCAGGCCCATCAGCGGCCGCGGCGGATCGTCGGGATGGATCGCCATGCGCATGCCGGCCTGCTCCGCCGCCGGGATCACCGCGCGCAGGAACCGCGCCAGGTGCTCGCGCAGGCCGTCGCGGCCCACGTCGCGGTAGCGGTCCAGCATGCGGCGCAGGCCGGCGATGTCGTAGCGGTCGAAGGCGCCGGGCAGCCCCGCCATGATGTTGCCGAGCAGCTTCTGCCGGTCGCCTTCCGAACTGCGCGCGAACCACGCCTTGGCCCGCGTGACGACGTCCGGCGGATGTTCGCCCTCGGCGCCGGCGCGCTGCAGCATGAAACAGTCGAAGGCGGCGAATTCGTGCGCATTGAAGCGCAGCGCCGTGCCGCCGCCCGGAAGCGGGTGCGCCAGTTCGGTGCGCGTCCAGTCGAGCACCGGCATGAAGTTGTAGCAGATCGTCCTGACCCCGCACTGTGCGAGGTTGCGCAGCGAGACGCGGTAGTTCTCGAACAACGGCTCCGGATCGCCTTCGCCGAGCTTGATCTGCTCGTGGACAGGCAGGCTCTCCACCACGCTCCAGCGCAGCCCGAGCGACGGGTCGGCGGTGATTTCCGCCTGTCGCTTCTCGATCTCCGGCACGGTCCACACCACGCCGTAGGGAATGTGGTGCAGCGCGGTGACGATGCCGGTCGCGCCGGCCTGCCGCGCATCGGCCAGGCGCACCCGGTCGTCGGGACCGAACCAGCGCCATGTCTGTTCCATGCGGCGCGCCTCCTTTACAGGAACCCGATCGAAATCCAGGGGATGAGCACGATCAGCAGCAGCGCCACGAACAGCGCGCCGAGATGCGGCCAGGCGTAGCGGATCGCGACATCGGGCGATACGCGGCCGATCGCGCAGGCCAGGTAGAAGCCGACCCCGAACGGCGGCGTGAACAGGCCGAAGCCCATCGCGAACACCGCGACCATGGCATAGTGCACCTCGTTCACGCCCATGATCTTTGCGATCGGAAACAGCAGCGGCCCGAACAGCACGATCGCCGGGACGCCTTCCAGCACGCTGCCGAGCACGATGAACGCCAGCGCCGAGACCAGCAGGAAGCCGACCTTGCCGCCGGGCACGAGCGCCATCGCCTGCACCAGCTGGCGGGAGAAGCCGGATTGCGTGAGCGCCCAGGCCATCGCCGTCGCGGCGCCGATGACCAGCAGGATCGCGCCGGACAGCGAGGCGGTTTCGACCAAAATCCTGGGGACGCGCCGCCAGTCGAATTGCCGGTACACGAAGACGCCGACCAGCACGGTGTAGAGCACGCCGATCGTGGAAACTTCGGTCGCCGTCGCGACGCCGTCCACCACCGCGAAGCGGATCACGATCGGCAGCCCCAGTCCGGGGATTCCGATCAGGAACAGCTTCGCCCGCTGCCCCCAGGTGAAGCGCCGCGAGCGCGACACGTCTTCCGTCCGGCTCTGCCAGAACACCACGATGGCGAGCGCGACCAATCCGACGCCGGCCGGCAGCAAGCCACCGGTGAACAACGCGGCGATCGAAACCCCCGTCACCGAACCGACGGTGATCAGCACGATGCTCGGCGGAATCGTCTCCGACATCACCGCCGACGCGGACAGCAGCGCGGTGAGGTTGCCCTCCTTGTTGCCGCGCTTGATCATCTCCGGGAACAGCGACGGCGCCACCGCCGCCATGTCCGCCGCCTTCGCGCCGGAAATGCCGGACACCAGATACATCGCGCCGAGCAGGGCGTATTGCAGTCCGCCGCGGAAATGGCCGATCAGCGCCACCAGGAACTCGATCATCGCGCGCGCCAGGCCGGACAGCTCCATCAGCGCGCCGAGCAGCACGAACATCGGCACCGCGAGCAGGATCAGGTGCGACATGCCTTCGTCCATCTGGCTCGCAACGATGGAGAGCGGAATGCTGGTCGCGAAGGCGATGAAGCCGACCGTGCCGACGAGGAACGCGAAGGCGATCGGCATGCCGATCACCATGGAGAACACGACGAAGCCGACGAAGAATATCAGCAGATTGCTGTTGCCCATGTCCTCGAACGCGGGGGCGAACCAGAATAGCGCGCCGAGTGCCGCCGCGACAAACGCCAGCGCCGCGATCATCTGCGGCCAGGTCGCTTGCTGCAGCACCTTGTCGATCGCGGTGAACAGCAACAGAACGACGCCTACGACCACCGCCGCGCTGCTCCAGCCCTCGCTGATCTGCAGCACCGGACTGAGGCCGATGCGCTGTTCGTCGAAGTGCTCGTAGCTCGGCTGCACCAGCGCGACCAGCACCGCGGCGACCAGCATCAGCGCCACGGCATCGAGCCAGGCCCGCCGGTCCGGCCGCATGCCGCGGATGAAGAAGGTGAGCCGCATATGCTCGCCGCGTCGGAGCGCGATCACCGCGCCCAGCATCGCCAGCCAGAGGAAGAGCATCGAGGCGAGCTCGTCCGACCAGGTCAGCGGATTGTCGAACACGTAGCGCGCGAGGGTGCTGCCGCCCAGGATGATGACCTCCGCAACCACCAGCGCCGCCGCGGCCGCCTCGGTGACCACGGCCAACGCCCGGTCGATGGCCTGGAAGACGCGGACGCGCGCGCTCGCGGGTTCGGCCGGCGCGCCCTCCACCAGGTCCGCGCGGCCGAACTCCGAGACTTCGCCCTCCATTGTCACAGCGGCCCGGAGTATTTCTCCAGGATCGACCAGGGTTCGGCGCCGAATCTGTCCTTCCACTCGGTGTAGAAACCCGCGGTCTTGAGCGTGTCGCGGAACGGCTGCTTGTCCGGTTTGTTGAAGACGACCCCCGCCTTGGTCATCGTCGAGACCAGCTCGTCGTTCATCTTCAGCACGTCGGCGCGCTCCTTTTCCGCGGCGGCGTTCAGGTTTTTCGTGATCGACGTCCGGACGTCCCCGGGCATCGCCGCCCACTTCTTGCCGTTCGCGAAGATGTAATGGCCGTCCCAGATGTGCTCGGTCACGGCGGTATACTTCTGCACCTCATAGAGCTTGGCGCTGTAGATCAACGCGAGCGGGTTCTCCTGCCCGTCGACCACGTGGGTCTGCAGCGACGCATACAACTCGCCGAACTGGATCGGCGCCGGCGCCGCGCCGAGCGCCTTGAACATCGTCACCCACAGCTGGTTGCCGGGTACGCGGATCTTGAAGCCTTTCAGATCGTCCGGGCGGTTGATCTGCCTCGCGCCGGACGTGATGTTGCGGTAGCCGTTGTCGAGCGGCTTCTCGAATACATGAAGGCCGGCTTTGTCGAATTGCGCGCGCACATAGGCGCCGAGATCGCCGTCCATCGCCGCCCAGACATGCGCGTAATCCGGGAACGCGAAGGCGACGGCGTTGATCCCGCCGACCGGCACGATCGTCTGGTTCACGCCCGAGGTGGACATGAAGTCCAAAGCGCCGGAACGCACCTGGGAGAACATGTCCGGCTCGCTGCCGAGCTGGCTGTTCGGAAAGACCTGCAGGTCGACCTGGCCGCTGGTTTCGGTGCCGATCGTTTGCGCGGCTTCCTGGATGCGGGTGACGCCGGGATGGTCCGCCGGAAACGCCGTGCCGTAGCGCAGCCGGTACTTCCTTTGCGCCATGACGGGCCGGGCAAGCCCGGCGAGCGTGGCGGCGCCGGCGAGGCTTGCGCCGAAGCGGCGGCGCGACAGCAGTGGTTGTGTGATCATCTGCTTGCTCCATTGCGATTGCCGGTTCGGCGCCTTGACCGGCTGCGGCACCCGTGCTGCGCGCGTCGCCTTCCGGCCAGCCTCCAACCGGGCTGCCTTGTTCAGAACGTGATCTGCACCTTGGAATGCTTGTCCCGCTGCTTCGCCATCGCAAATGCCGCGGAGGCCTGCTCGGCGGGGACCGACGCCGTCAGCAACGGCTCGACATCGATCAGCCGGCGGTCGAGACACGCCACGGAATGCGCGAATTCCCGATCGAACCGCATGGCGCCGCGCAGGTCGATCTCCTTGGCCATGACCAGGTTGCCTGCGACCGGAAACCGCCCGGCAGGCAGCGTGCCGACCTGCACGACCGTCGCTCCGGGCCGCACCGCCTCCAGGCAGGTCGCGAGGCCCGCCGGATTGCCGGACACTTCGAACGCCGCTTCGAACCCGTTCAGTTGCTGCCCGACTTCGTCGAGCGATTGCGGCGACGCCGCGACGTTCACGGTGTGGTCGCCGCCGAGCTGCCTGGCGAGGGCGAGCGGCTGGTCGAGGATGTCCGTCACGCACACCGTCTCCGCCCCCGCCCGCTTGACCGCGAGCAACACCAGCAGGCCGATCGGGCCGGCGCCGGTGATCAGCACCGAGCGCCCAAGCACCGGCCCGGCGCGTTCGACCGCGTGCAGCGCGACCGCCAGCGGTTCGGCGAAGGCCGCCGTGCCGAACGACAGATCGGGCGACACCGGATAGACCTGGCTTTCGTCCACCAGCACGTAGTCCGCAAAGCCGCCCTGCATGTGCGGAAAGCGACTGGCGCTCCCCATGAAGAACACGTTGCGGCACAAATTGCCGCGGCCCTCCCGGCAGGCGAAGCAGCGGCCGCAATTGCGCCCAGGATGGACGGCGACGCGTTGTCCGGGGCGCAGGCGCGTCACCTCGGCGCCGACCTCGGCTATTTCACCGGCAAACTCGTGGCCGGGGATGAAGGGTTCGCGGATCTGGAAGTCGCCGTTCCGGCCCTCGAAGAAATAGTGCAGGTCGGAGCCGCAGATGCCGCCCGCCCGGACGCGGACCAGGACGCCCTGCGGCGTCACCGACGGACGCGCACGATCTTCGAGACGGAGGTCCTGAGCCGTGTGGATGACGCAGACGCGCATGGCGCTTCCTCCTTCTTTTTCGACGGCGGGGTGCCAGAGCCGGAGTGCGAGCGAAATGGTTACAGCATTTGTGGAGGAGCTACAGCCCCGTTTGCGGGCAGGGCGCCGCCGCCGGCGAGCGAAATTCGGTCGATGAACCAGGCCTCGACCGCTTCGGCGGCGGAATGCGGCACGCTTCCCGTGCAGAGACGATCCGCGCGGCCTCGGTATCGCGCCAGCTGATCTGGCGGCGAGGAACCAAAAGCTCAGTACGTCTCGACGTGGAACCGGCCCTCGTCGCGCATGCGGTCCCGCAACGCCGGCCAGTCGACGCCGTTCGCCGTCCCGATCTCGTCCAGGGCCGCGTCTACCCCCGTCTCGAGCCCGCGCAAGCCGCACACATAGACGTGCAGGCCGTCTTTCGCCAGCAGCGCGCCGAGCTCGCGCGAGCGCACGCGCATCCGATCCTGCACGTATTCCTTCGGCTGCCCAGGCAGACGCGAGAACACGAGTTCCTGCGCGAGCAGCGAAGCCGGCACCTTTCGCAGCGGACCGAAATACGGCAATTCACCCGGCGTGCGCGCGCCGAAATAGAGATGGAGCCTGCCTCGCCCGGTCTGCGTCAGCCGTCGGCGGCGCTCGGTGAAGCCGCGGAACGGCGCCGAGCCGGTGCCGGTGCAGATCATCAGGATGTCGGTGTCCGGGTCGTCCGGCATCAGGAAGGTGGCGCCGAACGGCCCGACCACCTCGATCCGGGACCCGAGCGGCAGGTCGCACAGCCAGTTGGAGGCGACACCACGGACGCCGCCGCCGCCGCGCGGCTCGACGACGCGCTTGACGGTGAGCGCCAGGTTTCCGGTGTTCGGCCGCTCGCCATCGCGGGCGCTCGCTATCGAGTAGAGCCGCATGGCGTGCGGCCGTCCCTGCGCATCGGTTCCCGGCGGAACGACGCCGATGCTCTGCCCCTCCAGCACGGGGAACGCCACCGTGCCGAAATCGAGGATGATGTGGCGCACGTCGGATTCCGTGTCGGCGTCGGTGATCCGGAAATTGCCGGTCACCGCGGCGATGGCCGGCCGCTCGCGGTTGAACAGGTTGATGCGCGGCTTCGAAGCCGACGCCGGGGCCCGCGCCCGCCCGCCCGCGCCCCGATGGGCGTCCTCCAGCAGTTCCTCGGCCTCGCCGTCGAGCGCCTCCGCACGCTCGATGTTAGCGGCGGGCTCGGTCGGGCGCGGCGGCAGTTCGAGCCACGCGAACTGTTCCTGCAGCGTGAACGGCGCCTGCACGACGAACCAGTTGTCGATCGACCCGGTGGGGCAGGGCGACACGCAGTCCATGCAGAAATTGCAGACGGCGGCATCCACGACATAGTTGTTCGCGTCGTGCGTGATCGCGCCGACCGGGCACGTCGCCTCGCAGGTGTTGCAGCGGATGCAGATCTCGGGATCGATGAGATGCTGCTTTCGCCCGCCGGTCATTCCATCCATGCGGACCCCCTTCAGGCCCTCAGGCGTGAATGCGGACGTATTCGAACTCGCCCGGCTTGTTGTCGATCCCGGCTTTCGGCGGCGCGATCCAGCTGGCGAACCTTCCGGGCCGCACCTCCGGCTGCATCAAGCCGTTGATGAATGCGGCGTCCTGCTCATTCGGCAGGGTCTCGCGTTTCACGCTCTCCCACTCCGTGTCGGAAACGACCCGGCCGGAGATGTCGGTATGCAGCTTCGCGAACTCGCCGATATGCCGGTTGAACGCGACGTGGGGCAGCCGCAGCTCGAAGGCGATGCCCGACTTCTGGATGACCCGGTTCCATCGCGTGACGCCGGAAGCGCAGTCCTGCACGAAATCGTCCCGCAGCCGCATGTTGAGTGCGGAGAGGGCCGGGACCTGCTCCTCGACGATCGCACCATCCTTCAGGCGCAGCACCGGATAGGTGTCGTTCTCAAGCTTATGGTCGTCGCTGAGCTTGTCCTCGCGATAGCGTCCCTTGATGCCGGCGTGGAAGGCGTTGGCGGCGTTGGTGCTGATCTCGTTGCCGAACAGGTCGAGCGTCAGCGAGAAGTGCAGGTTCATCTTGCGCTGGATCGTCGGCAGGTCGATCACGCCGAGCCGGCGCACCGCCTCGGTCGCGTGCGGGTCGGCGATGCCCGCCTCCGCCATGGCCCGGCACGTCCGCTCGATGACACGCGAGACGCCGCTGTCGCCGACGAACATGTGGTGCGCCTCTTCGGTCAGCATGAAGCGGCAGGTGCGCGAGAGCGGATCGAACCCGGATTGCGCCAGCGCCTCGAGCTGCATCTTGCCGTCACGGTCGGTGAAGTAGGTGAACATGAAGAACGACAGCCAGTCCGGCGTCGCCTCGTTGAACGCGCCGAGCATGCGCGGCGTGTCCGCGTCGCCGGAACGCCGGCGCAGCAGGTCGTCGGCCTCCTCGCGGCCCTCCCTGCCGAAATGCTTCTGCAGCAGGTAGACCATCGCCCAGAGGTGCCGCCCTTCCTCGACGTTCACCTGGAAGAGGTTGCGCATGTCGTAGAGCGAGGGCGCGGTCTTGCCGAGATGGCGCTGCTGCTCGACGGAGGCGGGTTCCGTGTCGCCCTGGATCACGATCAGCCGGCGCAGCATCGCGCGGTATTCTCCCGGCACCTCCTGCCACGCCGGCTCGCCCTTGTGCCGGCCGAACGGGATCGTGCGTCCCTCGACCGCGGGCGCCAGCAGCACGCCCCATCGGTAGTCCGGCATGCGCACGAAATCGAACTTCGCCCACCCCTTCGGATCCACACTGATCGCGGTGCGCAAGTAGACCAGGCTCTCCTGGAACCCGTCCGGGCCCATGTCGCGCCACCAGCTGATATAGCCGGGGTGCCAGGTCTCGAGCGCCTTGCGCACGCGCCCGTCCGCGCCGAGGCCGACGTTGTTCGGGATCAGGCCGTCGTAGTCGACATTCATTCCGTCGGGCATTCCGTCGGGCATGGTCGCCTCTCAGACGCGGTTGCGATCGTAATGCGGCTGCACGCCGCTGCCGTAGCGCTGCAGCGCCCCGTTCTCGCCGACCGCGTTCGGGCGCTGAAAAATCCAGTTCTGCCAGGCGGTCAGCCGGCCGAAGATGCGCGTCTCCATCGTCTCGGGCCCGGGGAAGCGCAGGTTGGCCTCCATGCCGGTCAGCCCGTCCGGGGAGAAGGAGGCGCGCTCCTCGAGCATGATCCGGACCTCGTCGTCCCAGTCGTGCTCATCGTACGCGAAGGTGATGAGGCCCAGCGCCTCCGCCTCCGCCGCCTGGAGCGGGCGGCCGAGCGCGGCGCGCGCCGCGTCCACTGCATCGGGCGTGCCGTAGAAGCGCGTCTGCAGCCGGCTCAAGCCGTTGCCCATCGGGTACCAGCCGAAATTCGCCGCCCCGAGCGTGATCGCGGCCGCCCCCCGGTCCTCGCCCTCCCGGACCCCGCTGGACATGATGCAACGGTCCGCCGCGAACGCCAGTTCGGCCAGCGACCCGGCGAAGCAACTGCCCTGCTCGATCAGCGCGATCAGGCTCCGCGACGTGACATCCAGGCGTTTGAGCGTGCGCTTGAGGTAGTGGCGGATTTCGCGCAGCAGCCAATGGCCGGGGTGGGCCTCGAGCAGGGCGTCGCAGGCGAGGACGACGGCGGGGTCCCCCTCGGTGCGCAGCAGCCACAAGCCCAGCTCCGGCTCATTCGTGCGCAAGTGCAGGATGGCGTCGTCGAGGGCGCGGGCGACCGCGAGCGGCCAGAAGCCGTCGTCCAGAGCGTCCGGGTTTTCCGGCACGGCTGCGGTGGGTGCCTCGATCACGAACGCGGCGATGCCGCGGCCACGGTCGCGCGTGATCCGCAGGTGTGGATACGTGATCGTTCCGGACTCGAACCGGCGCTGCAGCGGCGTGAGCCGGAGGCCCTGGGCCTCACTCGGCCGGTCCGTCTTCACGGCGAAGGCGAGCGCGCGTTGCCGCACGGCGGCGTCCCACTTCGAGGGCGAGACGACCTCATCGACCAGCCGCCACTCCACCGCGCGGCGCCCCCGCACGCCTTCCTCGGTCGCGCAGAATACGTCCGCCAAATCCCGCCGCACCCGGCGCTTGTCGGTCACCCGCGTCAGCCCGCCGGTGCCCGGCAGCACGGCCAGCAACGGCATCTCCGGCAGCGCGACCGCCGACTTGCGGTCGTCCACCAGCATGATGTGCTCCGCGCAGACGGCCAGCTCATAGCCGCCGCCGGCCGCGGTGCCGGCCACCGCGGCGATAAAAGTCTGCCGGCTATTCTCGGTCGCGTCCTCTATCGCGAGCCGGGTCTCGTTGGTGAACTTGCAGAAATTGACCTTGTGCCCGTGGCTGGCCTTGCCGAGCATGCGGATGTTCGCCCCGGCGCAAAACACCCCGTCCTTGGCCGAACGGATCACCACGGCGCCGACCTCCGGATGCTCGAAGCGCAGCCGCTGCACGGCGTCGTACAGCTCGATGTCGACGCCAAGGTCATAGGAGTTCAGCTTGAGCTCGTAGCCCTCGAACAGCCCGCCCTGCGGGTCGACGTCCATGGTCAGGAAGGCGATCGGCGCGTCGATGTCGATCCGCCAATGGCGGTAGCGGGACGGCTCGGTCTGGAAGTCGATGCGGTTCATGGACGTTCCTTGCCTGTCCCGTGCGATATATCGCTGGATGGCCTCCGTCCAGCATTATATTGCAGCTTCATGCACCGAGAGCAGGGTGTGCACGAAGCCGGCTATCGCCGCGAGCACGATTTCGGGCGCGTCCAGATGCGGCGAGTGCCGGGCCGCGGGGATGATGACCGTCTCCACCGGCCCATACGCCAGCTCATCCACGGCGCGGAGCTGCGCCAACGTGCCGTACTGATCGGCGTCGCCCTGGATCAGCAGGATCGGGATACGGATGTAGGGGATGAACTCGTCGATCCGCCACGACCGGAACGCGGGATCGAGCCAGGCCCGGTTCCAGCCCCAGAACGTGCTGTCCACGTCGCGATGATAGGGGGCGAGCAGATCGCGCAGCCTGCCGGACTGGTAGGCGGCGCGCGCGGCCTCGATGCCGCGGATCGACTCCTCCTCGACGAAGACGTGCGGCGCCAGCAGCACCAGCCCGCGCACCCGCGCGTCGTACCGGCTGCCAGCATGGATGGCCGCGATGGACGCGCCGTCGGAATGGCCGATCAGCACGGCGCGGCGAACCCCGGCGGCGTCCAGCACGGCGGACAGCCGGCCGGCTTCGTCGTGCATGTAGGAGAGCGGGCGCGCAGGCGCCGGGTCGGACTCGCCGTGGCCCTGGCGCGAATAGGCGAACACGCCGCATTCCGTCGCCTGCGCAAGCCGCGCCGGGATGTCGCGCCAAAGTGCGACCGAGCCCAGCCCCTCATGCAGCAGGACGAGGGTGGGCGCCTGCTCCGGCGCCGGGCCCCACCAGGCCGATTCGAGCCCGACCCCCTCGACGACGAGGCGCGTCATCCGCCGGTGATCTCGCGCAGCTTGAAGCGCTGGATCTTGCCGGTTGCCGTCTTCGGCAGCTCGCGCAGGGCTTCGATCCAGCGCGGGTATTTCCACGGGCCGGCGCGCTCCTTCACATGCGCCTGCAGCTCCTCCCTGAGCGCGGCCGAAGCCTCCCATCCCTGCTTCAGCACGATGAACGCCCGCGGCTTGGTCAGGCCGTCTCCGTCTGGGTGGCCCACCACGGCCGCCTCGAGCACGGCGGGGTGCGACACCAGGGCGGCCTCCACCTCGAACGGGCTGACCCACACCCCGCTCACCTTGAACATGTCGTCCGTCCGGCCGCAGTAGCGATAGTAGCCGTCCGGCTGGCGGACGTATTTATCGCCGGTGAAGGTCCACTCGCCGACGAAGGTGCTGCGGCTCTTCGCGCGCTGGTTCCAGTAGCCCTCGGCGGCGCTCGGGCCCCGCACGAGCAGTTCGCCCGGCTCCTCCTCGGCCGCGTCCGTCCCGCTCTCGGTCACCACGCGCACCTCGTAGCCCGGCACCGGAAGGCCGGACGTCCCGTACTGCACGTCGTCGGGCCGGTTGGACAGGAAGATGTGCAGCATCTCCGTCGACCCGATGCCGTCCAGGATGTCCGTCCCGACGACGCGCGACCAGGTCTCGCCGATATGCCGTGGCAGAGCCTCGCCGGCGGAGATGCACCGGCGCAGCCGTGCCGATCCGGCGCCCGGGCCGGTCGCGGGATGCGCGAGCAAGCCGGCGAACAGGGTGGGCACACCCGCAAAAATGCTGGGCTGATGCGTGCGCATGACTTCGAGCACCGCGTCCGGGGTCGGCCGCTGCGCCAGCAGCACGGACGAGGCGCCGACCGACATCGGAAACGTCATCGCGTTGCCGAGCCCGTATGCGAAGAACAGTTTCGCGGCCGAGAACACGACATCGTCGGGCTGGATGCCGAGCACCTGCGCCGCATAGGTGTCGGCGGTCGCCCGCAGGCTTGCGTGCACGTGGCGGACGCCCTTCGGTGTGCTGGTCGAGCCGGACGAATAGAGCCAGAACGCCACCTCGTCGGCATGCGCCTGCACCGGCCGCTCGAACCCGGCCCCGTCGCCCAGAAATTCCGCGAATTGCGTCCCTTCCGCGCCGCCGGCGACGATCACGTGCCGCAGCGCGGGCAGCCCGGCGATCACCGGCCTGAGCGCCGGCAGCAGCGGCGCGGAGACCACCAGCAGCTGGGCCCGGCAATCCGCCAGGATGCTGCCCGTCTGGTCCGCCGGCAGCAGCGTGTTGATCGGCACCGGCACCACGCCCGCCCGCAGCGCTCCCCAAAACGCGACCGGAAAGTCGACGCTGTCCAGCAGCACCAGCGCGATGCGGCATTCCCGCCCGATGCCGGCCCGGGCCAGGCCGGAAGCAAAGCGACCGGACTCCCGCTGCAGCGCGGCGTAGGTCAGGCTCCGGTCCGCATCGCGAAACGCCGTGCTTCCGCCGCGTCCGTCGCGCACGTGCCGGTCGACGAACCAGTCCGCCGCATTGCCCTCCGTCGCCAGAGGCTGCCGTGCCTCCTGGTCCATCCCGGACATCCTCCCCGTCCGTCGGTCACGCTAGCGAGGCCTGCAAGATAATGCAAAGTTTTCCGGCCCGACCCTGGCGTGCTAGGCCGCCGGCGTGGCACGGCACAAAGGCGGAGTCAGCGAAGCGGAGGCGTACCTGCATGCGCTGGGCGAACGCCTCCGGCTGATCCGGGCGCAGCGCGGCATGTCGCGCCGGGTGCTCGCGAAGCACTCCGGCGTGTCCGAGCGCTATATCGCCCAGTTCGAGGCCGGCGCGGGAAACATGTCGCTGCTGCTGCTGCGTCGCCTGACCGGCTCGCTCGGCGTGCCGATCGCCGACCTCGTCGCCGCCGACCGTGGCGAACGCTCGCCGGACGCCGTCCTGCTCGACCGCTTCCTCTCGCGCCTCAGCCCGGCGCAGCTCGGCGAAGTACGCCGCGTGCTGACCGAGCGCTTCGCCCCGGACACGCTAGGGGCGCGGCGCGACCGCGTTGCGCTGGTCGGGCTGCGCGGCGCCGGCAAGTCCACGCTCGGCCGCCTGCTGGCGCAATCCCGCGCCGCTCCCTTCCTCGAACTCGACCGCGAGGTGGAACGGATCAGCCGGATGGAGTTGCGCGACATCTTCGAGGTGCATGGTCCGAACGGCTTCCGCCGGCTCGAGCGCGAGGCGCTGCAAGCGGTGCTCAGCGAGCAGGCGCGGGTGGTGATCGCGACCGGCGGTGGTCTGGTCAGCGAGCCCGCGACGTTCGAGCTGCTGCTCGCGAAGTCGCTGACCGTCTGGATCAAGGCGTCGCCCGAGGAGCATATGAGCCGGGTCGTCGCGCAAGGCGACAGCCGGCCGATGGCGGAGGACGCGACGCACGCGATGGACGACCTGAACGCGATCCTGTCCAGCCGCGCCCCGCTCTATGCGAAGGCGGACCTGGTGCTCGACACCAGCGGCCGCACGCTCGAGGAGACTCTGCGCGACCTCCAGGTCATGCTCGACGACGCCGGGGCGCTCCAGCCGCTTCCCCCTTAGCTGCGCCGGCAGGGAGTGTTACAAGCGAAGGCCAGGGGCTCCGCCCCTGGACCCCGGCAAAGGCAGGGCCTTTGCAAACCTTCACTTTAAGGCTGCGCGCTCAGTCCCCGCGAAGAACCATTGCGCGATCTCAGTGAGCGCGCGGTCCTCGCCCAGCGTGCCGAGAAGCTGCAGGCCGAGGGGAAGCCCATCCGGGCTGCGCCAGAGCGGGACCGTGATGGCGGGAATGTGCAGCGTGGTCCAGAAGCGGCTCATCACGGCGTCACCGGTCTGCGCGCGTGCGGGCGCGGCCCCGGTCGCCGCCGGTAACAGTACCGCATCGTAGTCGCTCGCCAGAGCGGCGAACTGCTCCTGGTAGCGCTGCCGCCGCCGGCGCGCCGCCGCGTACTCCGCGATATCCTGGTCGAGGTAAGGGGCGAGCAGGTCGCGCAGCTCGGGATGCGGGTTTATCCCGCCGGGCGCGAGCAGCAGGCGCGCCGCTTCCCAGTAGCACAGCGCCTGCTGGAGCTGACAGAAATCGTCGGCGGGAAACGGCAGGTGGAGCGTGTCGACGGCGACACCCTCCCGGCGCAGCGCGTCCGCCAGTGCGGCCAGGCGCTCGGGATATCCGTCCTGCGGAATCTTCGGCGGCAGGTGCAGGACGAGCACCCGTCGCGGCCGCCGCGCCGCAAGAATCTCGGCCCGGCGCATCGCCAGCGCGCTGGCAAAATACCAGGCGTCGCGCGGCGAGCGGGCGAACAGGCCGAGATGATCGAGGGTGGGCGCAATCGGCTGGACGCCCTCCGTCGGCAGCAGGCCGTAGCTCGGCTTGAACCCGGTGACGCCGCAGTAGGAGGCCGGCCGGATCGTCGATCCCGCGGTCTGCGTGCCGATCGCGAAGGAGACGAGCCCCGCCGCCACGGCCGCCGCCGAGCCGCTGGACGAACCGCCAGGGGTGCGCGCCGGATCGCGCGGGTTGGTCGTCGGCCCGGGCACCGGAAACGCGAAGCGCGTGCAGACCGTCTTTCCCAGCAGCACGCCGCCGAGCCGCAGCGCCTGCGCCACGCACCAGGCATCGCGGCGTGGACCGGGTGCGATTGCATCCTCGCCGTACCGGGTCGGCAACGCCGCAGTCTCGATGATGTCCTTCACGCCGATCAGCGCGCCCCCGAGGGGGCCCGCCGGCCGTTTGGTCAGGCGCTGGCGCGCGGCGTCTTCGTCCAGGCAGACGAAGGCGCGGACCGTCGCCTCCCGCGCCGCCAGCGCCGCCAGCTGGCGCTCGGCGAGCGCGGCACGCTCCTGCGGCGGCGTGGCGCAGAAATCCGCGCCATCCATTTCGGTCGAGTTGCCGGCGCGCGTCGTCATGAAAAATCCTCCGTCGCCGGAACCGGCGCGTTGGGCGCGGCCAGATGGCAGGCGACGGCGTGGCCGTCGGCGACTGCCGCGAGCTCCGGCCGCACGCTGCGGCACAGCGCGACGGCGTAGGGGCAGCGCGTCGAAAAGCTGCAGCCCGGAGGCGGGTCGAGCGGCGAAGGCGGATCACCCTGCAGCCGGATGCGGTCGCGTGGCGGCCCATGCGCGCGCGGCACCGCCGAGAGCAGCGTTTTCGTGTAGGGATGACGGGGGGCTGCGACGAGGGCACGCGCCGGCCCGATCTCCACGATGCGGCCGAGATACATGACCGCGATCCGGTCGCTCAGATGCGCGACGACCGCGATGTCGTGGGAGATGAACAGATAGGCGAGCCCGAATTCCCGGCGAAGCCCGGCGAGCAGCGCGACGATCTGCGCCTGGACGGAGACGTCGAGCGCGGAGACCGGCTCGTCGCAGACGACGAAGTCTGGGCGCAGCACCAGGGCGCGGGCGATGCCGATGCGCTGCCGCTGGCCGCCGGAAAACTGGTGGGGATAGCGGTGCAGGTGCTCGGGACCGAGCCCGACCCATTCCAGCGCTTGCACGACGCGCTCGCGCCGCGCCGCCGAAGCGAGGCGCGTGTGCAGGCGCAGCGGCAGGCCGACGATATCCGCGACGCTGCGCCGCGGATTGAGCGAGGCGTAGGGGTCCTGAAAGATGATCTGCATCCGCGGGCGCAGCCGCGCCAGCGCGCGCGACCCGAGGCCGCCGAGATCGGCTCCTTCGAAGCGCACATGTCCGGCGGTCGGCTCGCGCAGCCGCAGCGCGAGCCGGCCGAGCGTGGTCTTCCCGGATCCGCTCTCGCCGATCAGGCCGAGGCACTCGCCCGGCGCGATCGACAGATCGACGCCGTCCACGGCGCGCAGATGTGCAGGCGGCCGACGGGCCAGCAGGCCGGCGAGCGAACGGCGCTGCGAAAAATCCCGCGTGACGCCCTGCATTTCCAAAAGCGCGGTCATGCTGCATCCGCCAGCCGGCAGCGCACCTCGCCATCCGCAAGACGGCGCATGCGCTGTGGTGCCGCGCATTCCGGCATGCGCGCGGGACAGCGCTCGGCGAAACGGCAGCCTTCCGGCCAGTGCGCGGGGTCCGGCGTCCGGCCGGGGATCGGCCGGAGCGCCTCCGCGGGTCGGTCGAGATCAGGCAGCGAGGCGAGCAGCCCGGCCGTATAGGGATGGCGCGGCGCCGCGATGACGCGCGCCGCCGGGCCGGTCTCCACCACCTGGCCAGCATACATCACCGATACGCGGTCGCAGCGCTCCGCCACCACCGCGAGATTGTGCGTGATCAGCACCAGGCTCATCCGCAGGGTTTCCCGCAGCTCGGCGAGCAGGTCCAGAACCTGCGCCTGCACGGTCACGTCGAGCGCCGTCGTCGGCTCGTCGGCGATCAGCAGGCGGGGGCCGCAGGCCAGCGCAACAGCGATCATCGCGCGCTGGCGCATGCCGCCGGACAGCTCGTGCGGATAGGCGCGCAGCCGCCGCCGCGGATCGGGAATGCCGACCAGCCGCAGCAGTTCTTCCGCGCGGTCCCGCCGCGAACCGGCCGCACGCGCGTCGGCGTGGGCCGCCAGCGCTTCGGTGATCTGGGTGCCGATCGTCAGTGCGGGATTGAGCGCGGTCAGCGCATCCTGCATGGTCAGCGCGATTTCGCGCCCGCGCAGGGCGCGCAGCGCCGCCCGCGGCAGCGCGCCGATCTCGCGTCCTTCCCAGACGATCTGATCCGCGGTGACGATGCCGGGCGGAGCAACCAGGCCGAGAGCGGAGAGAAACGTCACCGTCTTGCCGGAGCCGGATTCGCCGACGACGCCCAGACATTCGCCGCGCCGCACGTCCAGGTCCACCCCGTCCACCGCGCGGATGACGCGCTGCTCGGCCGGAAAACGCGTGCGCAGCCCGCGAATGCGCAGGATCACGTCGTCGGGCTGCGGCTGCGGTGCCACCGCCGGGCTCATCGATGCAGCCGGGGATCGAACGCCTCGCGCATGCCCTGGCTCGCCAGGTTCGTGGCCAGCAC
>JAFAYA010000034.1 GCA_019240635.1 Acidisphaera sp. | reverse complement strand
AATAGAGGGAGTGCACGACAAGGTCGAGCAGCCGGCCCACTTCGGCGCTGAAATCGTGCTTTTCCTGGGTTGGCGCCGCCGTTTCGCTCATTCTCTGGCCCTCCTTGCGGGGCCGATATGCGAAAGGCCGGCAGCGCTTTCAATCGGTTGAACCTGTTCTGCTTGCAATCCTGGAACCCTGCCCCAACACTTTCCGCATGGCTGGTTTCGCCCCGCGGGTGAAGGCGGTGCTCGGCCCCACCAACACGGGGAAGACGCATCTGGCGATGGAGCGCCTGCTGGCGCACGCCTCGGGCATCATCGGCTTTCCGCTGCGCCTGCTGGCGCGCGAAAACTACGACCGCATGGTCGCGGCCAAGGGCGCGCGCCACGTCGCGCTGATCACCGGCGAGGAAAAGATCGTGCCCCCGGAGGCGCGCTGGTTCGCCTGCACGGTGGAGGCGATGCCGCTCGACCGCCTGGTCGAGTTCGTGGCGGTCGATGAAATCCAGCTCTGCGCCGACCCCGATCGCGGCCACGTCTTTACCGACCGCCTGCTGCACGCCCGCGGCCTCGTCGAGACGATGTTTCTGGGGGCCGAGACGATCCGGCCGCTGCTGCAGCGCCTGGTGCCCGACGCTGCCGTCGAAACCCGCCCGCGGCTGTCGCAGCTGACCTACGCCGGAGCCGCGAAACTCACGCGCCTGCCGGCGCGCAGCGCCATCGTCGCGTTCAGCGCCGGCGAGGTGTACGCGATCGCCGAAATGGTACGCCGCCGGCGCGGCGGCTGTGCGGTGGTGATGGGCCGCCTGTCGCCGCGTACCCGCAATGCCCAGGTGGCGCTGTACCAGGCCAAGGAGGTCGATTTCCTGGTCGCGACGGACGCGATCGGCATGGGCCTGAACATGGACGTGGACCACGTCGCCTTCGCCGGCCTGTCGAAATTCGACGGCCATCGCCCGCGCCCGCTCACCGCGCCGGAGATCGCGCAGATCGCCGGCCGCGCCGGCCGCGGCATGCGCGACGGCACGTTCGGCACGACCGCCCACTGCCCGCCGCTGCCCGAAGAAGCGGTCCGCGCGGTGGAAAACCACAGCTTTTCCGCGCTCGAGCAGCTCTGCTGGCGCAATGCCGACCTCGATTTCTCCGACATCGATGCGCTGCTCGCCAGCCTCTCCGCGCCGCCGCCGCTGCCCGGCCTGGTGCGCGGCAACGATGCGAGCGATGTCGAAACCCTCGCGGCACTGGCGCGCGAGCCCGAGATTCGTGCGCTGGCCGACAGCCGCCGCCGCGTCGGCCTGCTGTGGGAGAGCTGCCAGATCCCGGACTTCCGCAAGCTGGCGGACGACACGCACACCAAGCTGTGCGCCCGCATCTTCGGCCACGTCGTGCGCGACGGCGCCTTGCCGACCGACTGGCTGGCCGCCCAGATCGCCGCCCTGGCGCGCCCCGAGGGCGACATCGATACGCTGATGCAGCGCCTCGCGGGCATTCGCGTGTGGACCTACATCGCCGCCCGCGCCGACTGGGTCAGAGAGTCGGCGCACTGGCAGGCGCAGGCGCGCGACGTCGAGGATTTGCTGTCGGACGCGCTGCACGAGCGCCTGATCAGCCGCTTCGTCGATCGCCGCGCCACGCATCTGCTGCGCCGGCTCGATGCCGCGGAGGCTGACGACCTGCTCGCCGCCGTCACGCGGCGCGGCGAGGTGGTCGTGGAGGGTCATCCGGTTGGCGACGTCGCCGGATTTTCATTCCATCCCGATCCGCAGGCGGCCGGCGAGGAGAAGAAGCTCTTCCTGCGCGCGGCGCGACGAGCGCTGCGGGCGGAAATGCCGCGCCGGGTGATGGCGCTGCAGGCAGCCGAGGACGGCGCCTTCGCGCTGCTGGCGGACGCGCGGATCGCCTGGGAGTCGGTGCCGGTCGCCCGGCTGCGCCGCGGCCGCACGCCGCTACGCCCGCACATCGAGGTGCTGGCGAGTGAGTTTCTCGACGGCCCGCAGCGCGAGCGCATCCGCCGCCGGCTCCAGGCTTTTCTGGACGCCGCGATCCGGCGCGACCTCGCGCCGCTGTTCGCCGCGGCCGAGTCCCGGGATCCCGCGTTGCGCGGACCGCTGCACCGGCTGGTCGAAGGGCTCGGCCTGGTGCCCGGAGCAGCCGACGACATCCCGCCCGCCCTGCGCGGACCGCTGAAGGCGTTGGGCGTGCGGGCCGGCCGCTACGCGCTGTTCATGCCGGCGGTGCTGAAACCCCGGGCGCAGGCGATGCGGGCGCTGCTCTGGGCGATCCAGCACGGCCGGCGGGTGCCGACGCTGCCGGCGCCGGGCCTCGTTTCCATCATTGCCCCGGCGGACTGGCCGGAGGAATTCGCCGACGCCATGGGCTGGGTCGCCGCCGGCCCGGTGCTGCTGCGCCTCGACATCGCCGAGCGGCTGGCGGCAGAGCTGTGCTGGGCGACGCGGCGGCGACCCGTGCCGCTGCCCGCCGGCCTTGCCTCCCGCCTCTCGGTGCGCGCGGAGATCCTGCCCGCCGTGCTGCGCCGGCTCGGCATGCGGGTGCTGCCGGCAGCCGGCCTGTCGCCGGAGATTTTTGGGCCGCCGGCGCCGGCCATGCTGGCCGCCCTCCGCCGCCGGCCGGTGCCGCCGCCGGGTCCGGCCGCTGCCGTCCCGGACAGCGGCCCGTTCGCGGCGCTGGCCGCGTTGCGCCGTTGACGGCGGCCGAGGAGCGCGACTGGCAGCGGCTGGACACCTGGCTCTGGTGCGCCCGCTTTCTGCGCTTGCGCAGCGACTGCGCCCGCCTCGCCGCCGGCGGGCTGGTGCGCATCAACCGCCAGCCGACCGACAAGCCGCATGCCAGGCTGCGCGTCGGCGACGTGCTCACCGTGCCGCTGCCACGCGGCGTGCTGGTGGTACGCGTCCTCGCCCTCGCCCGGCGGCGCGGCCCGGCCGCGCAGGCCAGACTGCTGTTCCAGGAGATCGCCGCCGGTCAGACCGGCGAGGCGCTCACTTGCGCCTCTCCCCAAAGCCCGGCATACGCCGGGCCGGAAAGCCGCGCGATTCCCAACGATCGCGATCCCTGAGATCGGGAGCCTGCGATGACCTACGTGGTCACCGAAAACTGCATTCGCTGCAAATACATGGACTGTGTCGAAGTCTGCCCGGTGGACTGTTTCTACGTCGGCGAGAACATGCTGGTGATCCACCCCGACGAGTGCATCGATTGCGGGGTGTGCGAGCCGGAGTGCCCGGCGGAGGCGATCGTGCCGGACAGCGACGACCAGGCGGCGGCCTGGGCGGAGCAGAACCGGACCTATTCGGCGCTGTGGCCGAACATCACGCGCAAGGGCGAGCCGCCGGCCGACGCGGAGGAGTGGAAGGGCAAGCCCGACAAAGGCAAGCTGTTCTCGCCCGAGCCCGGCAAGGGCTAAAGCCGGCCAAGTCTGAAGCGGATCAGTCCTGAATCAGGCGCAGGACTGAAATCAGCCGGGGCGGCTTAACACAATTTCAGGCTGTCGCGTGCGGCTTTGCACTGCGGGCGCGTGACGTTTCGACGGCATTGTGCGATAATCGCGGCCATAAATCATGAGATGGGCTGAGCGCCCGGCGTTTTGACCGGCCTCGCCCGGTTCCCCGAAAGGTGCGTTGCGGCAGTCCGGCCGAGGGACCGATCGGGTCAGTGCGGGGGTTCGGGATGCCGGCTTGCAGCGCCGTGAAGGACGAGGTGGTCGCATGAAGGCCTCTGCCGGATCCGCCGTGCATCGGCACGAAGGCACGCCTGCGCGACCGCGCAAGGCGGCCTCGAAGCAGGCCAAGGCGCCTGTGCGCAAGCACACCCCGCCGGCGCGCAAGCCGAAGGCCAAGCTGCCCACCCGCGCGGCAGCCAAGCTCCCGGCCAAGCCGGCGCGCAAGCTTCGTCCGGCCAAGGCGGCCCCGCCGAAAACCTCGGGAAAGCCGGCGTCTTCCAAGCGATCGACACCCAAGGCATTGACCTCGAAAGCATCCACCCCGAAGACCCCGGCGGCGAAGCTGGCCGCGGCGAAGCCGGCGCCGGCAAAGGCTCCCGATACCAGGCCGGTGGCCCGCCCGCCGGCGATCAGGCCCGTGGCGCCGATGCCCCCGCCAAGCCCGCAGGTCTTGTCCGAGCCGCCGCCGCCGGCGCCTGCGGCGGCCCGCCCGATGGAGCCGGTTGGCGCCCCCCTCGCGCGCGGCTTCGCGGCCCCCGCGCAGGCCGCGGCCCCGGCGCCGCCGGTGGTCGAACGGGCGCCCCTCCCCGACAAGCCGGTCGAGCTCAGGCGTTCGCCGGTCGAGCGGCCGGTCCCGCTCGCCCGGCCCGGCCGCGCCGAGGAGTTCGTCGAGGGCGACCACGTCGTCTATCCCACGCACGGCGTCGGCAAGGTCGAGCGCATCGCGGTCGAGGACATCGCCGGCCACCGGCTGGAGCTGATCCACATCACCTTCGAAGAGAACCGCATGACCCTGCGCGTGCCGGTCGCCAAGGCGCGCAGCGCCGGGCTGCGCAAGCTCGCCACGCGAAAAACCTTCGACGAGGCACTGGCCGTGCTGAAGGGCCGGGCGCGCATCAAGCGCACGATGTGGTCGCGCCGCGCCCAGGAATATGAGGCCAAAATCAACTCCGGCGATCCGATGGCGATCGCCGAGGTGGTGCGCGACCTGCACCGCAACGCCGGCCAGCCCGACCAGAGCTTTTCCGAGCGCCAGATCTATGAAGCCGCCATGGATCGCCTGGCCGCGGAGCTCGCAGCACTCGACCAGACCGACAAACCGACGGCCGCCACCAAGCTCGCGGACTATCTGAAAACCCTGTAGGCCCGACAGCCCTCGTCCTCCGGAGTGGGTTGGGCGAGGGGCAGGGCCGAACAAAAAGCCCCGGATCGCTCCGGGGCCCTTTGCCTGGGTTCGGCGCGTCAGTTGCTGTTGCGGTTGCCGGTGAGCTGCAGCAGCAGCATGAACAGGTTGATGAAGTTCAGGAACAGCGACAGCGCGTCATAGACGCTGCGCTTGGCCGCCATCTCCGGCCCGTCCGCGTAGGCATACTGGATGTACGTCGCCTTGATCCGCTGCGTGTCGTACGCGGTGAGCCCGGTGAAGACCAGCACGCCGATCACGCTGATCGCGAACTGCAGCCCGGTGCTGCCGACGAACATGTTGACGATACTCGCCAGGATCACGCCGATCAGCCCCATGAACAGGAAGCTGCCGAAGCGGCTCAGATCACTGCGGGTGGTGTAGCCCCAGAGGCTCATCGCGGCGAAGGTGGCGGCGCTGATGAAGAATACGCGCACGATCGACTCGCCCGAATACATCAGGAAGATGTTTGTCAGGCTCGCACCCATCGTCGCGCAGAACACCCAGTAGAGGGTCTGGGCAGCCGGCCGCGACAGGCGGTTGACCCCCATGCTCAGCACCAGCACGAAGGCCAGCGGCGCGAAGATCGACACGATCGCCAGCATCGAAGCGTGGCGCTGCAGGCCGTACGGGGTCTGCACCAGCGGATAGAACGCGTTCAGCGCGCTCGTATGCGCGATGGCGTAGGCGACGATGCCGGTGACCAGCAGCCCGGAGGTCATCCAGTTGAAGACGCGGAGCATGTAGTCGCGCAGCCCCGCGTCGATGACGGCGGACGCCACCCCGGCGCGCGGCGCGCCCGTGTAGGTCCGATAGTCGGGACTGAGAGCCATGGGTTGGGTATCTCCTGTTCAGGCGAGGTGCCCGGTTGTCGCATATCTTGGGAACGGGTGCACTGATTCAAGACAATACGGCATGACACGGAGTTCATGCCCGATGTCGGCTGGGAGCGGGGTCGGCGGGGCGGCTTTCCCGCCCTGCCCTCACTCGTTGCGCAGCAGCGGAGCTGCCTTGGCCCGCAGCGCCGCCGCTGTTCCAGCATAGCCGAAGACCAGCATCAAGGCGATACAGGCCAGGATGGTGGCCGCCAGGGTCGCCGGCAGCAGGGTCCAACCCGCCCCCATGACATAGCGCAGCACCGCAAAGCTCGCCAGCGCGCCGACGCTGGCGGCGATCAGGCCGGCGCAGCCGCCGAGCACGGAAAATTCCACGAGCCAGGCCGCCCGGATCTGCGCGCGGGTGGCGCCGAGCGTTTTCAGGATGACCGCCTCCCGCGTGCGCCGCCGCTGCCCGGCGGCGACCGCCCCGGCCAGCACCAGCGCACCGGCCGCCAGTGTCAGCGACCCGGTTGCCGCCAGCGCCGCGCCGAGCTGTCCTAGCAGGGCGGCGACCGCGCGCAGCACCTCCTGCACGCTGATCCCCGACACATTTGGCAGCGCGTCGGTGACGGCGCGCAGCAGAGAACCCTCGTCGGCCGGATCGACCCGCACCGTCGCGATATGCGTGTGCGGCGCGTCGGCGAGCAGGCCGGGGCTCGCCACCAGCGCGAAGTTCAGCGACAGCGAGCGCCAGTCGATGTCGCGCAGGCTGGCGATGTGCAGGACGATGTCGCGGCCGAGCACGTTGGCGGTGATGCTGTCGCCCAGGCCGACATGCCAGCCGCGCGCCAAGGCCGCATCGAAGGAGACCAGCGGCGGCCCGGCATAGTTCTGCGGCCACCAGGCGCCGGCGGCGAGATGTGTGCCCGGCGGCGGGATGGCGGCGTAGGTCAGCCCGCGGTCACCGCGCAGCGCCCAGGCGGTGTCCGGCGAAACCTGCACCTGCTCGGCCGGCACGCCGTTCACCGCGACGATGCGCGCGCGCAGGCTCGGCACTTCCTCCATGGCCTGCACCCCTGGCGCGTGCTGCACGATACCGCGGAACTGTGCGAGCTGGCTGTCCTGGATGTCGATGAAATAGAACGACGGCGCCTGCGCCGGCATCTGCTGCAGAATTTCCCGCCGCACATTGCCTTCGATCAACGCGACGGAGGCCAGGGTGGAGAGCCCAAGCCCGACCGAAACCAGCAGTAGCGGCGTCGCCGCCCCGGGCCGGTGCAGGTTGGCAATGCCCAGCCGCGCCCAGGGTGCCGAAAGCCGCGGCGCCGTCGCCGCGGTGCGCATCAGCGCCGCCCCGCCCAGCCGGAACAGGCCGAGGGTGCCAGCCGCGGCGAGGCAGAACCACAGGGCGAATCGCCGGTCCGGTCCGCTCGCCACGGTCAGCGCGACCAGCAGCATGGCGAGCAGCGCGGTCCCCGCCAGGATGCCCGGCGCCGGCCGCGCCCGCTGCGGCAGCAGCCCGTCGCGGAACAGCGCCACGCCGGGAATGCGCATCGCCCGGCCGAGCGGCCATAGCGAGAAGCACGCGGCGGTCAGCACGCCGTAGGCCGCGGCCAGCAGCAGCGGCACCGGAAACAGCCCGAGCCGCGGCGGCACCGGCAGCAGATCGCCGAACACCGCCAGCCCAGCGATCGGCAGCACCGCCCCCGCCGCCACGCCGACCGCAATGCCGCACGCCGCCAGCACCATCACCTGGATCAGGCACACCGCGAACACCAGCCGTCCGGAGGCGCCGAGGCAGCGCAGCGTCGCGATGCTCCGGCTGCGCGCGTCCAGCCAGGCGCGCACGCCGTTGGCGACGCCGATGCCGCCGACCAGCAGCGCGGTCAGCCCGACCAGGGTCATGAACACGCTGGTCTGGTCGATGAAGCGGATCGCCCCCGGCACGGCGTCGCGCGCGTCGCGTATCCGCCAGGCCCGGTTCGGAAAGGCGGCGCGCAGGTCGCGCACCAGCGCCCCGGGATCGACACCTTTCGGCAGCGCGACGCGCAGGTCGTACTGCACCATGGAGCCGGGCTGCACGAGCCCGGTTGCGGAAAGCGCCGCGGCGCCGATCAGCGCCCGTGGCCCGAGCAGGGAGGGGCTCGCCACCCGGTCCGGCTCGCCGGTGATGGCGGCGCGCAGCACGAAGGTCGCATCGCCCAGCCGCACTGCGTCGCCGGGCCTCAGCCCGAGCCTGTCGAGCACCAGCCGCTCAGCGACCAGCCCGAACCGTCCGGCGCGTTCGCCGAGCGCGTCGGAAACCGGCATGGCCGGATCGAACGTCGCCTCCCCGAGCAGCGGCCACGCGGCATCTACCACCTTCAGCTCGACCAACTGCCGCTCGCCCGACGGCGCCACCAGCATCGAGCGCATCTGCACGACGTCGGAGAGCCGTCCCCCCCGCGCGCGCAGCCACGCGCGCAGCGCGTCCGGCAGCTTCTCGGCCCCGCCGCGCACTTCCAGATCGCCGCCCAGGATGCGCCGCCCGTCACCGGCGAGCCCGGCCTCCACGGAAGCGCGCAGGCTGCCGACGCAGGCGATCGCCGCGACGCCCAGCGCCAGGCAGGCCAGCACGAT
>JAFAYA010000011.1 GCA_019240635.1 Acidisphaera sp. | reverse complement strand
CGTCGATATCGAGCGTGCCGTCATTGGTGAGCGTGCCGCCCGTGGCGACGACCACCGCGCCACCCGAGCCGCCGCTGCCGCCCCCGGGATAGCTTCCCGCACCACCGTCGAGGCCGACGGTGCCGCTGTTGGTCACCATCCCGCCGGACGCGACGGTCATCACGCCGCCAACGCCCCCCGAACCACTGCCATAGCCGGCGCCGCCGCCGGCGAGATCGATCGTGCCGCTGTTGGTCAGCGTCCCGCCCGATGACACGGTCAGGGCGCCGGGCCCGCCTGCGTCGCTGTTTTCGCCGCCGCCGCCGGCCAGCACATCGAGTGCGGCGCGATTGATCAGCGTGCCGCCCGACAGCACGGTCAGCGCCGCGCCCCCACCGGGCGCAATGGCGCTCTGGATACCGAGTTGGGGGTCGGCGCCGACGCCGCCCGCACCGCCGTCGATGGCGAGTACGCCGCTGTTGGTCAGCGTGCCGCCCGAGGTGACCGTCAGCACGGCGCCGCCGCTCCCCGCCGAGCCACCGGATATCGGGTTGGCGACCGCCGTGCCGGCGGACAGCTGCAGCGCGGCGCCGCTGGCGACCGTCAATCCGCCGCCCTCGACCAGCGACGCGCCCCCGGCGACCGCCAGCAGCATGCTGTCGCTGAGCGACCCGCCCGAGGCCACCGTCAACGTGCCGGCCGCCCCGTCCCCGCCACCGAAATAGGCGCCGGCCTCGCCGTCCATGACGTCGAGCGTGCCGCCCTCGAGCAGCAAGCCGCCCGAGGCGACGGCCAGCGCGGCGCCGGCACCGCCGCCGCCCCCGCCGGTCCCGCCGCTGCCGCCCGCGACGACGAGCGTTCCGTTATCCGTCAAGGTTCCGCCCGAGCCCACGGTCAGTGTCGCGCCCGCGCCGCCTTCGGCATTGACGGCCGCGCCGCCGCCGCCGCCGATGTCGAGCGTGCCGTCGTTGGTGAGCGTGCCGTGCGCAGCGATGGCCAGGGCGCCGCCCGCGCCGTTGGCGCCGCTGTCCACGCCGCCGCCGCCGCCGCCCACATTGAGCGCGCCGGAGTTGGTCAGCGCGCCGCTCGCGGCGACGGTCAAGGTGGCAGCGGCGCCGGGGAGGTAGCCGAGGGGGGTCCCCGAACTGCCGTCGACATCGAGCGTCCCGGTGTTGGTCAGCGTGCCGCCTGACGCGACGGTCAGCGCACCGCCGCCGCCACCCTCGCCGCCGGCGCTGCCATCGCCCCCTGCCTGAACATCCAGCGTGCCGATGTTGCTCAGCGTGCCGCCCGAAGAAACCGTCAGTTCGGCGCCCGACGCGCCGGCGCCGGAACCGCCCTCGCCGCCCATAACCTCGAGCCGGCCGCTGTTGGTCAGCGTGCCGCCCGAGGTGACCGTCAGCACGGCGCCGCCGCTCCCTGCCGAAGCGCCGGAGGTCGGGGCGAGATCTGCCCCGCCGGACAGCGCCAGTTCCGCGCTGCTGGCAACCGTCAACCGGCCGCCCTCGACCAGCGAAGCGCCCCCGGCGACCGCCAGCAGCACGCTGTCGATAAACGTTCCGCCGAAGGAAACGGTCAGCGTGCCGCCGCCACCGTCACCGCCGCCGCCGTAAGCGCCGGCCGCGCCGTCCATGACGCGGAGCGTGCCGCTGTCGATCAGCATCGCGCCCGAGGCCACGGTCAGTGCGGCACCCGCGCCGCCGCCGCCGCCGCCGGTACCGCCGCCGCCGCCGCCGATATCCAGCTCTGCATAGTTCGTCAGCGTTCCGCCGGCCGCGACGGTCAGCGCCGCGCCCGCACCCCCGTCGCCCTGGAGGAAACCGCCGCCGCCGCCCGCGACCGTGAGCGTGAGGCTGTTGATCAGAGCGCCCCCGGACGAGACGGTCAGAGTGGCACCGGCGCCGCCCATGCCGCCGGAGCTGAAGCCGCTGCCGCCGCCGCCGACGTCGAGCGCGCCGCTGTTGACCAGCGTGCCCCCGGACATGACGGACAGCGTACTGCCCGGGCCGCCTGCAGAGTCGGTGCTGCCGCCGACCCCGCCGTAGCCGCCCACGACATCGAGCGTGCCGCTGCTGGCGACGGTGTCCATGCCGGCGATCGACTCGCTGCCGCCTTGCGTGGTCCCGTCGGTGCCGCCGGAAGAGACGACCTCGCTGCCGCCGTGCAGGATCGTGGTGTCGAGTGCCGTGCCGCCGGAGAGAACGACCAGCTCGTCCCCCGACGAGACGACAAACCCGCTGCTGGTCTGCCCGGCGGCGACGCTGGTGACGGTCATGGCGATGCTTCCTCGAGGCGGGCGGTGGGGGCGATGCCGGAGCGCGCGCCGCGCTCAAGCAGATGGCGGATCGTGTCGATGACCTGCGCCGCGGTTATCAGGCGCGTGCACTCGAACTGGCGCGGCGTGTCCTTCTGGCGGGGGCACCACAGGAAGTCATAGTGGTCGAAGCGGTGACGCAGATCGTTCCAGCAGGAATTGCAGGCGTGGTAGTTGATCACCCGGTACGGTGTGGCGAATTCGGTGCTGGGGTGGCTGAAGCCGCTGATCAGCACGACCGGGCAGCCGGCCGCCCAGGCCAGCCAGGAAAGGCCGCTCGCCAGCCCGACGAAGAACGCGGCGTGGCGCAGGAAGCGGGCGCGCTCCACCAACGGGCGGTCGCCGGTGAAATCCTCGACGCCGTGCGGAATGTGCGTCCACACCAGGCCGGCGCCGTGCACCGGCTTCTGGTCGATGCAGAGCACGCGATAGCCCTGCGCCTTGAGGAAGGCGACGACCTCGCGCCAGCCGTGCGGGTTGTTCCAGTACTTCGCCTGGGTCGAACTCTGCACGGCGATGCAGACATACGGTTCCTCGATCGGGCGGGTCTCGTCGGGGAGCGCCAGACGCGGCGCTTGCTCGCTCGGATCGACGCCGAGGATGTAGCCGGCCGTGCGGTGCAGGCCGACATGGCGGAAGTCGCTGGGCTGCCAGACGGCGTCCTTGTCGTCGAAGAACAGGCCGACGCAGTAGGTCGCGTAGAAGCGCTCGGCCTGCACCTCCTCGTGGGTGACAAAGCTGATCTCGGGATAGGCATCGCGGAACAGCGGGATCAGCAGCGCGCCCATCGCGCAGGTCAGCCGGCAGTCGTGGCGCTGGCGGAATTTCACGGCATAGGGGAACCAGGCGATGATGTCGCCGAGCGTGCCGACCGGGAACTGGATCAGCACCTCGCGCCCGGTACAGTCGTAGTCGTGGCGGAACACGCTCTCGCCGTCTTGCCAGACTTCTACGCGGAAGCGCACGAACCAGCGCTTGGCGCTGTTGATGAGGGCGCCCTGGTTCTCGCTCTGGAACAGCACGTTGCCGGTGTCGAGGTCGCGCAGCTGGGCCTTCCACGCCCCCGCGGGCAGCAGCAGCCTGCATCCCAGATTGAAGTCAAAGCGGATGCCCCTAGGCCCTTGCTGCGTCGGCATCGGCGCGGGGGGCGGGTAAGGGGACTTGCGGGCTTCCGTCTGGGCTGCCGGCGGCCCGGCCGGTTCGCTGGCGGAAGCAGCCGTATCGACGGGCTGCAGCGTGCTGGAGGCGGCGATCTCGTTCACGCGGCGGGCTCGGCGGGGCGCGGCGGCTTCACCGGCCCCCGGGCAGGCACTGCTGGCAGACGCAGCACGGCGAAACCCCTCCCCGATGTACACCCGCTCGCCGCGCGCTCCCTGGGGCGGGTTCGACCAGGCATGCCCGGTCTTTCGGCCGGATTAACCACATCTACGCGCAAATTGATACACGCCGCGGCCGCGGGATCCGCATCGCCGCGCACGATCGCCGTCATGCCGCGCAGACCGCGCGAGAGCGCGTTGCTACTGGCGCGCAGAGTCGGGGATGATGCGGCGGCACGCCGGCGCGACATGCGCGCGCGTGAGGCAGGAGACGCGACGCATGTTCGACCGCTTCATCACCTTCCGGGCCCGACAGCAGCCGCACGCGGTGGCGGTACGGACGGCGCGGAATGAGGTCAGCTACCGCCAGCTCGACGCGGATATCGACCGCTTCGCGGCCGAACTGGCGGGGCTTGCGGTGCAGCCATCCGGGCTGGTCGCGGTGCGCGTCGCCGACCAGTACGTGCACTGCCTGGTGCTGCTGGCCTTCGCGCGGCTGGGCGTCGCCACCGCGTCGTATGGTGCCGGCCAGGGCCGGGTGATGCTGCCGCTGCTGCGGCCCGACCTGGTGATCGCCGAGGCGCCCGCGACCGAGGAGCAGACAGCCGGCGTACGGGCCGTCGTCATCGGCGGCGGCTGGGCGGAGGAGGTGCTACGTCGGCCGGCGACGCCCCAGGCGCGCCCGCGGCTCGATCCTGATGGGCTCGCGCGGGTGATGACCTCCTCGGGCACTACCGGGCAGCCGAAGAAGCTCGGCATGAGCTGGCGGCGCCTCGAGCGGGCGATGCAGCGCATCGTCTTCGTCAATGCGTCGAGTAACGCGCTGTCGCGGCTGATGTCGGTGATCGGCGTGGAGAGCGGTGCGCTGACCGCGCTGCTGGCCGCCTGGTCGATCGGCGGTGCGGTGCTGTTCGGGCCGCAGAACCCGGCCGACCTGGCGGCGGCGCTGCCGCGGCTCGCGCCGCGCGGGCTGGCGATGGCGCCGATCCAGTTGCGACTGCTGGTCGACGCGCTGCCTTCAGGCTTCCTGCCGATGCCTGAGTTGTGGATCGGCGTGTCCGGCAGCCATACCCCGCGCCCGGTGCGCCGCGCCGCGCGCGAGCGGCTGACTTCCAACCTGCTGGTCGTCTACGCGTCCACGGAAGCCGGCACGATCGCCGAGGCGCACGCGGTGCATCTGCAGGACGACGATGCCGCGGCCGGCTGGCCGCTGCCCTGGGCGGAGGTGGAGGTGGTGGACGAGACCGGCCGGGCGCTGCCGCCCGGCGAGCTGGGCCAAATCCGCGTGCGCGGCGAAGACGTGTCTGACGGCTATCTCGACGATCCGCAGGCTACCGCGCGGCATTTTCGCGACGGGTGGTTCTACCCCGGCGATCTCGGCCGGTTCGCCGAGAACGGCATGCTGCGGGTCGAGGGGCGCGTGGACGAGGTGATGAATTTCGGCGGCGAAAAATTCCTGCCGCGCACGATGGACGACGCGGCACTCGCCTGCCCCGGCGTCATCGATGCCGGCGCGTTCGTGATGCCGGATGCGAACGGTATCGGCACGCCATGGATCGCGGTGGTGCGCGGCGAAGGATTGAGCGAGGCGGCGCTGGCGCAGGCCTTGCGGCTGCCCGGCATGCCGCCCGTCTATGTCGCCTGGGTTGATCGTATTCCGCGCAATGCACTCGGCAAGGTGCAGCGCGATCAGTTGCGCCAGGCCGCTTCAGGACTGACGAAACCCGGCAGCTGAGGGCACGATGCGCGGCGGCGGTTTCCCTTCCCGGCGGTTGGTGATTTAAATCTAAGCTGACGCGGCGTGCGCATCCTGCGCACCGCCGTATGCTTGGCCGCGTGAAAGGAACTCCCCCGCCGTGACCACCACGTCCGTCACTTCCGGCCAAAGCATCACCAGTGCCACCCTCGGCAACGGCGACATCCAGTTCGTGCAGTCCGGCGGGACGGCGCTGGACACCACGGTGGGTTCCGGTGGAACCCAGTACATCTCGTCGGGCGGCAGCGCCGATAGCACCACCGTCGACAGCGGCGGCGAGGTCGATCTCGCGAACGACGCCATATTTACCAACCCGGTGTTTTCCGGCGGCACTGAAGTGCTGCTGAACGGTGAGACGATCACCGGCGACACGCTGGCCCTCGGCGCATTGCAGGACCTGGTGGTCTCTTCCGGCGCGGAGGCGAGCAATCCGACTGTGAACAGCGGCGGCTCGCTGACCGTCCTGGGCGGCGGCACGGCACTCGGCCTGACCGTTGCGGACGGCGGCAGCGTGGACGATTTCGGCACGCTGGTCTTCAACGCCAAGGGAGTAAGCGTCTCTTCCGGCGCCAGCGTGAGGATCGAGAGCGGCGGCTCGGCGAGCGTTGACGTGAGCACCGTGTCCGGGATCATTGTGCTGAGCGGCGGCACCGCATCCATCGGCATCGGCGGCAACTCCGTCGATCCAGTGGTCAGCGCTGGCGGCACGGAAATCGTGTCCTTCTTGGGCGAGCTGACGCTCTCCGGCACCGGGCAGAGCGACGCCGGCACCACTTTTTCCGGCGGCACCGAGCAGCTGGAAGCCGGCGCCACACTGACCGGCAGGACGCTGACACCGGATGCCCTGGAGGAGCTGATCGCCGCCTCGGGTGGCACGGCAACCGATATCATCGTGAGCAGCGGCGGGACCGAAATCGTTTACTCCGGCGGCACAGCGATCGGCGGCGTCGTGTACAGCGACGGCGTGCTGGAACGCCTGGGCAGCAGCACCGTCATCAATGCCACCTTCTCGGGCGGAACCGAAATCCTGAGCAGTGGTGCGGCCCTGACAGGAGCGGTTCTGACGACGGGCGGGCTTCAGGAGCTGCTCGTCGACTCCGGCGGCACCGCCAATGCCACCAGCGTCGGCGGCGGCAGCCTGCTGAGCATCGGCTTGGGCGGCCTGGCCAGCGGCACGGTGATCAGCAATGGCGGTACCGAGACCATCGCCTTTGGCGGAGTCGACAGCAACGCCGTCGTGAGCAGCGGAGGTCTGCTCAATCTCGCCGCCGGCACTCTGGAGGCTAGCGAGTCACCCGGCGGCACGCTGGGCGAGTATGGAACGATCGGAAGCGACGGGATCGCGGGCGACGGCGAGATCATAGAGACCGGCAGCGGCACGCTGCTGCTCGACAGCACGGACACCGGCTACAGCGGCGACATCACGATCATCGACGGCACGGTGGAGTTCGCGGCGAGCGAAGCGGTGGGCAGCGGCACCGTCACCTTCTCGTCCAGCGCGGGTGCGAGCGCCACCTTGCGGATCGATTCCGCTGCGATGCCGGCCAACGGCGGCACCTTCGCCGATACCTTGTTTGGTTTCGTCGATAACGACACGCTCGACCTGCCCGGTTTCACATACAGCGCGGGCGTCACGACGGCGACGCTATCCGGGACCACGCTGGAGGTCAGCAACGGCGGCACGATGATCGACTTCGTGCTGAGCAACCCCGAGGCGGCGCAGTACTACGCCCACTCCGACGGCGGCGACGGCACGATCATCACCGACATGCCCTGCTACTGCCCGGGCACGCTGATCCGCACCGCGCAGGGCGAGGTCGCGGTGGAGACGCTCGCCATCGGCGACCGGGTGGTGACGTTCGGCGGCGGGCTGGAGCCGATCCGCTGGATCGGCCGGCGCAGCTACGCCGGGCGGTTCCTGGCGGGCAAGCGCCACCTCCTGCCGGTCTGCGTGAAAGCCGGTGCGCTGGAGGACGGCGTGCCGCGGCGCGACCTGTTCGTCTCGCCGAACCACGCGCTCTATCTCGACGGCGCGCTGGTGCCCGTCGGGCTGCTGGTGAACGGCGTCTCCGTCGTGCAAGCCGAGGCGACGGACGCCGTGCATTACGTGCACATCGAACTCGCCGGGCACGGTGTGATCTGGGCGGAGGGTGCGCCGTCCGAGACGTTCGTCGATGACGACAGCCGGGCGATGTTCCACAACGCGCACGAGTACCATGCCCGCTACCCGGACGCCCCGTCCGGTCCTGCGCTCTACTGTGCGCCGCGGCTGCAGGACGGATACGCGCTGGAGGCGGTGCGGCGGCGGATCGACGCGCGCGCCGGGCTCGTCGCACGTGCGCCGGATCTGGGTCAGCTCCGCGGCTTCCTCGATCGGGCGAGCGCCGAGGAAGTGCGCGGCTGGGCACAGGACGTCGTGCGTCCGGAGGTGCCGGTGTGCCTGGACGTGCTGGTCGATGGCGTGCTGGTGGCGCAGACGCTGGCGGGTCTGTACCGCGGCGACCTGGAGCACGCGGGCCTGGGCAGCGGGCGCCACGGTTTCGCCGTGCGGCTGCCGGCCGGGATTGCCGGCGGCGTGCTGGAAGTGCGCCGCTCCGCCGACGGCGCACTGCTGGGGCGCGCGCCGCTCGTCGCCGCGGCCTGATCGCGCGGGCGGCTGGTCCGCCAGCCGTCAGTGCCGGAGGATGCTGCGCCCCGCGTAGCGCGCGGCTGGCCCGAGCGTCTGCTCGATGCGCACCAGCTGGTTGTATTTCGCGGTGCGGTCACTGCGCGCCAGGCTGCCGGTCTTGATCTGGCCGCAGTTCGTGGCGACCGCCAGGTCGGCGATGGTCGCGTCCTCGGTCTCGCCGGAGCGGTGGCTCATGACCACGGCGAAGCCGGCGCGCTGCGCGATCTGCACGGTGTCCAGCGTCTCGCTGAGCGTGCCGATCTGGTTGACCTTCACCAGGATCGCGTTCGCCGCGCCGGCCTCGATGCCGCGCCGCAGCCGCTCCGGATTGGTGACGAAGATGTCGTCGCCGACCAGCCGCACCTTGTCGCCGAGCGCCGCGGTGAGCCGCGTCCATCCCTCCCAGTCGTCCTCGGCGCAGCCGTCCTCGATGGACGCGATCGGGTAGCGGCCGACGAGCTGCCCAAGGTATTCGACCATGCCCGCCGCGTCGAAATTCTTGCCCTCGCCCTCCAGCACGTAGCGCCCGTCCCGGAAAAACTCGGTGCTGGCGCAGTCGATCGCGAAAGTCACGTCCTCGCCGGGCCGGTAGCCGGCGCGCTCGCAGGCGCGGCTGATGAACGCGAGCGCGTCGTCGGCCGACTTCAGGTTCGGCGCGAAGCCGCCCTCGTCGCCGACGTTGGTGTTGTGGCCGGCCTCGCTCAGTCCCTTCTTCAGCGCGGCAAAGATCTCCGCGCCGACGCGCACGCCGTCGGCGATCGTGCCGGCGCCGAGCGGCTGGATCATGAACTCCTGGATGTCGATCGGATTATCGGCGTGCCGTCCGCCATTGACGATGTTCATCATCGGCACCGGCAGGGTGCGGGCGAACACGCCACCGACATAGCGGTAGAGCGGCACGCCGAGATCGGCGGCCGCCGCCTTGGCCACCGCGAGCGATACGCCGAGGATCGCGTTGGCGCCGAGCCGCGCCTTGTTCGGCGTGCCGTCCAGGTCGATCAGGATGTCGTCGATCTTTATCTGCTCGGTCGGGTCCATGCCGCCGATCGCGTCGAAAATCTCGCCCTCGACGTGGCCGATCGCGTTCTGCACGCCCTTGCCGCCGAACCGCGCGGCATCGCCGTCCCGCAGTTCCACGGCCTCGTGCGCCCCCGTCGAGGCGCCGGAGGGCACGGCGGCGCGGCCCGATGCGCCGCTGTCGAGCGTGACATCGACCTCGATGGTGGGATTGCCGCGGCTGTCGAGAATTTCCCGCGCGGCGATATCGGCAATGGCGGCCATGAGTCCTCCGATGATGCGCTGATCGGCCGGTGCTACGCCGATTTCGCTTCCCGCCGCCGGCTGTGCAGGATCCATTCGGTGTAGCCGTTCGGCTGCGTGCGGCCCTTGAAGACGAGGTCGCACGCCGCCCGGAACGCCGGCCCGTCATAGCCCGGCGCCATCGGCCGGTAGTTCGGGTCGCCGGCATTCTGCCGGTCTACCACCTCCGCCATGCGCCGCAACGTGTCCATCACCTGGCGCTCGTCCGCCACGCCGTGCTGCAGCCAGTTGGCGATGTGCTGGCTGGAGATGCGCAGCGTCGCCCGATCCTCCATTAGCGCCACGTCGTGGATATCCGGCACTTTGGAGCACCCCACGCCCTGATCGATCCAGCGGACGACATAGCCCAGTATGCCCTGAGCGTTGTTGTCGAGCTCCTGCTGCACGTCCTCGGGCGCCCAGTTGGGCCGGTCGGCGACCGGCAAGGTCAGCAGCGCATCGAGTCGCGCCGGCTTGCGCGACGCCAGCTCCTGCTGCCGCCCGGCAACGTCGACCTGGTGGTAGTGCAGCGCGTGCAAGGTCGCAGCGGTGGGGGAGGGGACCCAGGCGGTGTTGGCGCCGGCGCGCGGGTGGCCGATCTTCTGCTCGAGCATCTCCGCCATGCGGTCGGGTGCGGCCCACATGCCCTTGCCGATCTGCGCGCGGCCGCGCAGGCCGCAGGCCAGGCCGACATCGACGTTGCGGTCCTCGTAGGCCTTGATCCAGGCGGCGTTCTTCATCTCGTTCTTGCGGATCATCGGCCCGGCTTCGATGGAGGTGTGGATCTCGTCGCCGGTGCGGTCGAGAAAGCCGGTGTTGATGAACACCACGCGCCCCTTCGCCGCGGCGATGCACGCCTTCAGGTTGGCGCTGGTGCGCCGCTCCTCGTCCATGATGCCCATCTTCAGCGTGTTGCGCGCGAGCCCGAGCAGATCCTCGACGCGATCGAACAGGTCGTTCGCGAACTGGACCTCCTCGGGTCCATGCAGCTTCGGCTTGACGATGTAGACCGAGCCGGCGCGGCTGTTCCTGATGTCGGACGTGCTGCGCAGATCGTGCAGCGCGATCAGCGAGGTCAGTGCCGCGTCGAGCAGCGTCTCCGGGATTTCGCTCCCGTCCGCGTCGCGCACCGCGTCGGTGTACATGTGGTGGCCGACATTGCGCACCAGCATCAGGCTGCGGCCGGGGACCGTGACCGTGCCCCCGTCCGGCGCGGTGTAGCGGCGGTCCGGCTGCAGCCGGCGCTCGACGCTGCGTCCCCCCTTCTCGAACGTCGCGGACAGCGTGCCGCGCATCAGGCCGAGCCAGTTGCGGTAGACCAGCACCTTGTCCGCGGCATCGACCGCGGCGACGGAATCCTCGCAGTCCATGATGGTGGTGAGCGCGGACTCCAGCACGACGTCGGCGACCCCGGCCGGGTCGTCGCGGCCGATCGTATGCGCGCGGTCGATGACCAGTTCGAGATGCAGGCGGTTGTTGCGCAGCAGGATCGCGGCGGGGGAGGCGGCCTCGCCCGTGTAGCCGGCGAATTTTTCCGGCTGCGCGAGCCCGGTCTGCCGCTCGCCGCTCAGGCCCACCGCCAGCCGGCCGTCCCGGACGGTGTAGGAAAGCGCGTCGGCGTGGCTTCCCTCCTCCAGCGGCACGGCCGCGTCGAGGATCGACTTGGCCCTGGCGACCACGCGCGCGCCGCGCAGCCGGTTGAACCCGCCGCCCCGCGTCGCGCCGCCCTCCTCGGGGATCGCATCGGTGCCGTACAGCGCGTCGTACAGGCTGCCCCAGCGCGCGTTGGCGGCGTTCAGCGCGTAGCGCGCGTTCATCACGGGCACCACGAGCTGCGGCCCGGCGATTGTGGCGATCTCGGCGTCGACCTTGGCCGTGCCGATCGCGAAGTCCGCAGGCTCCGCCTGCACGTAGCCGATCTCGCGCAGAAAATCGCGGTACGCGGCGGCGTCGAACTCCTGGCCGCGCCGCTCGCGGTGCCAGGCGTCGATGCGCGCCTGCAGCGCGTCCCGCCGCTCGAGCAACGCCCGGTTGCGCGGCGCCATCGCGCGCACCAGCTCGCCAAAACCCCGCCAGAACGCATCGCCGGCAATGCCGGTGCCCGGCAGCGCCTCCTGGCTCACGAAGTCGTGCAGCACCGGCGCGACCCGCAGCCCGCCAGTCTCGACCGCCGTGTCCGTCACCGGCGCCTCCTCCATGCCTGAAGCCACCAACGCGCATGCCTCCCCGTCGGCCGGGCTGGGCAGCCGGTCGGAACTGAACGATACTCCGCCCCCGTCGTTCCAGGGAGGGGACCGGGTGGCCCAGTTCAAGACAACGCGGCGCCGGCTGCTCGGCGGCGCGGTGGCGATGACGGCCCTCACGGCGCGCGCGCGTGCCGCGGCGCCGGCGCTGCCGAATTCGCCGGTAGCGCTCAGCGTCATCGACGTCGCCGGCAATCTCGCCCTGACCCAGCCGATCTTCGAAAATTACCGCAAGGCCAAGCCGCAGCTGGTTTCGCGGATGACCTTCACCAAGGCGCCGGCGCCGGAGATCCCCGGCAAGCTGAAGGCCCAGGAGAGTGCCGGGCGGGTCGATATCGACATCGTGCTGACCGGCACCGACGCGCTCGCCGCCGGTATCGAGCAAGGACTCTATGTCAAGCTGCTGCCCGATCATTCCGCGCAGCTCCCCGATCTGCAGAAAGTCTACCTGCCTGCCGCCTGGAAGATGCAGAGCCTGGCACAGGACCAGGGGATCACGATCACCTACTACCCCTCCGGTCCGCTGCTCGAATACATGCCGGCGCTCGTCAAGCAGGTTCCCGCGACGGCGGACGCGCTGCTGGCCTGGGCGAAGCAGAATCCGAAGAAATTCATCTATGCCCGGCCCGCGAACTCGGGCCCCGGGCGCACTTTCATCATGGGACTGCCCTACCTGCTCGGCGACAAGGATCCGAAGGACCCGAAGAGCGGCTGGGACAAGACCTGGGCCTACCTGGCCGAGCTTGGCGCGACCGTCGAATACTACCCGACCGGCACCGCCGCGGTGATGAAGGAGTTCGGCGACGGCACGCGCTCGATGATGCCGACGACGACCGGTTGGGACATCAATCCGCGCGTGCTCGGCGTGGTGCCGAAGGAGGCGAAGGTCGCGGCGCTGAAGGGCTTCCACTGGGTCGGCGATGCCCACTATCTCTGCGTACCCAAGGGCATCGCGGACGAGAAGCTGGCCGTCGTGCTCGATCTGATCGGCTTCATGCTGCAAAAGGACCAGCAGGCCTATACCTACGACGAAGGCTACTTCTATCCGGGTCCGGCGGTCGCCGACGTGCCGATCACGATGGCGCCGGAGCAGAGCCAGAAGGACATCAAGGAATTCGGGCGGCCGGAATACGCTGGCCTGATCGCGGACAACCCGATGGAGCTGCCGCTCGACGCCCAGGCGCTGGTCTATGCCTTCCGCCGCTGGGACGAGCAGATCGGCACCAAGACGGCCAAGTAGTGGTGCGATCGATGCAGATGGCTCCCCGTATCGCGGGCCCGAACATCAGCCGGTGCGCCATCCGCATCGTGAATCGCACCACCCGAGAGTCTGCTTGTGGTCCGATCCACGTTGCAGTCGGGAACCGACTGCAGCGGTCGGACCACTAGCGTGGT
Source organism: Acidisphaera sp. (assembly GCA_019240635.1). GTDB lineage: Bacteria > Pseudomonadota > Alphaproteobacteria > Acetobacterales > Acetobacteraceae > JAFAYA01. The sequence continues at coordinate 8,158 of JAFAYA010000011.1, read as the reverse complement.
TTCGAGCCGAGATTTTCGCGAGCTTCGGCTCGAAGGGATGAGCCGCGACTTCGGCTCGCTCAACGCGCTGAAGGGGGTGGATTTGCGGGTCGCGCGGGGCGAGTTCATCGCCTTGCTGGGGCCCTCCGGCTGCGGCAAGTCGACGGCGCTGAACTGCCTGGCCGGCCTGCTGCCGCTCACCGCCGGCAGCATTTTTCTCGACGAGCGGCGCATCGACCGACTCGGTCCGGAGCAGCGCGGCTTCGGCATGGTGTTCCAGAACTACGCCCTCTTTCCACACATGAGCGTGCGCAAGAACATCGCCTTCGGCCTCGCCATGCAGCGCCGCCCGAAAGCGGAGATCGCGCGGCGGGTGGACGAGGCGCTGCGGCTGGTGCGCCTGACCGGGCAGGCGGACAAACTTCCCGGCCAGATTTCCGGCGGCCAGCAGCAGCGCGTGGCGATCGCCCGCGCCATCGTGGTCGAGCCGCCGCTGGTGCTGATGGACGAGCCGCTCTCAAATCTCGACGCCAAGCTGCGGCTGGAGATGCGCGCCGAAATCCGCCGCATCCACCAGTTGCTGGGCTGCTCGACGATCTACGTCACGCACGACCAGGACGAGGCGCTGTCGCTCGCCGACCGCATCGTCGTGCTGCGGGACGGCGAGGTGCGCCAGATCGGCACGCCCGAAGACCTCTATGCCCGGCCGGCGCACGCCGACGTCGCGGAATTCATGGGCTATCGCAACCTGGTGTCCTCGACGGCCGCGGCGGCGGGCAACGCGCTCGCTGTCACGCTCGGCGCGGCGCGGCTCTCCGGCACGCCGGTCGAGGAGGTCGGTCCCGGCCCGGCCACCATCGCGATCCGCCCGGAAGACCTCACCCCGCGCGCTGATGGCGCCATCGAGGCGAAGGTCGAGACGGCCGAATATCGCGGCCGCGATTTTTACGGCACCGCCCGCACGCCGGATGGCATCGAGCTGTTCTTCCGGGCGGAGGAAAAAGTCGCGCCTGGCGACACCGTGCGGCTGGGTGCCGATCCCGCGCGTGTCCTGATCTACGCCCGCAACGGGGCGGCGTGAGCGGCGTCGAAGCGATCCCGCTGCGGCTACGGCTGGCGCAGCGCGGTTTCGACGGCGTGACCCTGCTGGTGCTGCCGGCCGTGCTGTTCGTGCTGGTGCTGTTCATCTACCCGTTCCTCTACGGGCTCGTGCTGTCCTTCAACCCTGCCAAGGGCGGCGCGCTGGCGAACTACGCGAAATTCTTTGCCGACCCGTTCCTCTACCACACCATCACCACCACGCTGGTGATCGCGATTCCGGTCACCGTGCTGAACGTGGTCGCCTCGGTGCCGGTGGCGCTACGGGTGCGGCGCATGCGCCGCCAGCGGCTGCTGACGACGATCCTCGTCGTGCCGATCACGCTCGGCACCGTGCTGGTCGCCGAGGGGCTGCTGAACTATCTCGGCCCGCGCGGCTGGCTCAATCGCTTCCTGATCAGCGCCGGGCTGACCGACAGCCCGCTGCGGCTGATCCACAATTACTGGGGCGTTTTTCTGTCGCTGGTGATCACCGGGTTTCCGTTCACGTTCCTGCTCACGCTGTCCTACGTGACCGGCGTCGATCCCTCGCTGGAACAGGCGGCTTCGATGCTCGGCGCCCGCGGGCGGTCGCGTTTCGCGCGCATCCTGCTGCCGCTGCTGATGCCCGGCCTGGTCATCACCTTCTGCCTCTCCTTCGTGCAGGCGTTTTCCGTGTTTCCCTCGGCCGTGCTGCTCGGCGATCCCGCCAGCAACACGCGGGTGATCTCCATCGCCGCGTACCAGGCCGCCTTCGAGGACTATGACTATTCCATGGCCTCGGCCATCGCCATGCTGATGGCGCTTGTCCAGGTGGTGATCGTCGCCGTGCTGCTCGCCGCGCAGACGCTGTTCTATCGCGGTCCCGCGGCGGGAGGGAAAGGGTGATCCGCGACGACAGCCTTGGCGCGAAGCTGTGGGCTTTTGCGGTCTGGGTGGTCGTCGGGTTCTTCGTGCTCAATCTCGTGGCGCTGATCGCCACGGTCATCGTGAACTCGCTGGCAACGCGCTGGCTCGGTACCTGGCTGCCGATCGGCTGGACGACGCGCTGGTACTCGTCGGCCTGGGACGAATTCCAGCTCCCCGACGTGCTGACCGTGACCTTCCAGGTGGTCGGCGCGGTGGTGGTGATCTCCGGCCTGATCGGCGTGCCGGCCGCCTATGCCATGGCGCGGCGGGATTTTTGGGGCAAGCAGGCGCTGACGCTGCTGTTCCTGCTGCCGCTGCTGGTGCCGCCGATCACCTTCGGGATCCCGCTGGCGACGGTGCTGTATCGCGCCGACGTCGCCGGCACGATCTGGGGGGTGATCCTCGCCAACCTCGTGCCGACGGTGCCGTTCGTGATCCTGATCATGATCCCCTTTGTGCAGCAGATCGACGCGCGGGTGGAGGCGGCGGCGCGGGTGTTCGGCGCCGGCACGTTGCGCATGTTCGTCCACGTGCTGGTGCCGCTACTGACGCCGGGCATCCTGGCGGCGCTGCTGCTGGTGCTGGTGCGCACGATCGCGATGTTCGAGCTGACCTTCCTGACGGCCGGCCCGACCAGTCAGACGCTGGTGGTGGCGCTCTACTACGCCGTGTTCGCCGCCGGCGTGCGGCCCGGCCAGTCGATCGACGCGATGGCGGTGATCTACATGGTCACCGCGATGATCTGGCTGCTGATCGCGCTGCGCTTCGTCAACCCGACGCAGATCGTCGCCCGCGCCAAGCAGGAGGCGCGCTGACTCAGGAGCCGGAGCGGGTGCGCCGGACCGCGTCCTGCCAGCCCGCGTATCGTTCCGCCCGCCGCTCCTCCGACATCTGGGGCACGAACCGGTGCTCCAACCGCCACTGCCGGGCGAATTCGTCGGGCGGCGGACAGAGCCCGACCGCCAGCCCGGCCAGATACGCAGCACCGAGGGCCGTGGTCTCCGTCACCGCGGGCCGGTCGACCGGCGCATCCAGGATGTCCGCCAGGAACTGCATCGTCCAATCCGAGGCCGCCATGCCGCCGTCCACCCGCAGCACCGTCTGCGCCGAGGCCGCGTAGTCGGCGTGCATCGCTGCCAGCAAATCCCGGCTCTGGTAAGCGACGCTCTCCAGTGCCGCGCGGGCAAGCTCGGCGGGGCCGGTCGCGCGCGTCAGGCCGAACAGCGCGCCGCGCGCGTCGGCATCCCAGTGCGGCGCGCCCAGGCCGGTGAAGGCCGGCACCAGATACACCGCCTGCCCCGCATGGGCGGTCGCGGCGAGCCGGCCGGACTCCGCCGCCTCGCGCAGCAGGCCCAATCCGTCGCGCAGCCACTGCACGGCGGCGCCGGCGACGAAGATCGCCCCCTCCAGCGCGTAGGTCCGCGCGCCGGCGATCTGCCAGGCGATGGTGGTCAGCAGCCGGTTGCGCGAGGCGACCGGGGCGGCGCCGGTGTTGAGCAGCGCGAAGCAGCCGGTGCCGTAGGTCGCCTTCACCATGCCCGGACGGAAACAGGCCTGGCCGATCGTCGCCGCCTGCTGGTCGCCGGCGACGCCGGCGATGCGCACGGGCGCGCCGAGCAGCCCGGTCGTCCCGAAATCGCCGGCGCAGTCCCGCACCTCCGGCAGCAGCGCGCGGGGAATGCCGAACAGCTCGAGCAACGCCTCATCCCAGGCGCCGCGCCGGATGTCGAACAGCAGGGTGCGGCTGGCGTTGGTCGCGTCCGTTGCGTGCAGCGCGCCTTCCGTCAGCTTCCACAGCAGAAAACTGTCGACCGTCCCGAACGCCAGCTCGCCACGCACCGCCGCTTCGCGCGCACCCGCCACGTTTTCCAGCAGCCAGGCGATCTTGCTGGCGCAGAAATACGGGTCGATCAGCAGCCCGGTGCGCTCGGTCACCAGGGCTTCGTGCCCGGCCTGGCGCAGCGCGGCGCAGGCGGCGGCGGTGCGCCGGTCCTGCCAGACGATGGCGCGATGGATCGGCACGCCCGTCCGCCGGTCCCAGATCAGCGTGGTCTCGCGCTGGTTGGTGATGCCGATCGCCGCCACCTCGCCCGGCGCCGCGCCGGCTCGCGCCAGCGCCTCGCGCAGCGTCTCGACCGCGCTCTGCCAGAGGTCCTCGGGCGCGTGCTCGACCCAGCCGGAGGCCGGGTAGTGCTGCGCAAAGTCGCGCCGGGCGATCGCCACCGGCGTCAGCGCCGCCCCGCGGAAGGCGATCGTGCGCGTGGAGGTGGTCCCCTGGTCAAGTGCGAGGATCAGGTCGGCCATGACGATGCCCATGCCAGCCGCGGTCGCCCGGAGTGTGCCGCCGGCCGCCGGCTGCCCGTCAATGCCGACCCGCCCTTGACCCGCCGCGCGGCAGCGGCGAGGACGGATGCCTGGCGGGCAGGAGGGACAGGACCATGGACGCGCAGGCACTTCGCGCCTTGCAGGCGCCGCTCAAGCAGCGCTACCGCGACACGCCCGCCGCGGCGCGGGTCGTCGCGCGGGCCGAGGCTCGGCTGGACGCGGCCGAGATCGCCTGCGCCGTGCGCGCATGGCAGGGCGAGACGACCGCCGGCCTGCACGCGGCGACCGGCGGCACCGGCGCGCTCGCCTGCTCGGCGGACATGCTGCTCGAGGCACTGGTGGCCTGCGCCGGCGTGACCCTGCGCGCCGTGGCGACCGCCATGGGCATCACGCTGCGCGGCGGCCGCGTGCTGGCCGAGGCGAGCTGGGACGCGCGCGGCACGCTAGGCATCGATAAGTCGGTGCCGGTCGGCCTCTCCGACATTTGGCTCCGCTTCGAGCTGGAGACCGACGCCGACGACGCGAAGATCGCCCGGCTCATCGAGACGACCGAGCGCTTCTGCGTGATCCTGCAGACACTGCGGGCGCCGCCGCGACTCTCGGTGACCCACCGCGCCGCCGTCGCCGGATGAGCGATCAGGCGGCCAGCTTGCCGATCAGCCGCGCGTAGGCGCGCATGCCATTGTGGAAGCAGCGCACGTCGAATTTTTCATTCGGACTGTGCACCTGGTCGTCGTCGAGACCGAACCCGACGAGCAGGCTGTCCATGCCCAGCACGCTGCGGAAACTCGCCACCACGGGAATGCTGCCGCCACTGCCGATCAGCACGGCGGGACGGCCGAATTCATCGGCGAGTGCCGCGCGCGCCGCGGTCACGAAGGGGCTGTCGGTCGGCACCTCGATGCCGGGGCTGGAGGCAAACACCTGATAGGTGATCTGCGCGTCGCGCGGGCGCCGGGCTTCGACGAACTGCTTCAGGCCGTCGATGATCCGCGTCGGGTCCTGCGCGGCAACCAGCCGGAACGACAGCTTTGCGTGCGCCTCGGCGGCGATGACGGTCTTGCTGCCGACGCCGGTGTAGCCGCCCCAGATGCCGTTGAGGTCGGCGGTCGGCCGCGCCCAGAGCCGCTCCAGCGCCGGCCGCCCGGCCTCGCCGGCGGGCTGCGAAAGACTTATCGCGGCGAGGAAGCCCGGCTCGTCGAAGCCGAGCGAGGCCCATTCCCGCTGCTGCTCGGCCGAAAGCGCGCGCACGCCGTCGTAGAATCCCGGGATTTGCACCCGGCCCTCGGCGTCGTGCAGGTCGCCGAGGATTTTCGTCAGCGCGTTGATCGGGTTCAGCACGGCGCCGCCGAACAGGCCGGAATGCAAATCCCGTCCCGGCCCGCGCAGATCGATCTGCACATAGGCCATGCCGCGCAGCCGCGTGGTGATCGCCGGCGTGTCGGCGTCCCACATGTTGGTGTCGGCGATCACCGCCGTCTCGGCGCGCAGCTCCTCGCGGTTGGCCGCCAGGAAGGCATCGAGGCTCGGGCTGCCGATCTCCTCCTCGCCCTCCAGCAGCACGGTCGCGCGCACCGGCAGCCCGCCGGTCTCGGCGTGCCAGGCACGGAACGCCTCCAGCCAGGTCATCACCTGGCCCTTGTCGTCCACCGCGCCGCGCGCCGTGACGCGCGCCCCGCGCGGACCCTGCGAGATCACCGGCTCGAACGGCGGGGCGGTCCAGAGATCGAGCGGCTCGGCCGGCTGCACGTCGTAGTGGCCGTAGAACAGCAGATGCCGGGCCGTGCCGCCCGGGCCGGGATGGTGGCCGACGACGCAGGGCTGCCCGGCGGTCTCGCGCACCGCCGCGTCGAAGCCGAGCCCTGCCAGCGCGTCGCGTGCCCACGCGGCGGCGGCGCGGCAATCCGCCGCGTGCACTGGCTGCGCGCTCACGCTCGGGATGCGCAGGAAGGCGAACCAGCGTTCCCTCGCCGCATCGAGGCCGTCGTCGATCCGGCCAAGCACGGCTTGCAGGGTCGCGTCGTCAGTCATGCCGGGACCTCCTCTGCTGCGTAGAAGCGCAGGAACATGCGGACCGCCGCATCGACCACCCGGTCGATCTCGGCCGGCGAGGGCGGGGGCAGCAGGTGCAGCTTGCAGCGCATCCAGACCCGCGTCTGGCAGAGCGCGAAGAACTGCTCGGCGGCGAATTGCGGATCGCCGACCTCCAGCCGCCCGCGCCGCGCCTGCCGTTCGAGCCAGGTCGACAGCTGCCGGATCGCCTTGGCCGGGCCGGCGTCGAAGAACACGCGCGCGAGGTCGGGGAATTTTCCGGCTTCCGACACCACGACCCGATAGATCGTCAGCCCGGTCGGCGACAGCATCATCTGCGTCATCCGCGTGCCGACGCTGCGCAGCGTGGTGGCGGGATCGTCGTCGCCGTCGATCGTCTCGAAGATGTGGCCGAGCTTGCGGCTGCACTGCTGCTCGACATAGGCGGCGAACAGGTGGGCCTTGCTCGTGAAGTGGTTGTACAGCGTGCCCTTGGAGACGTTCGCCTCGGCGGCGATGCGCGACATGCTCGCGCCCTCGTAGCCGTCCTGGTCGAACACCGCCGCCGCCCCGTGCAGGATTTGCGCCCGTTTCTCCGGCGACAGCGCCTCGGTGTCCACCATTCCCGTCGACGCGCCCCCGGCACCTGTCCTGCGAGATTGACGATCGGGCCAATCCGGCTAGTTTGTCAAAGATGCTGACTGAACCGGACGGTCAGGATAGGCCGGGGCCGCACGATGGCTGACCGCTCGGGGGCGGCGCGTGCGCAGTTCGTCGCGGCGGCGCTGCTGCTGGCGCTGGGCGGCTGCGCGGTCGGGCCGAACTACCGGGCTGCGCGGCCCTGGTGGTCGCCGCTCTCCTGGTTCGCCGGCCGGCCCGCGGCCCAGGTGCCCAGCGAGGCGGTGGCCGGGCCGGTCGATCCGAACTGGTGGAGCCTGTTCGACGACCCCGAGCTGACCACGCTCGAGAACCGGGTCGCCGACAGCAACCTCGACGTGCGAGTGCAGACGGTCCGGCTCGCCCAATCGCGCGCCCAGCTCGGCGTGGCCCGCGCGGACGCCTTCCCCACGCTGGCGGCCGACGGCTCCTACACGCGCGAGCGGGTCAGCTCCCGGGGAACGCTCGGCCTGCTCGGCGGCGCCTCCCCCGGCAGCGTCGCCACGAGTACGACGAGCACCGGCGCCTCGACGACGGGCGGCACCTTCGCCAGCCAGGGCTCGGTCGCGAATGGGCTGGGTGGACGGCTCGGCGCGCCGCCCTCCAGCACCAGCATCCCGCCGTTCAACCTCTGGCAGTACGGCTTCGACGCGTCCTGGGAGCTCGATCTCTGGGGCCGCGTCCGCCGGCAGGTCGAGTCGGCCAGGGCCAACCTGCGCGCCGCCGAGGAGACGCGCCGCAACAGCCTGATCACCGAATTGGCGGAGGTGGCGCGTGACTACATCCAGCTGCGCGGCGTTCAGCGCAACATCGAGATCACCCGGCAGAACCTCGACGCCGACACGCAGAGCCTGAAGCTGACCCAGGAGCGCGCGGCCGGCGGGCTGACCACCGACCTCGACGTCGCCAACGCGCAGGCGCAGGTGGCCACCGCATCGGCGCAGCTGCCGCAGCTCGAACAGCAGGAGGCGCAGACGATCAACGCGCTCAGCCTGCTGCTTGGCGAGCCGCCGGGTGCGCTCGCCGCCGAGCTGGCGAGCCCGAAGCCGATCCCGCCGGTGCCGCCGGAGGTGCCGGTGGGCCTGCCGTCGGAGCTGGCGCGCCGCCGGCCTGACATCCGCCAGGCGGAGGCGCAGCTGCACGCCGCGACCGCCGAGATCGGCGTCGCCGTCGCCGACTT
>JAFAYA010000106.1 GCA_019240635.1 Acidisphaera sp. | reverse complement strand
CCGCCGACCTGCGCTCGGTCGCGAAAGGACTGCTGGCGGAACACCTCCATCTGTCGGCGCCGGCGCTGGCGCAGGTGTTTCCGGACAGCGCGGCCGCGGCGCCGATGCGGTCGCTGCTGCGGGTGTGACCGGCTGACCCTCGCCTTCCTCGCCGCCGCGTGCGAGCGTGGCGGCGGGAGGAACTGGCCATGCCCCACCCCCTTCTGGCGGAGCTGCGCGCCGCGCGCGTCGTCCCGGTGATCCGTACGCGCGACGCTGGCCATGCCGTCACAGCGGTGCAGTGGCTGCGCGAAGCCGGGCTGCGCGTGTTCGAGATCACGATGACCATCCCCGACGCGCCGTCGCTGATCCACGACCTGGCGGCGGATGCGTCGCTGCTGGTGGGCGCCGGGACCGTGCCGGACATCTCGACGGCGCGGGCCTGCCTGGATGCGGGAGCGCGCTTCATCGTCGCCCCCTGGGTCGATCCGGCGCTGGCCGAGCCTTGCCGGCAGGCCGGCGCCGCGCTGATGCTCGGCGCGATGACGCCGACCGAGGTGCGGGCGGCGATCGCCGGCGGGGCTGACGTGGTGAAGGTGTTTCCGGCGTCCTCAGCCGGCGGCGCCGGACATATCCGGGCGCTGGCCAGCGTGTTTCCGGGGATCGCGTTCTGTCCGACCGGCGGCATCGCGCCGGGCGAGGTCGGCACCTATCTGAAGGCCGGCGCGGCCTTCGTCGGCATGGGGGGCGCGCTGGTGGATGAGACGCGCATCGCCGCCGGCGACCGCGCCGCCATCGCCGCCGCGGCGGCGCAGGTATTTGCCGCCTGATGGCCGCCGATCTGCTGTGCATGGGCGAGCCCATGCTGGAGTTCAACCAGCAGCCGGCGCTGCCGGATGGCAGGCGGCTGTACCTGGAAGGGCATGGCGGCGACACCTCCAACGCCGCCATCGCCGCGTCGCGGCAGGGCGTGTCGGCCGGCTACATCACGGCGATCGGCCAGGATTCCGCGGGCGACAGTTTTCTGCGGCTGTGGGCGGCGGAGGGCGTGGACAGTTCCACGGTGGCCCGCTCGGCGGAGCGGCCGACCGCGATCTATTTCGTGACGCACGGGCCGCGGGGTCACGAGTTCCTGTTCTACCGAACTGGCTCGGCGGCGAGCGCCTACGGGCCGGAGGACGTGCCGGAAGAAGCGATCGCACAGGCGCAGATCCTCTATCTCTCCGGCATCAGCCAGGGGATTTCGCCGCGCGCCGCCGATGCGTGTTTCCGGGCGATCGAGGTGGCGCGGGCGCACGGCGTGCGGGTGGCGTACGACACCAACTATCGTCCGCGGCTATGGCCGCCGGCGCGCGCCTCGGCGGTGATCCATGCGGCGATCGCGCGGGCCGATATCGCGCTGCCGGGGCTCGATGACGTGGGCGCGCTGCTCGGCATGACCGAGCCGCAGGCGATCCTCGATCACTACCTGCTGCTCGGGCCGAAGATCGTCGTGCTCAAGATGGGAGCGACCGGGGCGTGGCTCGCCTTGCCGGAGAGCCGGCGCTTCATTCCGCCGCACCCCTGCCTGCCGGTCGATTCCACCGGGGCCGGCGATACGTTCTGCGGCAGTTTCCTGGCCCGGCTGATCCTTGGCGATGCACCGGAGGCGGCAGCGCGATATGCCGCGGTGGCCGCGGCGCTTTCGACGATCGGCTATGGCGCGGTGGCACCGATTCCGCGGGCTGCGGACGTGCTGACGGAACTCAGCCGGGACGCAGCCGCAAGCCCGGCCGCAGGTGGCGGAAGCTGAGCGTCGAGGGGTCGGCGACCACCGGCCCGGGGGCGGCGGCGACGATGATCTTTTCGGCGATCGGCGCGAAATCGGCACGGAAGTGCACCGAGGATTTCAGGGCGATGATCGGGCACGTTGCCGGATCGACGCCGACGTGGCGCAGGATCGCCTGGTCGAGCGCCTGCATCTTCCGGCTGACGACCACGACGCGCACGCCGGGGAAAATTTCGATCAATGCGGTCGGGCCGAGATCGGCGGGGTTGCCGGCACCCATCGGGCCGGTCAGCGTGAAGCGGCCGTCCGTCAGGCGCAGCACGCGCGCTTCCACCTTCAGCGGTCTGGCGTCCGACTTGCCGCCGAGCGACAGCACGATGGGGGCGCCCGGCCCGGTCTGGTGGCACGCGGCGGCACTCTCGGCGTCGTTGATCAGGCAGAGCACCGCACCCCGGGCCCCCTGCCCGATGAGTTCGGCGAGCAGGCCGGTGGTGTCGCCGTGCCCGCCGCCGCCGGGATTGTCCTGCGTGTCGGCGAGGAGCACCGGGCGGCTCGCCGAGGCGGCGACGCGGATCGCCTCCGCCACGGCCTCGGCGGCGGAAACGACGTCCAGGCGGAACTCGGCTTCGCGCGACCGCAGCTCGGCGAGCAGCGAGTCGGCCGCGGCGTCGGCGGCGGCTTGCGTTTCGGCATAGGCGGCGACGGCCGGGCCGCAATCGGCAAAGTCGGCGTAGGGAAAGCCGAAGCAGAAGGCCAGCTCCTCGACGCCCGCGCCGAGCGCGGCGCGGCGCGCCATGATGCCCTGCATGGGCTGCGTCAAGGTGCACTGGCTGCCGATCGGCAGCAGAACATCGAGCTGGCGGAAGGATTTCGCGTATTCGGGACGGCGCTCGATGCGGTCCAGCAGCAGGCGCATCGCCTGCGCCCCCGCCTCCTTCATGTCCACGTGCGGATAGGTGCGGAACGGCACCAGCGCATCGCTCTCGCGCACCATCTGCGCGGTGAGGTTGGCGTGCGGATCGAGGCTGGCGGTGACCGGCACGGCGGGGCCGACGATGCGGCGCACCCGGCGCAGCAGCTCGCCCTCCGCGTCGGCAAAGCTTTCCGCCAGCGCGGCGCCGTGCAGATCGAGATAGACGCCGTCGATCGGCGCTTCATCGAGAGCGGCCGACAGCGCGGCGCAGAGCACGGCGGCGATGCGCTCGAACGCTTCGTCCTGCACCGGCCCGGCCGGGCTGGCGAGGCACCAGGCGAGCGGCACCAGGGCGACACCGGACCGCTCGGCCGCGCCGATCGCGCCGGCGATCGGCACGGCGGTGCCGCGCAGCGTCGGGATCAGGCCGGGTCCGCGCTGCATCGACGGAAAGCCGCCCGGACGCAGGAAATCCGCGTAGGTGGCGGGGCGTGGGGCGAAGGAGTGGCTTTCGTGCTGAAAGCCGCCGATGGCAATGCGGAGAACCATGGTCTTCACCTCCGGGGCTGCGGCACGCATGCTCGGTGCACCGATAATCAGGTCGGCGCGGCGGGGGCAATGCGGTGAAGGCATTTTGGCATGAGGCGCAGCGCCGGCATGCGCCACGCTTCTTTCTCCAGCGGGGTCAGGTACGGCCCAATTTCGAGGTGCCGGCGCGCGCCGAGGCGCTGCTCGCGGCATGCGTGCGCCTTGGCCTGGAAGTGACGCAGCCGCCGGCGCAGCCGCGCGACGCGCTGCTCGCGGTGCACCCCGCCGACTATCTCGACTTCCTCGAACACGGGCCGGCGCGCTGGGCGGCGCTGGACGATGCCGCGCCGGAATTGGTCGCAAACATCCATCCGACGCCGGAAATGCTGGCGAACGGCGCGCGGCTGCCGGCCGGCGTCGTCGGCGCGGTCGGCTGGTACACGGCCGATGCATCCTGCCCGATCGGCCCGGGGACCTGGGAAGCCGCGAGGGCCGCCGCGTTCGGCGCGCTGGCCGCCGCGGATGAAGCCGCCGAAGGGCGTCACGCCTACGCGCTGGCGCGCCCGCCCGGCCATCACGCCTACGCCGCGCGCGCCAGCGGTCACTGCTACCTGAACAACGCGGCGCTGGCCGCCGAGCGCTTGCGCGGGCGGGGGGCGGCGCGCGTGGCGATCCTCGACATCGACAGCCATCACGGCAACGGCACGCAGGGAATCTTCTGGGAGCGGGCGGACGTGCTGTTCGTCTCCGTGCACGGCGATCCCGACCACTATTTTCCGTGGTTCACCGGGCGCGCGGAGGAGCGCGGCGGCGCCGCCGGGGCGGGCTGCACGCTGAACCTGCCACTCGCGCTCGGCACCGGCGATGCCGACTGGCTGGCCGCCATCGCCACAGCGATCGACGCGATCCGCGGTTTTGGCGCCGACGCGCTGGTGCTGAGCCTGGGGTTCGACGCCTCCGGCGACGAGCCGCTCGCCGCACTCGCCGTCACCCCCGACGGTTTCGCGCGGGCCGGCGCGGCCGTCGCCTCGCTCGGCCTGCCGACCGCGATCGTGCAGGAGGGCGGCTACAACGTCGACCTGATCGGCCGGCTGCTCGAGCGCTTCGTCGCGGGCTTCGCCGGCTGAGGCCGGTGCCTTCAACCCCTGGCTGAACTGGGCTGGGTGTGCGAGTAAGCACAGGTTAACCAGCCTGGACCCGCCAGCCCGGGATGAGCATCGCCCGCATCCGCTCCTTCGCCTTCTCCGGCATCGAGGCGGTGCCGATCGAAGTGCAGGTGCAGATCTCGCCGGGCCTGCCGGCCTTCCTGGTCGTCGGGCTGCCCGACAAGGCCGTGGGCGAGGCGCGCGAGCGCGTGCGCGCGGCGCTGACCGCGATGGGTCTCGCGCTGCCGCCGCGGCGCGTGCTGATCAACCTGGCTCCGGCCGACCTGCTGAAGGAGGGCAGCCATTTCGACCTGCCGATGGCGCTCGGCGTGCTCGCGGCGATGGAGGTGCTGCCGGCGGAGGAGGTGATCGGCTACGCGGCGTTGGGGGAACTGTCGCTCGACGGATCGCTGAACCCGGTCTCCGGCGTGCTGCCGGCGGCGATCGGCGCTTCGGCGCGCGAGCTTGGCCTGATCTGCCCGGCCGAGCAGGGCGGCGAGGCCGCCTGGGCCGGCCGCATCGAAGTGCTGGCCTCGCCGGACCTGCTGTCGCTGATCAACCATTTTCGCGGCACGCAGGTACTCTCCCCGCCCGAGCCGGGGGGCGTGGCGGCGGGCGTGGGTGCGCCGGACCTCGCGGAGGTCAAGGGCATGGAGACGGCCAAGCGCGCGGTGGAGGTCGCGGCGGCCGGCGGGCACAACCTGCTGCTGATCGGCCCCCCCGGGGCGGGAAAGTCCATGCTGGCGGCGCGCCTGCCCGGGCTGCTGCCGGACCTCACGCCGGGCGAGGCGTTGGAGGTCAGCATGATCCACAGCGTCGCCGGCATGCTGGAGGGCGGGCGGCTGGTGATGCGCCCGCCGTATCGGGAGCCGCATCACTCCGCCTCGCAGGCGGCGCTGACCGGCGGCGGCCAGCGCGCCAGGCCGGGCGAGGTCAGCCTCGCGCATCGCGGCGTGCTGTTCCTCGACGAGCTGCCGGAGTTTCCCAAGCAGGCGTTGGAGGCGCTGCGCCAGCCCATGGAATCCGGCCGCACGACGGTCGCGCGCGCGATGGCCCACGTCACCTATCCCGCGCGGTTCCAGCTGATCGCGGCGATGAACCCGTGCCGCTGCGGCTATCTCGGCGACGCCACGCGCGAGTGCGGCCGGGCGCCGCGTTGCGGCGAGGACTACCAGAACCGGATCAGCGGCCCGATCCTCGACCGCATCGACCTGACGATCGAAGTCACGCCGACCTCGGCCGCCGAGCTGTCGCGCGCCCCGGCGGGCGAGCGGAGCGAGGCGGTCGCCGGCCGCGTCGGCGCGGCGCGCGCAGCACAGCGGGCGCGCTACGGCGCCGCCGGCCCGACGACCAACGCGGAAGCCGACGGGCTGTCGCTGTCGATCAGCGCGGAGGCGAAGGAGCTGGCCGAGCGGGCGGCGGAGAAGTTGCGCCTCTCCCCGCGCGGCCATACGCGCATTCTGCGGGTGGCGCGGACCGTCGCCGACCTTGCCGGCGCCGATTCGATCCGGCGGCAGGATGTGGCGGAAGCGCTGGCGTTCCGCCACCGGATGCCCGGGCGATCGGTGCCGCGGCAGGCGTAGGTCGCCTGGGATGGCCTGCACTGGGGAGCGCTCGACAACGACCTCTCGGTCCCGGGCCTGCTTTCCACCTGTTCGGCACCCGGGCCTCTATGGCGTGCCTTGGCGGGCGGCTGACCTCGCCGGTGAGGCCGCGACGGCGCGCGCAAACGGCGCGCTGCAACGCGCGGACGCTCAGGCGGAACGGGCGATCGCGCCGATGACGTTGGCGACAATGCGGGCGGCTGTGGAAGCGGACAGGCCTGAAGGATCTTTTTCCGGGGCGAGTTCGACGAGGCTGGCGCCGACGATGCGGGTTTTCTGGGCGACGCCGTGCAGGATGTCGAGCACCTGGTGGAAGGTGAGGCCGCCGGGGGCCGGGGCGCAGACGGCGGGCAGGATGGCGGGATCGACGGCGTCGAAGTCGATCGTCACCAGGCAGGCGGTGCCGGACGGGATTTTTTCGAGGGCCGCCTCGACGCCGTGGCGGTGGATTTCGGCGGCGGTGACGATATGCGAGCCATATTTTTGGGCGTCGGCAAATTCGGCCGGGCGGGCGCTGCCGACGCCGCGCATGCCGACCTGCACCATGCCGGTGAACCAGGCCATTTCGGAGGCGCGGCGCATCGGGCTGGAGAAGCCGAGGGTCTGGCCGTCGCGCTCGTGGCGCCAGTCGATATGCGCGTCGATCTGCAGCAGGGTCAGCGGGCCGCGGCCTTCGAAGGCGTCGAAGAACGGGATGGGCACGGAATCGTCGCCGCCGAGCAGCACGGGAATGCCGCCAGCCTGCAGGATGGCGCGCGTGGTTTCGTTGATGCCGGTGCGGTTGCCTTCGGGGTCGTTGGCGTTGGTGGCGACGTCGCCGCAATCGACGAGGCGGCGGTTGTTCAGCAGCAGGCCGCTGAGGTCGAAATCGTAGCCCTCGGTCCAGGGATAGGGGCCGACGGAGGCGTCTCGCAGGGCAGCCGGGGATTTGGCGGAGGGGGTGGCGAGTCCGGGGACGTAGGGCGTTGCGTGGGCGGCGGCGAACAAGGCGATGTCGCCGCGAGAAATGGTTTCGGGGCGGGCGGCGGGGGCGGCGAGGAAGGTTTTTTCGACGGTTTTTAGTGGCATGGCGCGTCCCCCGATTTTCAATGTGGTGTATATTGATGGGCAGGAGGCGACATGAGCAAGGACACCTCGATTTCCCTCGGCGAGCATTTTGCGGGCTTCGTGGACCAGCAGGTCGCCGCGGGGCGTTATGACTCCGCCAGCGAGGTTATCCGCGCCGGGCTGCGGTTGCTGGAAGAGCATGAGATCAAGGTGGAGGCGTTGCGCGCTGCGCTCATCGAAGGCGAGCCAAGTGGGGCATCCGTGCCGTTCGATTTCGAAGCTTTCCTTGCAGGGAAGCGGCGGCAAACGGCGAAGTGAGGCGTTATCTTCTCTCTCCGGCACTCCAAGCTGACCTCCGCCAGATCTGGGATTACAGCGCTCGAATATGGGGCGAGCTCAAGCCGGCCGTTACGTGCGCGGCATCCGCGAGGCGTGCCAGGCGCTTGGGAATGTCAATCAGTCCCTACATTTATTGTGGTCCATTATAATTTGGTGTAAAAATGGCGAAGCTGCTTCATACTGCACAAGAGACAGCTCACCTATACGTTGATCTGGTAGCTTCCAGTCGACAGAAAACGCCGTCCACTCCTCTCCTAGCTGGTCGGTCTGACCTTCGACGTAGACCTTTCCCTCGCCCAGGTGGCGAGAATTTTGCTCAACCAAATGGCGGAAATTGTTCATAGTCGCGTTAGGAATCTCGACGAATATCGTTATGAGGCTGCCTCTACAGAAATAGAATGTCGGTCGTCCGATTTCACCCATATATCGGATGCCAGATTCACCCACACCCATGTTACTAATTGTGGTTGGTTGACTGTTTCTAAATATATATCTAATACTGGTTTCTGTCGCGCCCTTTGGGTACTGGAGCGCAATCTCGGCGAGATCCGCCTTAGCGAAGGGAACAATAAAAAAGGATGCACAAGCTAAGATCGCCGAACGCATAGGCTTGGTCATACTTTTAAGCGCTCGACGGCCTCACTGGCCGAAAGGTTAACCAAGTAAAAACCAGGACTCCACCCACAATTGCCCGCCTCGGCTTTGCTGAGCTCCACAACCACATGCTGCGGCCCTCTGAATACACTGAGGGGGTCCTCAAGATTTCCGAATCGCGGAGTGTGCTCAAGATCACCGATGAAATCAGACCTTAAAAGACTGAGTTTGTCGATGCATTCGGAAAGGGGTCTCTCCCCCCAGGGATCACCCCTGGTCGGCTCTTCCCCCTCTTTTACTAGCCACACTTTTGCCATACCCTGATCAACTCTCACTCGTGTCATCTACGTAGCACGCAAGACGAAGTCGTCGCCTCTCCTTGCCGAGACGGGCTCCAATGAAACCAAAAGGGGCGTCGCCGCGAGCGATCGAACGCGCTCGGCTGCGTCGGCATACTGCGCAACGGAGGTCCAGCATCAACCAGCTCAGTTCTTCGCTTTGTCCACCAGCGCGTTCTTCTTGATCCACGGCATCATCGCGCGCAGCTTTTCGCCGACCTGCTCGATCGGGTGCTCGGCCATGCGGCGGCGGGTGGCGCGGAAACTGGTCTGGTTCACGCGGTTTTCCAGCATCCAGTCGCGCGCGAAGCGGCCGGATTGGATGTCGGCCAGCACGCGCTTCATCTCGGCGCGCGTCGCGTCGTTGATGATGCGGGGGCCGCTGACATATTCGCCGTACTCGGCGGTGTTGCTGACGGAATAGTTCATGTTGGCGATGCCGCCCTCATAGATGAGATCGACGATCAGCTTCACTTCGTGCAGGCATTCGAAATAGGCCATTTCGGGGGCGTAGCCGGCGTCCACCAGCGTTTCGTAGCCGGCCTTGATCAGCTCGACGAGCCCGCCGCAGAGCACGACCTGTTCGCCGAACAGGTCGGTTTCGCATTCTTCCTTAAAAGTGGTCTCGATGATGCCGGCGCGGCCGCCGCCGATGGCGCTCGCGTAGCTCAAGGCGATTTCCAGCGCGTTGCCGGAAGAATCCTGGGCGACGGCGACGAGGCAGGGGACGCCGCCGCCGCGCTGGTATTCGCTGCGCACGGTGTGGCCGGGGCCTTTCGGCGCAATCATGAACACGTCGATGTCCGGGCGCGGATCGAGCAGGTTGAAGTGCACGTTCAGGCCGTGCGCGAAGGCCATCGCCGAGCCGGGGCGCATGTTGGGGCCGAGCTTTTCGCGGTAGAGATCGCCCTGCCCTTCGTCGGGTGTCAGCACCATCACCACGTCGGCCCATTTCGCGCAGTCTGCGGGGTCCATGACTTTCAGGCCGGCGGCTTCGGCCTTGGCGATGCCGGCTGATTTTTCGCGCAGGCCGACCACCACCTCGCGCACGCCGCTGTCGTGCAGGTTGTTGGCGTGGGCGTGGCCCTGGCTGCCGTAGCCGATGATCGCGACCTTCTTGCCTTTGATCAGGTTCACGTCGGCGTCGCGATCGTAATAGACGCGCATTACGAACTCCCCTTGTCTGTGCCGTGCGTCGCGTCGGGCCGGAGCGTGATCGCGCTGGTGCCGCGGGCGATGGCGGCGACGCCGGTGCGCGACACTTCGGTCAGGCCCAGCGGGCCCATCAGCTCCAGGAACGCATCGATCTTGTCGGTATTGCCGGTCAGCTCGAACACGAAGCTGCCGGTCGTGGCATCAACCACGCGCGCGCGGAAGGCGTCGGCCAGGCGCAGGGCCTCCGACCGCGCATTGCCGGTGCCGATGACCTTGATCAGCGCCAGTTCACGCGCGAGATGCGGCCCCTCGCGCGTGAGGTCGGCGACGCGGTGTACCGGCACCAGGCGGTCGAGCTGCGCCTTGATCTGCTCGATCACCATTTCCGTGCCGGAGGTGACCACGTTGATGCGGCTGTGCGTGCGGCTCGCGTCCACCGCGGCCACCGTCAGGCTGTCGATGTTGTAGCCGCGGCCCGAAAAAAGGCCGATCACGCGCGCCAGCACGCCGGCCTCGTTGTCCACCAGCACCGAAATGGTCGCGGACCGGAAGGATGGGTCGGGGTTCGCCATCGCTCAGACGAGCATCAGGCCTTCGTCGGTGATCCCGGCGGCGCGGTCGGCGTGCTCGGGACCGAGGATCATCTCGTTGTGCGCCGCCCCGCTCGGGATCATCGGGAAACAGTTTTCCTTGGGATCGACGACGATGTCGGCGATCACCGCGCGGTCCGCCTCCAGCATCGTGCGGATCACGCCGTCGAGCTGGTCGACGCTCTCGGCGCGCAGCCCAACGGCGTGAAAACTTTCGGCGAGCTTCACGAAATCCGGCAAGGCGGCAGAGTAGCTCTCGGCATAGCGCCCGCCGTGCAGCAACTCCTGCCACTGGCGCACCATGCCCATATACTGGTTGTTCAGGATGAACACTTTCACCGGCAGCCGGTACTGCGCGAGCGTGCCCATCTCCTGGATGTTCATCAGGATGCTGGCCTCGCCGGCGATGTCGATCACCAGCGCGTCGGGATGCGCGATCTGCACGCCCATCGCCGCCGGCAGCCCGTAGCCCATCGTGCCGAGGCCGCCGGAGGTCATCCAGTGGTGCGGCTGCTCGAAGCGGAAGTGCTGCGCCGCCCACATCTGGTGCTGGCCGACTTCCGTGCTGATGTAGGTGTCCCGGCCGAGCGCACGCGTCATCTGATAGAGGCGCTGCACCGCGTATTGCGGCTTGATCGCGCTGCCCGCGGCCGTCGCCTGGCTGAAGCGCAGGCAGTCGATGCCGCGCCAGGCGTCGATCTGGCGCCACCACGCGGCCAGCGCCTGCGTGTCCGGCCGCGCCGGATCGGCCCGCCACGCCGCGATCAGCGCGGCCAGCACGCGCCCGGCGTCGCCGACGATCGGCACCTCCACGGGCACGTTCTTGTTGATGCTGGATGGGTCGATGTCGGCGTGGATTTTCCGGGAGTTCGGACTGAACGCGTTCAGCCGCCCGGTCACCCGATCGTCGAACCGCGCGCCGATATTCAGCATGACGTCGCAGCCATGCATCGCGAGGTTCGCCTCGTACGTGCCGTGCATGCCGAGCATGCCGAGGAAAAGCGGGTCGCTCGCCGGAAAGGCGCCGAGGCCCATCAGCGTGCTGGTGCAGGGCGCGCCGGTGAGGCGGACGAATTCTTGCAGCGCCACCGCGGCATCGGGGCCGGCATTGATCACGCCGCCGCCGCTGTAGATCACCGGCCGCTTCGCCGCCTTCAGCAGCGCGATGGCGCGGGCGATCTGCCCAGGGTCGGGTTCGGTGACCGGGCGATAGCTGCGATGCTCGGCATCCGGCGCCGGCGTGTAGGGCGCCTGACCGATGACGATGTCCTTCGGCAGGTCGACCACCACCGGCCCGGGCCGGCCGCTGCGCGCGACATAGAACGCCTCGTGCACCACCCGGGCGAGGTCCTCGGCCCGCTTGACCAGGTAGTTGTGCTTGGTCGCCGGGCGGGTGATGCCGGTGGTGTCGGCCTCCTGGAACGCGTCGTTGCCGATCAGGTGCGTCGGCACCTGGCCCGTCAGGCAGACCACGGGGATGCTGTCCATCAGCGCATCGACCAGCCCGGTGACGGCGTTGGTGGCGCCGGGGCCGCTGGTCACCAGCACCACGCCCACCCGCCCGGTGCTTCGCGCGTAGCCCTCGGCCGCGTGCACCGCCGCCTGTTCGTGGCGTACGAGGATGTGGCGAATCGCGTTCTGCTGGTAGAGCGCGTCGTAGATCGGCAGCACCGCGCCGCCGGGGTAGCCGAAGATGACCTCGACGCCCTGCTCCTTCAGCGCGCGCAGCAGCACTTCCGCGCCCGTCCGGGCTTGCACGGCGTCCATCAGCACCATTCCTCGGCTACGAAGGGGGACACCTATCCCCGATGCGCCGGAGCGTCAACCGGCGCCACGAACGAAACTACTCAGATTGGCCGAAATCCTTTCCGAAAATTGCTGCATATCAGGGTTGCTCGCACAGATCGTGCAAGCACGGCCCGGCGGCGCCAGCGCATGGTGCCGGAACCACGTCGCCTGCCGCTTGGCCAGCCGCCCGGTCGCCAGCACCGCCCGCGCTGCGGCCTCCGCCATCGTCGCCTGCCCGCGCAGGTGCGCCGCGAGTTCGCGGACGCCGACCGCGCGCATCGCCGGAATGCGCGGATCGAGGCCGAGCGCCAGCAATGCCCGCACCTCCTCGAGCGCGCCCTCCGCCAGCATCGCCCCGAAGCGCCGGGCGATCACCGGACGCTGCGTCGCCCGTGGCGGGTCGAGCAGGATGGCGGCGAAGCGGAACGGGGCGGGATCACCGCGCCGGTCCTGCCAGGCGGCGAGGCTGCGCCCGGTGCTGCGCCAGACCTCCCACGCGCGCGCAATCCGCTGGCCGTCGCTGGGCCGCAGCCGCGCCGCGGCGGCCGTGTCGACCTCGGCCAGCCGGGCGTGCAACCCGGCCGCGCCGAGTTCATCGAGCAGGCCGCGCGCCTCCCGCCGGGCGGCCGGGGTCGGATCGGGGATCGCCGAGAGCCCGTCCGTCAGCGCGGCGAGGTAGAGGCCGGACCCGCCGCACAGGATCGGCAGCCGCCGCTGCGCGACGCAGGCGAGCATGGCGGCGAGCGCCGCGCCGCGCCACCAGGCGACGTGGCCCGGCTCCGCCGCCGGGCGCACGCCATAGAGCGCGTGCGGCACGCGCGCCTCCTCTTCGCGCGAAGGCCGCGCGCTCAGCACGCGCAGTTCGCGATAGACCTGCATGGAATCGGCGTTGACGACGGTGCCGCGCAGCCGCTCGGCCAGGCCGAGCGCGAGCGCGGACTTGCCGCTCGCCGTCGGCCCGGCGACGATCAGGGCCGGGGGAAGGTCGGTCGTTTCAGGCACCGCTTGCGGGACCGGCGGGCTTCGCCGAAAAGCCGGCGATGCCGCATATCCTGACCCTGATCGCCGACCGGACCGCGACCAGCCTGAGCGCCGGGGCGATCGCCCGGGTACGCGACGCGGTGCAGGGGGACCGCGCGGTGACGCTGTCGCCCGGCGAGGCCGCCGATATCTTTTGTGCGGCGCCGCCGGACATCGCGGCGGCGCGCGCGGCGCTGGACGGTATGCCGGTCGATGCGATCGCCGGGCCGGCGGTGGGCCGGCGGAGGCGCCTGCTGCTCGCGGACATGGACAGCACCATCGTCACCGGCGAGACCCTGGACGAGCTGGCCGCGCATGCCGGGCTGAAGGACCGCATCGCCGAGATCACCCGGCGCAGCATGAACGGCGAGGTGGACTTTGCCGAGGCCCTGCGCCTGCGCGTCGCCATGCTGAAGGGCCTGACCCTCGAGGCGCTCGCGGAGACCTGGAAGGCCACGCGCCTGACATCAGGCGCGCGCACGCTGGTCGCCACCATGCGCGCGCACGGCGCGCTGACCGCGCTGGTCTCCGGCGGCTTTACCTATTTCACCGCGCGCGTCGCCGCGCTGGCCGGGTTCGCCGTGCATCGCGCCAACACGCTGCTCGACGACGGGGTCGCGCTGACCGGCGAGGTCGCGGAGCCGATCCTGGACCGCGACACCAAGCTGTCCACGTTGCGCGACCTCGCGGCCGCGCGGAGCATTCCGCTGTCGGCGACCCTTGCGATCGGCGACGGCGCCAACGACCTGGCGATGCTGCGCGAGGCCGGGCTCGGCATCGCCTTCCGCGCCAAGCCGATCGTCGCCGCCGAAGCCCGCGCCCGCATCGAGCACGCCGATCTGCGCGCCGCGCTGTTCGCCCAGGGCTTTTCCGCGAGCGAATTCCGCGAGGACTGAGCCGACCTATCCGGGCTGGCGGTCGGAGGCCAGCGGCAGCGGCACCCAGTGCAGCCCGTCCTGGCCCTGCACCAGCATGAGCACGGACTTGCGGTTCTGCTTGCGCACCGCGTCCACCCGGCTCTGGATGTCGGCCGGCGAGCTCACCTCTTCCTGCTGCACCTCGACGATCACGTCGCCGGCGTGCAGGCCGCGCCGCGCCGCGGCGCTGTTCGGCGCCACCTCGGTGATCACCACGCCCTTCTGGTCGGCGCCGAGCTGGAACTTGTCGCGCACATCCGGGGTGATGGCGGACAGGCTCAGGCCGAGGCCGGAGAGCTGCAGCGGCCGGTCCGTCGCCGGCTTGTCGGGGGTGCCGGGCGTGGCCGAGGCGAGCTGTGCGTCGTCGGGCATCTCCGCGACGGTCGTCTGCAGCGTCTCCTCCTTGCCTTCGCGCCAGATCACCACCGGCACCTGCTCGCCGATGGCCGTCTCGGCGACGATGCGCGGCAGGTTGCGCATCTCCTTCACGTCCTGGCCGTTGAATTTGAGGATGATGTCGCCGTTGTGGATCTGTGCCCGGTCGGCCGGTCCGCCATCGTTCACGCCGGCCACCATCGCCCCGTTGGCGTCGTGCAGCCCGACGCTCTCGGCGATGTCGGGCGTCACCTCCTGGATGCGCACGCCGAGCCAGCCGCGCCTGGCATGGCCGTATCGGCGCAGCTGCGCGACCACGTTCTTCGCGAGGTTGGAGGGGATCGAGAAGCCGATGCCGATCGAGCCGCCGGAAGGCGAGTAGATCGCCGTGTTGATGCCGATCACGTTGCCGCCCATGTCGAACAGCGGCCCGCCGGAATTGCCCCGGTTGATCGGCGCGTCGGTCTGGATGAAGTCGTCGTACGGCCCCTGGCGGATGTCGCGGCCGCGCGCGCTGACGATGCCGGCGGTGACCGAGCCGCCGAGCCCGAACGGGTTGCCGATCGCCAGCACCCAGTCGCCAACCCGCGCGCCGTCGCTGTCGCCGAACTGCACGGCGTGCAGCGGCTTGTCCTTCTCCGGCGTCACCTGCAGCACCGCGAGGTCAGTGCGCTCGTCGCGGCCGACCAGGGTCGCCTTCAGCGAGGTGTTGTCCTGCAAGGTCACGGTGATCTCGTCGGCGCCGTCGATCACGTGGTTGTTGGTGACGATGATGCCGGCGGGATCGATGACGAAGCCGGAGCCGAGGCTCTGCATGCGCCGCGGCGGACCCTGGTCGTTCTGCCCGCCCTGGTTGTCGCCCTGATTTCCCCCGCCAGGGCCGCGTCCGCCCTGACCGCCGGGCCCGTTCGGGTGCTGGCGCTGCATGAAGTCGTGGAAGAACTGCTCGAACGGCGAGCCCGGCGGGAACAGCGGCATGTCGGGCGCGCCGCGGTCGGCCCGCGCCTGCACGGTCTGGCTGCTGGAGATGTTCACGACACCGGGCAGCAGCGCCGCGGCGAGGTCGGCGAAGCTGTCCGGGGCGCCGCGGGCGTAGGCGGGCGGGGCGGCCAGCGTGACCGCGACCGGGGCCGCGAGTGCGGCGGAGAGTGCCAGCGCCGCGGCGCGGACGGGGCGGAGGTGGTCAAGGCGCATGAGGCGGTTGTCTCCAGGGACTGGGCCGAGGAAGCCGATTCAGGGCATCGCGAACACGGCGCTGCCGGCCGGCGCCGTCACATCCGCCGGTGCATCGCGGCATCCGGCGGGAAGGCTGTCCCGTTACCCTACCTCGCGCGCCCCCGGCACGCCAGCCCGAACGCCAGGGCGCCCCATCCCGACACCGCAGTCCGAAGACGTCCTGTCTCTTTGTTGATCGCGCGGGCGCCCCTCAATGGCCGGGGGTCGGCGGCTCGTTCAGCAAGCGCAGGAAGTCGCTGTCGGGGGTGAGCACCAGGCGGGCCGTGCCGGTCGCGAAGGCGTCGCGGTAGGCCTGCAGCGTGCGCCAGGTCGCGAAGAAGCCCGGGTCCTTCTGGAACGCCGCGGCATAGATGCCGATCGCCTGCGCCTCGCCCTGGCCGCGCAGCTTGTCGGCGGTGGCGCGCGCCTCCGCGAGCAGCACGGTCCGCTCGCGGTCGGCGTCGGCGTGGATCCTCGCCGACGCCTCGGCCCCCTCGGCGCGCGCCTGCGCGGCGACGCGCTGGCGTTCGGACTGCATGCGGCTCAGCACCGCCTCGGTGTTCTCCTGCGGCAGGTCGGCGCGGCGGATGCGCACGTCGTCCACCGACACGCCGAACCCCGCCATCTCCGTGTTCACCTCGGCGCGGATCTGCCCCATGATCCGGCCGCGGTCCGCCGAAAGCACCGACAGCAGTTTCTGGTTGCCGAGCACGCGGCGCAGGCTCGACGAGACGGTCGCGTTGAGCCGCGCGCGGATGCCCTCCTCGGTCGGTCCGACCGCCTGGTAGTAGCGCAGCGGATCGGTGATGTGGTAGCGCGCGAAGCTGTCGACGATCAGCCGGCGCTGGTCGCCGAGGATCACCTCCTCGCCCGGCACCTCGTAGTCGAGCAGCCGCCGGTCGAAGCTGATGGCCGCCTGCACCAGCGGCACTTTTGCGTGCAGCCCGGGCGCGTCGATCACCCGCACGGGCTGGCCGAACTGGGTGATCAGCACCTGCTCGGTCTGCTCCACCGTGAACAGCGCCGATCCCGCGAGGACCGCCGCGACGAACGCCAGCGCAATCGCGCCGATCGCGAGCCGGCTCATTGCGGTGCCGCCTGCAGCGAGGCCTGCGGCACCCCGGCGGGCGGCGCCGCGGACGAGGCAGGCGGCGCGGTCGGTGGCGCGGGCGCGGCCGACGCGCCCAGCCCGTTCAGCGGCAGCAGCGGCAGCAGGCCCTTCACGCGGTCGTCGACCACCACGGCGGGCGTGTGCATCAGGATCTGCTGCATCGTTTCGATGTAGAGGCGGCGCAAGGTGACGTCCTTGGCCGACTGGTAGGCGGCGAGCACGCTGAGGAAGCGCTGCCCCTGGCCGGTCGCCTCGGCGATGCTGGCCTGCCGCGCGCCGTCCGCCTCGGCGGTGATGCGCGCGGCGTCGCCGCGGGCGCGCGGCACGACGTTGTTGCGGTACGCCTCGGCCTCGTTGACGGCGCGCTCCGCCTCGGTGTTGGCGCGCTGCACGTCGCGGAAGCTGTCGATCACCGCGGACGGCGGATCGACCCGCTGCAACTGCACCTGCGTGATCTCCACGCCGGCGCGGTACTGATCGAGGATCGTCTGCGTGCCGGTCTGCACGGCCTGCTCGATCTGCGCCCGCGCGTCGGTCAGCGCCGGCTGGATCGGCGTGCGCCCGATCACCTCGCGCATCACGCTCTCGGCGACCGACTTCACCGAGACCTCGGGGTTGCGCGTGTTGAACAGGAAGGCGGGCGCGTTGCTGATGTGCCAGAACACCGCGAAGTTGATGTCGATGATGTTCTCGTCGCCGGTCAGCATCAGGCTCTCTTCCGGCACCTGGCGTGCCGCGACCTCGCGCCCGGCGGCGGTACGCTGATCGGCGCCGGCCGAGCGATAGCCGATCTCCATCCGGTTGATGCGGGTGACCGCCGGAAGCTCGACCCGCTCGACCGGCCAGGGCAGGTGGTAATTGAGGCCGGGCGGGGCCTGGCGCACGAAGGCGCCGAAGCGCAGCACCACGCCCTCCTCGTCCGGCTGCACGCGATAGAAGCCGCTGGCCAGCCACAGCGCGAACACGATCAGGCCGAGCAGCGCGGTGCCGCGCCGGCCGTGCAGCCGGAACACGCCGCCCGGGCCGCCCCCGGCGCTCTGGCGGCCGCCGCCGGGCAGCAGGCCGCGCACGAAGGCCTGCACGCGCGCGATCAGTTCGTCGATATCAGGCAGCGGTCCGGGGCCGCCGCGCCCGCCCCACGGACCGCCCGGCCGCTGGCCGCCGGGCTTGCCGGGGCCGCCGGGGGCACCGCCGGGCGGGCCCCAGGGGCCCGGTCCTCCGTTGTTCCAAGGCATCGAGCGCGCTCCCATCGCGGCTGGCGTCGCCACCATTGGCGGACCGATGCCGCCCCCTCATATCGAGGGGATATCGGCCCGGTGCGGCGCCGCGGCGCGGCGGCGTGCATAATGCCGGCAAGGAAAGGTTTGCAAGCGAATGAGCGGAGCCAGCCCCGAGGCCGAGGTCGCCGCCCTCCGCGAGGCGCTGCGCGCGATTGCCGATCCGGCCACCGGCCAGGACATCGTCGCCGCCGGGCTGATCGAGGGCATCCAGGTCCGCGGCGGGCTCGTGCAGGTCGCGCTGCGGGCGGAACGCGCGCGTGCCGCGGCGCTCGAACCGGTCCGCCGCGCCGCCGAGGCGCTGCTCACCCGTCAGCGCGGCGTGACCAACGCCGCGGTGGTGCTCACCGCGCACAAGCCACCGGCCGCCGGGCAGCAGCAGCCGAACCCGCAACCGGGCCAGCAGCAGCGCCCCGCCCTGCTGCCGGAGGTGCGCAGCATCATCGCGGTGGCTTCCGGCAAGGGTGGGGTGGGCAAGTCGACCGTCGCCGTCAACCTGGCGGTCTCGCTGGCGCGCCAGGGCCTCGCCGTCGGCCTGCTCGACGCGGACATCTACGGCCCGAGCCTGCCGCGCATGCTCGGCCTCTCGCGCAAGCCGGAGGTGCGGCAGGACCGCATGATCCCGCTCGCCGCCTGGGGGCTGAAGGCGATGTCGATCGGCTTCCTGGTCGAGGAGGAGACGCCGATGATCTGGCGCGGCCCGATGGTGATGGGCGCGCTCGAGCAGATGATGGGCCAGGTCGAGTGGGGGGCGCTCGACATCATGGTCGTCGACATGCCGCCCGGCACCGGAGACGCGCAGCTCACGATGGCGCAGCGCGTCGCGCTGACCGGCGCGGTGATCGTCTCGACGCCGCAGGACATCGCGCTGCTCGACGCGCGGCGCGGCGTGCGCATGTTCGAGCGCACGCATGTGCCGGTGCTGGGCCTCGTTGAGAACATGAGCTTCTTCTGCTGCCCCGCCTGCGGCCACCGCGCCGAGATCTTCGGCCATGGCGGGGCGCGGCTGGAGGCGCAGCGCCTGGGCGCGGAGTTCCTGGGCGAGGTGCCGCTGCTGCTGGCGATCCGCCAGGCGGCGGACGGCGGAACCCCGATCGTCGCGGCGGCGCCGGAGAGCGAGGCGGCGCAGGCCTACGCGGCGATCGCCCGGCGCGTCTGGGACAAGGCGCAGCTTCGCCTCGGCTCCAGCGCCGGCCCGAAGATCGTCGTGAGCTAAGCGGCCCCGGTCATACCGGCGCGTCCGCCCGTCGTGATCAGGCGTCCGCGCGTGGCGGCTCGTCCAGCACGTGGTGCGCGAGCATGACGAGCCGGTCCGCGGTGCTCTGGTAGCCCGCCCGGTCGGCCTGCTCGGCGAGCGCCAGCAGCCGGTCCGAAAGGACCAGCGGGCTGGTGACGTGCGCTCCGTCGCCGGGCGCGGTCGGCACGTCGATCTTGCTCATGTGGCTCATGAACCCTTGCCTTGGAATGCGTGTCCGGAAGGAACCCGGGTCGGTATTTCAAACGGATCGGTCTTGCGACAGTGTTAAGCGCGACACACCCGAAGCACGAGCATCCGCAGTAATGAGGCGAGATTCTGGCCGGGTTCGCGCGCCGCATCGACCGACGCGACGAGACCGGCGAGACTCTGGCCGCGTTCGGCGGCGATCGCCTCCAGCGCCGACCAGAATTCCGCCTCCAGCGCCACGCTGGTGCGGTGCCGCGCGAGGCTGAAGCTGCGCTTCTTCAGCAAGCGCCGGGCTGCGCCGCACTGCACCGAAGCAGCCGGGCGAGCGCCCAGGCGGCGGCTTCGGCCACCACCGGATCCGGATCGGCGGCGAGCCGGCCGGCGCAGGCGGCCAGACCGCGATCGCCGGAATTGCCGATCGCGTACAACACATTGCGAACGAAGCGATTGCGGCCGATGCGCTTGATCGGCGAGCCGGCGAAGCGGCGGCGGAAGCCGGACTCGTCGAGTGCCGCAAGCTCGGCCAGCGCCGGCGCCGCGAGGTCGTCGCGACCCCGCAGCCGCGCCGCCTGCGTGGGACGCGCGAAACGGTTCCACGGGCACACCGCCAGGCAGTCGTCGCAGCCATAGATGCGGTTGCCGAGTTTTTCGCGCAGTTCCGGCGGGATCGGACCGCGATGCTCGATCGTCAGGTAGGAGATGCAGCGCGTCGCGTCGAGCCGGTACGGCGCGGTGAAGGCGTCCGTCGGGCAGACGGACAGGCACCGCGTGCAGCTGCCGCAGCGATCGGCATGCGGCGGATCGGCGGGCAGGTCGAGCGTCGTAAAAATCTCGCCGAGGAACAGCCAGGAGCCGGCGCGGCGCGATACCAGGTTGGTGTGCTTGCCCTGCCAACCCAGCCCGGCCCTCTGCGCCAGCGGCTTCTCCATCACCGGTGCCGTGTCGACGAACACTTTCACCTCGGGCCCGAAGCGCGACACGACGAATTGCGCGAGGTGCTTCAGCATTCCTTTGACGACATCGTGATAGTCGCGATTGCGTGCATAGACGGAGATGTTGCCGCGATCGGCACGACCGAGCGTGGCCAGCGCGTCTTCCTCGGGCGCGTACGAGAGGCCGAGCGAAATCACGCTTTTGGCTTCCGGCCAGAGCGCCTGCGGATGGCTGCGCGCCTCGGCGCGGTCGGCGAGCCACCCCATGTCGCCGTGCTGCCCGGCGGCCAGGAACTCGGCGAGGCGGGCGCGCGCCTGCGGCCCGAGTTCGGCCGGCGCAAAGCCCACGGCGTCGAAGCCGAGCGCCAGCGCCTTGTCGCGGATCGCAGCCTTGCCGCGGATCGCCTCAGCCGCGTCCACGATACGGTGCCACCTCCTGCGGCGGGATCCACGCGCCTTCGGGCGGCGCGCCGGTCTGCCAGAACACGTCGATCGGCATTCCCCCGCGCGGATACCAGTAGCCGCCGATGCGCAGCCAGCGCGGCGCGAGCAGCTCGACCAGGGCGAGGGCGATGCGCAACGTGCAGTCCTCGTGCAAGGCGCCGTGGTTGCGGAACGCGCCCAGGAACAGTTTCAGCGACTTGCTCTCGACGATCCACGCGTCGGGGATGGTGTCGATGACGAGATGCGCGAAATCCGGCTGGCCGGTCAGCGGGCAGAGCGAGGTGAACTCCGGGCAGGTGAAGCGCACCACGTAGTCCGCCTGGGGATGCGGATTCGCGACGCGCTCGAGCCGCGCCTCCTCCGGCGACGCCGGCAATGCCGTCGTGCGGCCGAGCTGGGTCAGGCCGGCGTAGCGCTCCTCGATCATCCCTCCTCCTCCGCGGCCCCGCCCCGGGCGGTCCAGCCGGCCCGCAGCGCCGCGGCGCAGTCTGCCAGCCGCCGTGCCGCGACCGCCTCGCGCAAAATCCGCATCAGCGACTGAAAATAGTGCAGGTTGTGCCAGGTCAGCAGCATAGGCCCGAGCATCTCTCCGGCCTTGAACAGATGGTGCAGGTAGGCCCGGCCGTGCGCGATGCAAGCCGGGCAGGCGCAATCCGGGTCGAGCGGGCGCGGATCGTCGGCATGCCGGGCGTTGCGCAGGTTGAGCCGCCCTTCGGAGGTATAGGCGCGCCCGGTGCGCCCGCCGCGCGTCGGGATCACGCAGTCGAACAGGTCGATTCCCCGGGCGACCGCGCCGACGATGTCGTCCGGCGTGCCCACCCCCATCAGGTAGCGCGGCCGGTCGGCCGGCAGCAGCGGCAGCGTGCAGTCGAGCACGCCGAACATCGCCGCCTGGCCTTCGCCGACCGCCAGCCCGCCGACCGCGTAGCCGTCGAACCCGACTTGCTGCAAGGCGTCGGCCGACGCGGCGCGCAGCCCCGGATGGACGCCGCCCTGGACGATGCCGAACAGACCGTGGCCCGGGCGCGGCACGAACGCCGCGCGCGAGCGCGACGCCCAGCGCATCGACCGCTCCATCGAGCGTCGCGCCGCTTCCTCGGTCGCCGGATAGGCCGTGCACTCGTCGAGCACCATGCTGACGGTGGCGTCCAGCAGATGCTGGATCTCGACCGCACGCTCCGGCGTCAGCCGGTGCGGCGTGCCGTCCAGATGCGAGCGGAAGGTGACGCCGCCCTCGTCCATCTGCGTCAGGCTGGCGAGCGACATGACCTGAAAGCCGCCGGAATCCGTCAGGATCGGCCCCGGCCAGTCCATCAGCCGGTGCAGCCCGCCGAGGGCGGCGACGCGCTCGGCGCCGGGACGCAGCATCAGGTGGTAGGTGTTGGCGAGCAGCACCTGTGTGCCGGTCGCACGCAGCGCATCGGCGGTCATCGCCTTCACCGTGCCGGCGGTGCCGACCGGCATGAAGGCGGGCGTCTGCACCGTCCCGTGCGCGGTGTGCAGCACGCCGGCGCGCGCCGCGCCGTCGGTCGCGGTGACGCGATGGGCGAAGCTCATGCGCGGGCGAGCAAGCTGGCGTCGCCGTACGAATAGAACCGATAGCCGGCGGCGATCGCGTGGGCATAGGCGGCGCGCATGCGCGCGGTGCCGGCGAAGGCGCAGACCAGCATGAACAGCGTCGAGCGCGGCAGGTGGAAGTTGGTCAGCAGCAGGCCGGCGGTGCGGAACGCGTGGCCGGGCCGGATGAACAGGTCGGTCTCGCCCGCCCAGGCAGTGACGCTGCCGTCGGCGGCGGCGGCACTCTCCAGCAGGCGCAGGCTGGTCGTGCCGACCGCGACGATGCGCCGCGCCTGGTTGATCGCGGCGGCCGCCTCGGAGGTGATCTCGCCGCGTTCGGGATGCATCCGGTGTGCGCCGACATCGCCGCGCACCGGCAGGAAGGTTCCGGCCCCGACATGCAGCGTGACCGTGACCCGGACGACGCCGCGCGCCTCGAGTGCGGCGAGCAGGGCCGGTGTGAAGTGCAGCCCGGCGGTCGGCGCGGCGACCGCACCGTCGGCGCGCGCAAACACCGTCTGGTAGTCGGCGGCGTCTTCGGCGAGCGGGCCGTGCGGACGCGTGATGTACGGCGGCAGGGCCAGCGCGCCGGACGCCTGCAACGCGGCGGCCAGGGCGGCGCCCTGCCGGTCGAAGCGCAGCGTCACGCTGCCCTCCTGCCGCGCGACGACGCAGGCGGAGAGTGCGGCTCCCTCGATATCCAGCGTGTCGCCCGCGCGCAGCCGGCGGGCGTTGCGGGCGAGCGCGACCCAGGTGCCGTCCGCCAGCGGCCGGTCGAGCGTGATGCCGATGCGCGCCGCACCGCGCCGCGCCGTGAGTTGCGCCGGGATCACCCGCGTGTCGTTGACCACCAGCGCGTCGCCCGGCGCGAGCAGGCCCGGCAGGTCGCGCACCGTGCGGTCGTGCAGCCCGTCCGCGGCGACGTGCAGCAGCCGCGCCGCGTCGCGCGGCCGCGCCGGCGCCTGCGCCACCCGCTCGCGCGGCAAGTCGAAGTCGAACTCCGCCGAGGTCACGCCGGCGCGGGCGCCATCCGCCGCAGCAGTCGGATCAACGGTAGGCTCAGCAGCACCGCCCAGCCCTTGCCCAGCACCTGCCCGGGCAGATAGGCGAGGCTGCCGAATGCCAGCAGCAGGAACACCAGCGAATCCAGCACCAGCCCGCCCGCGGCGGAGGCGATGACGGCCAGCACCAGGCGGCGGCGCTGCAGCGGCGTGTAGATCGCGAAGTCCATCAGCTCGCTCAGCAGGAATGCGACGCCGGAGGCCAGCACCAGCGCCTGCGGCGCGAGCACCACGGACAGCGAGGTGCCCAGGAAGACCGCCAGCAGCCCCCAGTTCAGGCCGAGGCAGCGCTGCACGACGTCGCGCAGCACCAGGGCCAGGCCGGCGAGCAGGACGCCCGATGGCGCCGGCACGCCTGGC
>JAFAYA010000102.1 GCA_019240635.1 Acidisphaera sp. | reverse complement strand
ATGATGCTGTTGCTCCAGTAGGCCTGCCAGTAGTCGCCGATGAAATATGGCCGCAGCGAGAAGCCGGCGACCAGCGCGCCGATCGCCAGCACGATCAGCGGGCCGGTCATCACCGGCGGGCTTTCGTGGACGTGCTCCATCACGTGGTGGTCGGCGCGCGGCCTGCCGTGGAAGGTCAGCAGCAGCACCCGCCAGGAGTAGAACGCGGTCAGGAATGCGGCGATCAGGCCGCAGGCATAACCGTAGTAGCCGACGCCGGTATCCGCGGCGTACGACGCTTCCAGGATCGCATCCTTGGAATAGTAGCCGGCGAACGGGATGATGCCGGCGAGTGCGAGGCTGCCGACCCACATCACGGCGTAGGTGATCGGGATGCGCCGCCAGATGCCGCCCATCCGCCGCATGTCCTGCTCGTCGGACATCGCGTGGATGACGGAGCCGGCGCCGAGGAACAGCAGCGCCTTGAAGAAGGCGTGGGTGATCAGGTGGAAGATCGATACCTGGTAGGCGCCGACGCCGGCGGCGATGAACATGTAGCCCAGCTGCGAGCAGGTGGAGTAGGCGATCACCCGCTTTATGTCGTTCTGCACGCAGCCGATCGTGGCGGCGAACAGCGCGGTGGTGGCGCCGATGATCGTCACGAACTCGAGCGCGCCCGGCGCCATCGACATGATCGGCGACATGCGTGCCATCAGGAACACGCCGGCGGTGACCATGGTCGCCGCGTGGATCAGGGCGGAGACCGGCGTCGGTCCCTCCATGGCGTCGGGCAGCCAGACGTGCAGGCCGATCTGCGCGGACTTGCCCATGGCGCCGATGAACAGCAGCACGCCGATCATTTCGTACGCGCGATGCGTGCCGAACAGCGCATAAGTGTCGTTCGCGTGCTGCTGGATGGTGCCAAAAATTGTCGGCAGCTCGATCGATCCGAAGGTCAAGAAGGTGAGCGCGATCCCGACGGCGAAAAACAGGTCGCCGATGCGGTTGACGATGAAGGCTTTTATCGCGGCGGCGTTGGCGCTGGGCTTGTCGTACCAATAGCCGATGAGCAGGTAGCTCGCCAGGCCCACGCCTTCCCAGCCGAAGAACAGCTGCAGCAGGTTGTCCGCGGTCACCAGCATCAGCATCGCGAAGCTGAACAGGCTCAGATAGCTGAAGAAGCGGCCGGTCGGCGTGTGCTCGTGGCTCATGTAGCCGACGCTGTAGATGTGGA
The DNA here is from genome assembly GCA_019240635.1 of Acidisphaera sp. Classification (GTDB taxonomy): domain Bacteria; phylum Pseudomonadota; class Alphaproteobacteria; order Acetobacterales; family Acetobacteraceae; genus JAFAYA01. The sequence continues at coordinate 4,810 of JAFAYA010000102.1, read as the reverse complement.
TCAGCGTGGCGACGAAGGTGACCATGGCGACCATGGTGGCGGCGAGCGTGTCGTAGCGCAGCGCCCAGTCGACGTGCAGCGGCCCGGCCTCGATCCAGGGGGCTAGGGTGACCACGCCGTCCGGCACGCCCTGCCAGACGTGCTGGATCCAGGCGGTGACGCCGCAGATCGAGGCGAGGATCATGCAGAGGATGGTGACCGCCTGTGCGGCGCGGTCGCCGATGGCGCGGCCGAACAGGCCGGCGATGATGGAGCCGACGATCGGGGCGAGGACGGCGACGGCGTAGATCATTGCTATATCGCCCCGCGCCGAAGTGAGCGCCGACAGGCAACATGCCGACAGGCAACATGCCGATGGGCATCTTCATGCCAGGCGCCGTCAGGATCACAATGAAGGAGGCGGTACAGGTCCATCGCCCTCAGCCCTTCATCAACGTCACGTCCTCGACCTGAATCGAGCCGCGATTCCTGAAATAGATCACGACGATCGCCAGCCCGATCGCCGCCTCGGCCGCCGCCACGGTCAGCACGAACATCGCGAACACCTGCCCGGCGAGATCGCCCAGCGCCGCCGAGAACGCCACCAGGTTCAGGTTCACCGCGAGTAGAATCAACTCGATCGACATCAGGATGATGATGACGTTCTTGCGGTTGAGAAAAATGCCGAACACCCCGAGTACCAGCAGGATCGCGGCGACCGCCAGGTAGTGCCCAAGCCCGACCACCATCATGTCAGTGCGCCTCGTGGGTATGCAGGTCGGGGTTGTCGAAGCCGGGCGGCGCCAGTTCGGTGTCTTCCGGCTCGGCCACGACCGGATGGTAGATGCCGAGCGTGCTTATCCCCGCGCCGAGCGGCACCCGCACCAGCGCCAGCGTCTCCGCCGGCGTGCGCGCGTTCTGGATGCGGATGTCCTGTCGCCGCGCCTCGTGCCGCTCGCGATGCGTCAGCACGATCGCGCCGATCATCGCGACCAGCAGAACCAGCCCGGCGATCTGGAACAGGAAGATGTAGCGGGTATAGAGCAGGTCGCCGATTGCGGCGGTATTGGAGATCTGCTCCGGCCGCGGCGCCAGCCGCAGCGCCGCTACATCCGGCGCGAACCGCCAGCCGCCGATCACCAACACGAGCTCGGCCAGCAACACGGCGCCGACCGCCGCGCCGACCGGCGCATAGCGCTGCAATCCGCCGCGCAGCTGGTCGAAATTCACGTCCAGCATCATCACGACGAACAGGAACAGCACGGCAACCGCGCCGACATAGACGATCACCAGGATCATCGCCAGGAACTCGGCCCCGGCCAGCAGGAACAGCGCCGCCGCGTTGAAGAAGGCGAGGATCAGGAACAGCACGGAATGCACGGGATTGCGCGACGACACGACGGCCGCAGCCGATGCCAGCATGACCGCGGCGAACACATAAAAGGCGATGGTCGCGATCATCGGCGCCTACCGGTACGGCGCATCCAGTTCCAGCCGCTTCGCCAGCTCGGCCTCCCAGCGGTCGCCATTGGCGAGCAGCTTCTCCTTGTCGTACAGCAGTTCCTCCCGCGTTTCCGTGGCGAACTCGAAATTCGGCCCCTCGACGATCGCGTCCACCGGGCACGCCTCCTCGCAATAGCCGCAGTAGATGCACTTGGTCATGTCGATGTCGTAGCGGGTCGTTCGGCGCGACCCGTCGGCGCGCGGCTCGGCCTCGATGGTGATGGCCTGCGCCGGGCAGATCGCCTCGCACAGCTTGCAGGCGATGCACCGCTCCTCCCCGTTCGGGTAGCGCCGCAACGCATGCTCGCCGCGAAAGCGCGGGCTGAGCGGCCCCTTCTCATACGGGTAGTTGATCGTCGCCTTCGGCCGGAAGAAGTACCGCATCGTCAGCCCCAGGCCGGTCAGCAGCTCGCCGAGCAGAAGGCTGCGTGCAGTACGATCGAGAAACGCCATGCCCAAAACCCCTCAGGCCGTCCCCTGCGGCACCCAGCCCGTCAGCACCAGCACGACGGCGGTGACGACGAGCCAGAGAAGCGAGAGCGGCAGGAAAACCTTCCAGCCCAGCCGCATCAACTGGTCGTAGCGGAAGCGCGGAAACGTCGCGCGCACCCACATGAACACGAACATGCACGCCAGCACTTTTCCGACGAACCAGAACACCCCGGGGATCCAGGTGAAGGGCGGCAGTCCCACCGGCGGCAGCCAGCCCCCCAGGAACAGGATCGTAGTGCTCGCACTCATCAGGAACATGTTGGCGTATTCGCCGAGGAAGAACAGCGCGAACGTCATCGCGCTGTACTCGACGAAGAAGCCGGCGACGATCTCGCTCTCCCCCTCCGGCAGATCGAACGGCGAACGGTTGGTTTCGGCCAGCGCCGAGATGAAGAAGACGATGAACATCGGGAACAGCGGGATGCAGAACCAGACGTGCCGCTGCGCCAGCACGATGTCGTTGAGGTTCAGGCTGCCGACGCAAAGCAGCACGGAGACCATGACGAAGCCGATCGAGACCTCGTAGCTGACCATCTGCGCCGCACTGCGCAGCCCGCCCAGGAATGCGTATTTGGAGTTGCTCGCCCAGCCCGCGATGATGATCCCGTAGACGCCGAGCGAACTGATGGCGAACAGGTAGAGGATGCCGACATTCACGTCGGCCACCGCCCAGCCGTTGTCCACCGGGATCACCGCCCAGGCGATCATGGCGAGCGTGAACGTCACCATCGGCGCGAACAGGAACAGCAGCCGGTTGGCGCCGGTCGGGATGATCGTCTCCTTCATCAGCATCTTTCCGGCGTCGGCGAACGCCTGCAGCAGGCCCCACGGTCCGACGACGTTCGGCCCTTTGCGCAGCTGCATCGCCGCCAGCACCTTCCGCTCGGCGACGGTCGCGTAGGCCACCAGCAGCAGCAGCGGGACCAGGATCGCCAGTGCCTCCAGCACCATCAGGATCAGCATGCCGAACGGCGTGCGGAAAAATCCCGCCATCGGCCTACTCCGCCGCGGCCGGCAGGCGGGGCGCGTAGATCTCGGTGCAGGCGGCCATGGTCGGGCTGGCGCGGCTGATCGGATCGGTCTGGTAGTAGTTCGGCACGGCCGGCACGATCGGCGTGGCCTCCAGCGCCGCCGCGTCGCCCGACGGCCCGGTCAGGTCGGTGCAGGCCAGCCGACGCAGCGCGTCGATGCGGCCGAACACCGGGTTCGCCTCGACCAGCCGGCGCCGCACATCCTCGATGCGGTCGTACGGCAGCCGGCGGCCGACGGTCTCGCTGAAGGCGCGCAGGATCTTCCAGTCCTCGCGCGCCTCGCCCGGCGGATACAGCGCGAAGTTGCCGCGCTGCACGCGCCCTTCGGTGTTCACGTACGTGCCGTGCTTCTCGGTGTACGCCGCACCCGGCAGGATCACGTCCGCCCGCGCTGCACCGCGGTCGCCGTGATGGCCCTGATAGACCACGAACGTATCGGCGCCGATGCGCGCGGTGTCGAACTCGTCCGCACCGAGCAGCCAGAGCACATCGACCCCACCGCCCAGCATGGCGTGAAAACCCTTGCCGCCCGGCCCCGGCAGGAACCCGAGATCCAGCGCGCCGACCCGTGCGGCCGCCGTATGCAGCACGTTGAAACCGTGCCAGTCGGCACTCAGCATGCCGCTCCCGGCGGCGAGCTTCCAGCCGGCCGCCAGCACGGCGGCCCCGTCGGGCCGGCGCAGCGCCGCCTGGCCGAGGATGAGCATCGGCCGTTTTGCACCCCGCAGCGCCTTTGCGTGCTCGTGCGTGCCGTCGAGCAGGCCGGCGAGCACGTCCGGCGCCTCGCCCAGCCACGTCACGTCATAGGTCAGCTCGGCGTGCGGGCCGATGGCGGCGATCGGGAAGCCGCCGGCCAGCCAGCGCTTGCGGATGCGCGCATTCAGCACCGGCGCCTCGCGCCGGATGTCGCTGCCGACGATCAGCAGCGCGTCGGCCTCCTCAACGCCGGCGATCGTCGTGTTGAACAGGTAGAAGTCGCGTCGGGTGGTGTCGAGCGCCGCACCGTCCTGGCGGCAATCCAGATTGGCCGAGCCGAGTGCCGCCAGCAGATCCTTCAGCGCCAGCATGCTCTCGGCGTCGCAGAGGTCGCCGGCGATTGCGCCGATCCGCTCCCCCGGCACGCCCTTCAGCTTCGCGGCGATCGCCGCAAAGGCCTCCGCCCAGCTCGCCGGCTCCAGCCTGCCGCCGCGCCGGACCCAGGGCCGGTCGAGCCGCCGGCGCTTCAGCCCGTCCATCGCGAAGCGCGACTTGTCGCCGATCCACTCCTCGTTCACGTCCTCGTTCAGTCGGGGCAGGATCCGCAGCACTTCCGGCCCGCGCGTATCGATGCGGATGTTGCTGCCGAGCGCGTCCAGCACGTCGACGCTGTCGATCTTCTCCAGCTCCCAAGGCCGCGCCACGAACGCGTAAGGTTTCGAGGTCAGCGCGCCCACCGGGCAGATGTCGATCAGATTGCCCGACAGCTCGGAGGTGAGCGCCTTCTCCACATAAGTGCCGACTTCCATGTTCTCGCCGCGCGCCGTGGCGCCGAGCTCCGGCATTCCGGCGATCTCGTGGGCGAAGCGGATGCAGCGCGTGCACTGGATGCAGCGCGTCATCACCGTCTTCACCAACGGGCCGAGATACTTGTCCTTCACCGCCCGCTTGTTCTCCGCGTAGCGCGAGTGGTCCATGCCGTAGGCCATGGACTGGTCCTGCAGGTCGCACTCGCCGCCCTGGTCGCAGATCGGGCAGTCGAGAGGATGGTTGATGAGCAGGAACTCCATGACGCCGCGCCGGGCGTTCCGCACGACCTCCGTGTCCGT
>JAFAYA010000044.1 GCA_019240635.1 Acidisphaera sp. | reverse complement strand
CGTGCGGCGGCGCATATGGGCAGGCATAGAAGCAGCCGCGGCAGTTGTGGCAGAGATTGGCGAGATAGCTGAGATCGCCGTTGCTGAACTCCCGCCGCAGCTCCATCGCCGGGAACACCGCGCAGAATCCCTCGCAGTAGCGGCAGGCATTGCAGATATCCATCGCCCGCCGTGCATCCTGCATCACCTCACTGTCGCGCATGGCGCGCCGCCTCCCGCCCGGCGATCCGCCCGAACACGGTGCCGATGGTCATGCCGAACCCCGCCAGATAGCCGCGTCCCAGGATGTTGCCGGCCATGATCTCGCCGGAGGCGAACAGGTTGGCGCTCGGCCTGCCGTCCTGCATCAGCACGCGCGCCCGCTCGTCCACCTTCACGCCGAGATAGGTGAAGGTGATGCCCGGGCGCAGCGGATAGCCGATGAACGGCGGCGTATCCAGCGCGCGAGCCCAATGCGTCTTCGGCGGGTCCAGCCCCTCGGTGCGGCAGTCGTCGAGCGCGCGGCCGTTGAACGTGCCGGGCCGCACCGCGGCGTTGAAGTCGCGCACGGTCGCCTCGAGCGTCGGCGGGTCGAGGCCGAGCTTCTCCGCCAGCCCGCCGATCGTGCTCGCGCGGATCGCCGGAAACACCGACGGCATGAACAGGGTTTCGGCCTTGGCATCGATGATCGAGTAGGCGATCTGGCCGGGGCGTTGCGCCACCAGCCGGCCCCAGATGGCGTAGCGCTTCGGCCAGACGTCCTCGCCCTCGTCATAGAATCGCCTGGCGTCGCGATCCACCACGATGCTGAACGGCACGCAGTCGAGCCGCGTGACGATGCCGCCGTCGAACTTCGGCGCCCGTGCGTCGATCGCGACGGCGTGGCACTGCGTGGGATCGCCGACCGGGGCCACGCCCTGATCCAGCAGGTTTTTCAGCACACGGCCCTTCGCATAAGGCGTGCCGCGGATACGGAAATTGTCTGCCGCCTCGCCCCAGTACTGCCGCAGCCATTCGATGTTCGCCTGAAAGCCGCCGGACGACGCCACGACGGCCCTGGCGCGCACGGTCTCCGGAAACCCCTTGCTGGTGGCCACCGCCTGCTCAACGTGCCCGCCCGCGAGCGGCAATTCCAGGACTTCGGTGTCGTAGATGACGTCGACGCCCAGCCGCTCGGCGGTCGCGTAATACGCGTTCACCAGCGCCTTGCCGCCGCCGAGGAAGAAGGCGTTTGTGCGCGACAGGCTCAACGTGCCGCTCAGCGACGGCTGGAAGCGCACTCCGCACGCCTCCATCCACGGCGTCACCTCCGCGGAGCTGCGGATGGTCATGCGGGCGAGCGCCTCGTCGGTGTTGCCGGCGGTGACGCGCAGCAGGTCGTCCCAGTACTCGTCCTCCAGGTAAGACTCGGTCAGCACCGAGGTGGGGGCGGCGTGCATGGCGCGCAGGTTGCGGGTGTGCCTGCTGTTGCCGCCGCGGAACGCTTTCGGCGCGTGCTCGAGCAGCAGTACGCTGCACCCGGCCTGCCGCGCGGTGACGGCGGCGCACAGCGCGGCGTTGCCGCCGCCCACCACCAGCACGTCGTAGATGCGCGAGAGATCGAGCACCCGCCGGGACCGGCGAGCGGCTCAGCCGGCCAGCGCCTCGAGCGAGCGCCCGGTGGTGCGCGGGCCGAACACGCCGACGACGAAGGCGACGACCAGCCAGCAGGCGGCGATGTAGGCGAACACGCTGAGATAGCCGGCGGCCACGAACAGCGCGCCCACGGTGAACGGCCCCAGCACGTTCGCCAGCCGCCCGCAGCCGTACGCCAGCCCCATGCCGGAGGAGCGCACCTCGGTCGGGAACAGCTCGGGCGTGTAGACGTAGAGTGCAACCGCCATCGCCTGGATCGTCATCACGACCAGCGCGCCGAACAGCACGATGAGCACCGGGGTGAAGGTCAGGCCGTAGAGCAGGCCGAAGGTGGCGATCAGCACGGCGTCGACGGTGATGAACCACTTGCGCTCGAACCGCTCGACCAACCGGCTGGCGATCAGCGCGCCGATCGGGTTGCAGATCGCGATCAGGCTCGAATACTGCAGCGACTCGACCAGCGACATGCCCTGCTTCATCAGCAGCGTCGGCACCCAGGCGACGAAGCCGTAGAAGCCGAGCGTCTGAAAAATCCAGACGAGGATCAGCATCACCGTGCGGCCGAGGAACACGCCCTGGAACATCTGGCCGTAGCTGCCGTTCGTGACCGGCTGGGCGGGCCGCGCCGCCACCGGCGCCGCCGGCGCCGCAAGCGGGCCGACCTCGGTGGTCGCCGCCCGTTCCAGCCGCGCCAGGATTTCCTCGGCCTCGCGCTGCCGGCCGCGGTGCTCGTACCAGCGTGGCGAGTCCGGCATGCGCGCGGCGAGCAGGAGGGCGAAGATGCCGCAGCCGCCCCACACGAAGACCAGGCGCCACCCCCAATCCGCCATCGGCACCAGCAGCCGCGCCACCCAGGCGGTGGCGGGAATGCCGAGCAGGCCGATGGTCACGATGAGACCCATGTACTTGCCGCGCGCGCGCGCCGGGAAGAATTCGCTGACATAGCTGTTGGCGATCACCGTCATGCCCGACAGGCCGACGCCGGTCAGGAAGCGGAACACGGCCAGCGAGAAGACGTCCCAGGAGAGCGCGTTCAGCAGCGAGAAGAAGGTGTAGATCAGGATCGTGTAGATGAAGCCGCGCTTGCGCCCGACCAGGTCGGCGATGCGCCCGCCGAGCGTGCCGCCGATGAACATGCCGCCGAAGCTCGTCGACGTGATCAGCGCCACCGCGCTCACCGGAATGTGCCAGGCGCGGATGACGCCGGGTGCCGCATAGGCGAAGGTGTTGAGGTCGCCCAGCTCGAAGAAATAGGCGAAGGCGAGGGCGGCGATGGCGGCGCGGTGCAGCGAGGTGATCGGCAGGCGCTCGAGCCGCGCGCTGATCTCGGACATCAGGCTTTCTCCCGTTGCGTCCGGCCACACCGTAGCGCCGGCTCATTTTGGGCGTGGACCGATCCTAGGCCCCGATGTCGAGCCCGCTCAATCCCGCTCCGGAAGGCGGTCGCGCCCTTTGTTGGACGCCTCGGTCGGTTGGCGGTATGGAGGAGCTCCGACAGCGCCGGGTGTGTCATGTCCAAACTGGCCTCGATCCCCTGCACGCTGATGCGCGGCGGCACGTCGCGTGGTCCGTATTTCCTGGCCGACGACCTGCCGGGCGACCCGGCGCAGCGGGACCTCGCGCTGATCCGCATCATGGGCGCCGGCCACCCGCTGGAGATCGACGGCATCGGCGGCGGCAACCCGCTGACCAGCAAGGTCGCGATCGTCAGCCGCAGCCGGCGCGCGAATGCCGACGTGGACTACCTGTTCGCGCAGGTGAGCGTGGCCGAGCGGCTGGTCGACACGCGGCCGAACTGCGGCAACATGCTGGCCGGCGTCGGGCCGTTCGCGATCGAATCCGGGCTCGTGCCGGCGGCCGACCCCGAGACCGTCGTGCGCATCTTCAACGTCAATACCGGCAAGGCGATCGAGGCGGTCATCGAGACGCCGGGCGGGCTGGTGCGCTACGATGGGGCGACCTGGATCGACGGGGTGCCCGGGACGGCGGCGCCGATCAGGCTCGGCTTCCTCGACGCCGCCGGCTCGAAGACCGGCGCGCTGCTGCCGACCGGTGCCGCGCGCGAGGAGATCGAGGGTGTCGAGGTGTCCTGCGTGGACATGGCGATGCCGGTGATGTTTGCGCTCGCCGCGGCGTTCGGCAAGACCGGGGAGGAGAAGCCGGCGGAGCTCGACGCCGACACCGCGATGATGCAACGGCTCGAGCGGATACGCCTGGTCGCCGGGCAGCGCATGGGGCTCGGCGACGTGGCGCGGAGCGTGATCCCGAAGATGGTGCTGGTGGCGCCGCCGCGCCGTGGCGGCACGGTGCTGGCGCGCTATTTCATGCCGTGGTCCTGCCACACCGCCTTCGCGACCACCGGCGGCATCTGCGTGGCGGCCGCCGCGGCGATCGCGGACTCCGTGGTCGGGCGGACCGCGCCGTTGCCGCCCGGTCCCGAGATCGACGTCCGCATCGAGCATCCCTCGGGGATGCTGGACGTCGCGATCAGCCGCGATGCTTCGGGCACGATCCGGCGCGCCTCGGTCATCCGCACGGCGCGGCTGCTGTTCTCGGGGCGCGTTTTCTTTGAGGAGGTCGCCGAGGCCGCATCCGCCGCGGCCGCTGCCGCGTAGCGGAACGGTTGCGTTTCGGATATGCTGCCGATGTTGGCTGGCGCCCCGGGCTGGTCCGTGCAACCGGCGCCGCACAAGGAGAGGGAGTGATGGTGTCGACGAGATCCTTTGGACGTGCCCTGATTCTGGGTGCCGGGCTGATTGCCATGCTGGCTTCCGCCATTCCGGCGCATGCCGCCGTGTGGGTTCCGGGCTGGCGAGGCCCTGGTGGCGTCTGGCACCCCGGTCACTGGGCCCCCGGCCCGGGTCCTGGGCCGGGCCCCGTCGGGCCGGTGGGCGGTGGCCCCGGTCGCGTATGGGTGGCCGGGCACTACAACGGCCCGGTCTTCGTTCCCGGCCATTGGGCGGTGCGTTGAGCGGGATTGTTTGAGGCGGAATCGCCGAAAGCCTTTGATCACGTCCTGATCAACGAAGCTGGGCCACGATCGGGTTGACCTGACCCGATCGTGGTCTGGCCGGCGAGCGGGTTCCGCCTGGCACCTCTGGTCCGAGCCCACGCCAACGACAGATCGGAGCGGGGGTGTGCCTGGCATTTTTGGGTGACCCGGCGGGCGCGGCGGTGATCGTAGCGTCTGGGCGGGACGGCGCATCCTGAACGGCAGGAGCCAGCCATGGCCAGCGACGGGCAAGGTGCGAAACGTCATCAGAGCCGGATTCTGCGCACCTCACGGCTGGTGTCCCCCGAAGGCTCGCCCGGCGAATGGGAAGTCGGGCCGGTCAACGAGGATCTGCTCAGTCGCATCGCAGCTATCGATCAGCACGCGCTGGATGCGTGGCGGCTCGGCCGACTGCGCGACGAGTTGCGCCAGCGCGACTTCGCCGGCGCGCTGCTCGCCGACCCCATGAACCTCCGCTACGCCACCGGCACCCGCAACATGGCGATCTGGACCATGCACGCGCCCGGCCGCTACGCCTTCGTGGCGACCGAGGGCCCGGTCGTGCTGTTCGAGTTCAGCGCCACCAAGCACGTCACGGCGGGCGGCCATTTCGACGAGATGCGGTCGAGCACACCCTGGATCTACTTCCTGGCTGGTCCGCGCACCGGCGAGAAGGCCACCGTCTGGGCCGACGAGATCGCCTCGCTGCTCGCCCGCCACGGCGGAGGCAATCGCCGGCTCGCCGTCGATCGCTGCGACCCGCCCGGCGCCGAGCGCCTGCTGGCGCACGGCATCCAGCTGTTCGACGTGCAGGAGGCGATCGAGCAGGCGCGCCGGATCAAGTCGCCGGAGGAGATCGCGTGCCTGCGCCTGTCGATGGAAGTCTGCGACCTCGCGATCGACCGCATGCGCGCGGCGCTGCGGCCAGGCATCACCGAAAACCAGCTCTGGGCGGTGCTGCACGAGACCAACATCGCGCATGGCGGGGAGTGGATCGAAGCGCGCGCGCTGGTCTCCGGCGAGCGGACCAATCCATGGTTTCAGGAATGCGGCGGCCGGGTGATCGAGGCCGGCGACATCGTCGCCTTCGATACCGACCTGGTCGGGCCGCACGGCTATCTCGCCGATATCTCGCGCAGCTATGTCTGCCCCGACCGCCGGCCGAGCGACACGCAGCGGATGCTCTACGCGCTCGCGCAGGAGCAGGTGCTGTTCAACATGGGCCTGCTGCGCCCCGGTCTCGGTTTTCGCGACTTCGCCGACCGCTGCTGGCGGGTGCCGGAGGGATTCATGCCGAACCGCTACATGATGATGGTGCACGGTGTCGGCTTCGTGGACGAATACCCCTCGGTCGCCTTCGCCCAGGACTGGGACGCCTGGGGCTACGATGGCGTGTTCGAGGAGAACATGGTGGTGTCGGTGGAAAGCTATATGGGCGAGGCCGGCGGCCACGAGGGCGTGAAGCTCGAGCAACAAGTGCTGATCACCGCGGACGGCGCCGTGGCGCTCTCCCGCACGCCATTCGTGGACGCGATCGAGCCGTAGCGCCGGCCGCCGCCGGAGGACCGCGGTCGTCACCGCGCGACCGCACCGGTCCGGAGGAGTCGACATGGACGAGGCCGCCACGCGCGATCCGCTGCTGCAGCCGTACCGGCTGAAGCATCTCGTGCTGCGCAACCGCATCATGAGCACCTCGCACGAGCCGTTCTATTCCGAGGACGGCATGCCGAAGGACCGCTACCGCCTCTATCATCTCGAGAAGGCGAAGGGCGGTATTGCGCTGACCATGACGGCGGGCTCGGCGGTGGTCTCGCCGGACAGCCCGCCGGTGTTCGGCAACCTGCTCGCCTACAAGGACGAGATCGTGCCCTGGCTGCGCCGGCTCGCCGACGACTGCCACGAGCAGGGTACGGCGGTGATGATCCAGCTCACCCATCTCGGCCGGCGTACGGCGTGGAACAAGGCGGACTGGCTGCCGGTGCTGGCGCCCTCGCCGGTGCGCGAGCCGGCGCACCGGGCGTTTCCCAAGACCATCGAGGACTGGGACATCGAGCGCATCGTCGCCGACTACGCGGCGGCGGCGCAGCGCATGCAGGCGGCCGGGCTGGACGGGCTCGAGATCGACGCGTACGGCCACCTGCCCGACCAGTTCTGGTCGCCCGCCACCAACCGGCGCGACGACGAGTACGGCGGCAGCCTGGACAACCGGCTGCGCTTCAGCTTGCGCGTGCTCGCGGCGATGCGCGAGGCGGTCGGACCGCGGTTCATCCTCGGCGTGCGCATGGTGGCGGACGAGGACTGGTCGATCGGCCTCGGCCGCGAGGAGGGGATCGAGATCGCGAAGCGCCTGGCCGGATCGGGCGTGATCGATTTCCTCAACATCATCCGCGGCCACATCGATTCCGACAACGCGCTCTCCTACGTCATCCCGATCATCGGCATGCGCTCCGCGCCGCATCTCGACTTCGCCGGCGAGGTCCGCGCGGCCACGCGCTTTCCGGTGTTCCACGCGGCGCGCATCCCCGACGTCGCGACCGCGCGCCACGCCATCGCCGCCGGCAAGCTCGACATGGTCGGCATGACGCGCGCGCACATCGCCGACCCGCACATCGTGCGCAAGATCCGCGAGGGCCGCGAGCAGGCGATCCGCCCCTGCGTCGGCGCCACCTACTGCCTCGACCGGATCTACGAGGGCAACGAGGCGCTCTGCGTGCATAACGCGGCGACCGGCCGCGAGGCGACGATGCCGCACGTCATCGCGCGCAGCGACGGGCCGCGACGGAAAGTGGTGGTGGTCGGCGCCGGCCCCGGCGGGCTGGAAGCGGCGCGGGTGGCGGCGGAGCGCGGTCACGCCGTCACGCTGTTCGAGGCGACCGAGTGCGCCGGCGGCCAGGTGCTGCTCGCCGGGCGCGCGCCGCGCCGGCGGGAGATGCTCGGCATCGTCGACTGGCGCCTGCAGCAACTGGCGGCGCACGGCGTCGTGCCGCGCTACGCCACCTACGCCCAGGCGGAGGACGTGCTGGCGGAGGCCCCGGACGTGGTCTTCATCGCCACCGGCGGCGTGCCGAACACGGACGTGCTGGAGAGCGGCAACGACCTCGTCGTCTCAAGCTGGGACGTGATCTCCGGCCAGGTGAAGCCGGCCGAGCGCGTGCTGGTCTATGACGACAACGGCAACCACCCCGGCATGCAGGCGGCCGAGTTCCTCGCCGAGTCCGGCGCGGCGGTCGAGCTGGTGACGCCCGAGCGGTATTTCGCGCCGGAGATGGGCGGCCTCAACCACGCCGCCTACGCCCGGGTTTTCCAGCGCCGCGGCACGCGCATCACGATCAACACGCGGCTGCTCGCGGTGCGGCGCGACGGCAACGCGCTGGTGGCGACGCTCGGCAGCGAGTACGCCGACCGGCGCGAGGACCGCGCGGTGGACCAGGTCGTCGTCGAGCACGGCACGCTGCCGGCGGACGATCTCTATCAGGCGCTCCGGCCGCTCTCGTGCAATCTCGGCGAGGTGGATCACCGCGCCTTGCTCGCCGGGGCCGCCCAGCAGGTGGTGCGCCATCCCGCCGGACGCTTCCGGCTGTGGCGCATCGGCGATGCCGTCGCCAGCCGCAACATCCACGCGGCGATCTACGACGCGCTGCGACTGGCGAAGGACCTGTAGCGCGCCGGGCGATGCATCCCGGGCTCCGCTCCTGACCGACAGCAGCGTCGAGGTGGTTGTCGTGGGCGCCGGCGTCGCCGGGCTCGCCGCGGCGGCGGCGCTGCGCCGGGCCGGGCGGCGCTGCACGGTGCTGGAGGCGGCCGGGCGGATCGGTGGCCGGGCTTTCACCACCCGGCCGGCCGCGCTCGGCGGCGCGCTGTTCGACCACGGCGCGTCGTGGTTGCACGCCGCCGAGCGCAACCCGCTGGTCGCCATCGCCCGCGCGCACGGCGACGCGCTGCGCGACGCCGACACGATCCGCACCTGGCGCAGCTTCGTGGGTGGCCGCGCGGCGAGCGCCGGGGAACTCGCCGACTACGACGCGGCGGAGGCGCGCTTCGCCGCGGCCATGGCGGAGCGCGCGGCGCAGGGCGGGCCGGACACCAGCCTCGCGCAGGCCGCGTCGGCGCTGCCGGACGATCCATGGAACGCGACGGTGCTCGCCTGGGAGGCGCTGATCGCCGCCGCGGACGCCGACGCGCTGAGCTTTCGGGACTGGCACGCCAACACGCTGGAAGGGTCGAACCTGCTGGTCGCCGGCGGTCTCGGCCGGTTCGTCGTGCGTCGCCTCGGCGCCGCGGCGGGGCCGGTGGTCTGCTCGACGCCGGCGCGGCGGATCGAATGGCAGCGTCGCGGCGGCGTGCGCGTCGTCACCGACCGCGGGACGATCGAGGCAGGCGCCTGCATCGTCACGGTCTCCACGGGCGTGCTGGCGAGCGGCGTGATCGCGTTCGACCCGGCGCTACCGCCGCCCACGCAGGCGGCGGTGCGGCTGCTGCCGATGGGGCTGCTGACGAAAATCGCGCTGCGCGCAACCGGCGAGGACCGGCTCGACCTGCCGCCGCGCTGCGCCGCGCATCGACAGGTGGCGCCCGGCGAGGCGCTGACGGTGTTCAACTGCTGGCCCGACGGCGCCGATCACGTCATCGGCTTTCTCGGCGGCGGCCTGGCCTGGGAGCTGGAGCGGGCCGGACCGCGCGCGGCGGAGGCGCACGCGCGCGCCGAGCTGCGCCGGATGCTTGGGACGCGCGCCGACCGCGCCTTCGACCGCGCCTCACTGGCGACGCGCTGGGGTAGCGATCCCTTCATCCGCGGCGCCTATTGTTATCCCGGCCCCGGCGATGCCGGGGCGCGCTTGGAGCTGGCACGGCCGCTTGCCGACGGCGCGCTGGTCTTCGCCGGGGAGGCCTGCCATCCGACACTTGGCGGCACGGTCGGCGGCGCCTTTCTCAGCGGCGAGCGCGCGGTGCGGCTTGCACGATTTTGCGACCGCGGCAAACCGTCCGCACTGGCGACGTTCAGGCCGGAGAGGTAACGGTCCCGAGAGCAGAGGAAGGAAGCGGCCATGAGGCGGTTTTGGGCACTGGCGCCGATTCTCGGGGCTCTCGCGCTCGCTCTCAGCGTTCCGCTGGTGGCCTGCACGGCGCGGCCGGCCGGGTCATACTTCTATCAATCATATCACGTCGGCCCATCGAACTTCTGACGACCGGGCCCGACCGGGGAAAGACGTCCGCGACCGGCGTCGCGAACCTCGCCCAGACGGTCGGGCCTTGCTGATTGTAGCGCGTGAGGGGAGCGGGGCGATGGAGTATCGCCGTCTCGGGCGGAGCGGGCTGCAGGTCTCGCCGATCTGCCTGGGCACCATGACGTTCGGCGGCGCCACCGACGAGGCGGGTTCGCAACGCATCGTGGCGCTCGCACGCGAGCAGGGCGTGAACTTCATCGACACGGCGGACGCCTACAACGAGGGCCGGTCCGAAGAGGTGGTCGGCCGCGCCATCCGCGGCGCGCGCGACTGGTGGGTCCTGGCGACAAAAATCGCCAATCCCACGCTGGATGGGCCGAACGGCCGCGGCCTGTCGCGCCGCTACGTGTTTCGGGCCGTGGAGGCGAGCCTGTCCCGGCTCGGCTGCGAGGCGATCGATATCCTCTACCTTCACAAGGAGGATTTGGCGACGCCGCTCGGCGAGACCGTGCACGCGCTGGGCGACCTGATGCGCGCCGGAAAGATCCGTTATTTCGGCGTCTCCAACTACCGGGCCTGGCGCGTCGCCGAGATCTGCCGGCTGTGCGACGAGGCCGGCATCGACCACCCGGTGGTCAGCCAGCCCTACTACAACGCGCTGAACCGTCAGCCCGAGGTCGAGCACCTGCCGGCCTGCGGCCATTTCGGGCTGGGCGTGGTGCCGTACAGCCCGCTCGCGCGCGGCGTGCTCACCGGCAAATACGACCCCGACGCGCCGCCGCCGCAGGACAGCCGCGCCGGCCGTCGCGACCGGCGCATGATGGAGACGGAGTGGCGGCCGGAGAGCCTGCGCATCGCCCGCGAGATCGCCGCACACGCCGCCGCGCGCGGCATCACGGCCGGACAGTTCGCGCTGGCCTGGGTGCTCAACAACGCGCTGGTGACCGCGGCCATCGCCGGGCCGCGCATCGAGGCGCAGTGGCGCGACTACGTGGCCGGGCTAGGCTATCGCTTCACCGCCGAGGACGAGGCGCTGGTCGATCGGCTGGTGCCGCCGGGCCATCCGTCCTCGCCCGGCTACAACGACCCCGCCTACCCGATCGAGGGCCGCCCGACCCGCGACGCCTGAGCGGGGGGCGCAACCGCGGCGCCCGAACGGCGATACTCGGGGCGAAGCCGTGCCGCGGGCGCGGCCGGCGGAACCCCAGCAGAGGGAGAGGAGCAATGGCACGCAATCCCCTGACTTTCGGATCCGGCGGGCTGATGAGCCCCGGCTACACCGATCCGTTCATGTCGCTGCACCGCGAGATGAACCGCCTGTTCGACGACGTGATGCGCGGCGGCGTCGCGAGTGGCGGCCAGGCAGGCGGCCAGGCCGGCGGATACGGCGGGGCCGTGCTGGTGCCGCACATGGATGTCAGCGAGACCGACAAGGAGGTGCAGGTCCAGCTCGAGATGCCCGGCGTGGAGGAGAAGGACGTGGAGGTCAGCCTGAACGAGGACGTGCTGACCATCCGCGCCGAGAAGCGCCAGGAGCAGAAGCAGGAAAAGCACGACTTCCACTTCACCGAGCGCTCCTACGGCACGTTCCAGCGCTCGCTGCGCCTGCCCTTCCCGATCGAGGCCGAGCAGGTGCAGGCGCATTTCCGCAACGGCGTGCTGCAGGTGACGCTGCCGAAGGCGCAGCCGCAGGATCGTAGCCGACGTATCCAGGTGAAGGCCGGCGCCCCGACCATCGCGGGCACCAGCACTCCCGGTGGCGCGGAGCGGCCGCAGGCCGGCGGGGCTTCGGGCGCGCCGCGCTCGTGAGCATGTCCGTCCCGCCGAACGGCGGCGCGCCGCGCATCGACGCGATGATCGCGCTGCTGGCGCGGAACTGGTGGGCGATCGCGCTGCGGGGCGCGATCGCCATCCTGTTCGGGGTGATCGCCTTCGCGACACCACTGGCGGCGCTCGGCTCGCTGGTGCTGCTCTACGCGGCGTACATGCTGCTGGACGGGGTGTTCGCGATCGTCGCCGGCCTGCGCGCCGCGGCGCATCACGAGCGCTGGGGCCTGCTGGTCCTGGAGGGCATCTTCGACCTCGCGGCGGCGGCGGTCGCCTTCCTGCTGCCGGGAATCACCCTGCTGGTGTTCATCTACATCCTGGCGATCTGGGCGGTGGTCTCCGGGGCGGCGATGACCGTCGCCGGCTTCCGCCTGCATCTCGCGCACGGGCGCTGGCTGCTGGTGGTCTCCGGCCTCGTGTCGCTGGTCTGGGGGCTGCTGCTGATCTGCACGCCCTTCATCGGCGCGATCGTGCTGACCTGGTGGCTCGGCGCCTATGCGGTGGTGTTCGGGGCCATGCTGCTGGGACTGGCGTTCCGCCTGCGCTCCCGCCACGTCGTGGTGCTCTGACACCAGCGACGGACGGCGCGGACCTCCCCGGGCGTGCTGCTCCGCCGCGCTACTCCCCTGGGACTGGCAGGGCGGCGGCGCGCGCCCATAGTTCGGGGCGCAGCTCCTCCGGACGGTCGGGGAAGAAGAGGGCACAGCCGAGCGTCACAAACGCGAAGGCGGCCAGCACCAGCGTGACGGCGGCGAGATTGCCGGTCCGGTCGTGCAGGAAGCCGACCAGCGGGGGTGCCGCGGCGCTGCCGAGAAAGCCGACGAAGAAGCGGACCGAGTACATGCGCGCCCGCACCTCCGGCGAGATGTAGCGCGCGGTCATCGTCTCGTTCACGGTGACCTGGCCGAACACCGAGGCGGCGACGACGGCGGCGAGCGGCAGCACGAGCCAGCCTTCGGCGAAGGACAGGCCGGCGAGCGCCGGCACCAGCAGCAGCGAGATCGGTAGGAATACCCGCTTCAGGGTTGTGCGGTCGATCAGCCGGCCGACGGTGAACTGGGTCAGCGCGCCGCACAGCGTGACGGCGAAGGCGCAGAGGCCGATCAGCGGCAGCAGCCCGGCGCTCCCGGCAAGCCGCTCCTGCATCAGCTTGGGGATCAGCAGCGTGAACGCGTTGAACACCAGGCCGGAGACCACGGCGATCAGCAGCAGCACCGTGACGGCACGGCGCACGAGGGCGGGCGGGATCGGCGGGAAGGGCCTGGCGCCGCGCAGGCGCGCCGCGTCCAACGCCGGCGTCCTCAGCCAGAGCAGCCCGAGGCCGATGCAGAGCAGCCCCGGGACGATGAAGGCGGTCTGCCAGCCGAAGCGGTTCGCCAGGAAGGCGGTCACGACCGGCGCCAGGGCGACGCCGAAATTGCCGAACACGCCATTGACCCCGATGACCCGGCCCGGCCGGTCGCCCGCCGCCTCGACCAGCATGGCCGTGCCGATCGGGTGGTAGATCGCCGCGAACAGCCCGGCGGCTGCCAGCGCGAGCGCGAGCGCCAGCGGCCCGGGCGCCAGGCCTGCGAGGGCGAGCGAGGCGCCGGTGCCGAGGAAGAAGGCGGCCATCATCGGCTTGCGGCCGAAGCGCGCCGCCAGCCATCCCTGCGGCAGCGAGAAAAGGCCGTACAGCACGAACATGCCGGTGGCCAGCGCCAGGATGCGCCCGTACTCCGGGCCGAACGCCCCGCCCGGCGCCGCCATCGCCAGCACCGCGGTCGGCAGGATCAGCAGCGAATAGTGGGTCAGGCTGTGCGCCGCATTGATGAAGGCGATCTGGCGCAGCGCCTCGCGTGGCCCCGGGCTCATCGTGCTGCGTCCCTCAGCGTGTTGTCGTCCCGTGCCGTCGCCACTACGTCGCCCGGCTGGGCGGCCTGCCTGCGAAGTCGTCGACCGCGACATCGTAGCTCGAACGGCGATCCGGCGCGACCCGGCCTCAGCGGGCGCCGGCCGGCGGGTCGGCACCGCCCGCGCCCGTTGCCATGCCGCCGGGCCGCGCGTCCGGCCGGCGCAGCCGGGCGACGTTGCGGTCGTGGTCCTCGAGCGTCTCGGCGAAGACGTGGCCGCCGGCGCCGCTCGCGACGAAGTAGAGGTCGTCGCTCTCCGCCGGGCGGGTCACGGCCTGCAGCGAGGCGAGCCCGGGGCTGCAGATCGGCCCCGGGGGCAGGCCGGCCGCGCGATACGTGTTGTAGGGGTTGTCCTGTCCGAGATCGGCGCGGGTGAGCGGCCGGTCCAGCCGGCCCAGGCCGCCGGACGCCGCGTAGGCGACGGTGGGATCGGACTGCAGCTTCATCCCGAGCCGCAGCCGGTTGAGATAGACCGCGGCGACATGCGGACGCTCCTCCGGCAGCGCCGTCTCGCGCTCGACGATGCTGGCGAGGATCAGCGCCGCCTGCGGGCTCGCCAGCGGCAGGTCGGCGCCGCGCCGTTCCCAGGCCTCGGCGAGTGCGCGCGTCATCGCCGCCTCGGCGCGGGCGACGATGGCGGCGCGGGTGGCGCCGTGCTCGAAGTCGTAGGTCTGCGGCAGCACCGCGCCTTCCGGCGGCACCACGTCGGGGCCGGCGAGGTCCGCCGCGCGGTCGAGCAGCAGCGCGATCTGTGCCGCCGAGAGGCCCTCCGGGATCGTCACGTGGTGCTCGACCGGATGGGCCGTGCGCAGGATCGCCAGCACGTCGCGCGGGCTGGCAAAGGCGGGAAAGGCGAACTCGCCGGCATGCAGCGGTCCGCCGCTGGTGATCGCCGCCGCCACGCGGAAGACCAGCGGGCTCGCGATCACACCGGCGCGGCGCAGCGTCTCGGCGACCTCGGCGACGTTGCCGGGCGGGACGACGACGGTCTTCGGCTCGCCGAGCGGCCCCGGCTGCTCGTAGAAATACTGCGCGGTCCGGGTGGCGAGGCCGATCACGAAATAGAGGCAGAGCAGGATCAGCATCACCCGGCCGAGCCCGGGATAGCCGCCGGGTCCGCCGCGGATCAGCCGCCGCCAGGGCCGGATGGGCGACCGGCTGGGCGGCCGCTCAGGCGGCGGCGCGGAAGATGATGCAGGCGTTGGTGCCGCCGAAGCCGAAGCTGTTCGAGAGGGCCGAGCGGATCGGCCGCTCCTGCGCGGTGTGCGCCACCCGGTCGATCGCGCTGTCGCGGCTGGGGTGGTCGAGGTTGAGCGTCGGCGGGACGACGCCGTCGCGCACCGCGAGGATTGAGAACACCGCCTCGACCGCGCCGGCGGCGCCGAGCAGATGGCCGATCGCCGACTTGGTGGACGACATCGCGAGGCCCTTCGCCGCGTCGCCGAACAGCCGCTCGACGGCTTCGAGTTCCATGTCGTCGCCGAGCGGCGTGGAGGTGCCGTGCGCGTTGACGTACTGGATGTCCTCGGGCTCGACGCCGCCATTGCGCATGGCCGCGCGCATCGCGCGCAGCGCGCCGGCGTGGCCCTCCGCCGGAGCGGTGATGTGATGGGCGTCGCCGGACAGGCCGTAGCCGCCGATCTCGGCGTAGATTTTCGCGCCGCGCTTGCGGGCGTGCTCGTGCTCCTCGAGCACCAGCACCGCCGCTCCTTCGCCCATCACGAAACCGTCGCGGTCCCGGTCCCAGGGGCGCGAGGCTTTCGCCGGCTGGTCGTTGAAGGCCGTGGAGAGAGCGCGCGAGGCGCAGAACCCGGCGATGCCGAGTTCGCACACCGCCGCCTCGGCGCCGCCGGCGACCATCACCTCGGCGTCGCCCAGCATGATCAGCCGCGCCGCATCGCCCAACGCGTGCACTCCCGTCGCGCAGGCGGTCACCGCGGAGTGGTTGGGGCCCTTGAAGCCGTATTTTATCGAGAGGTGGCCGGAGGCCAGGTTGATCAGCGCGGAGGGGATGAAGAACGGCGAAATGCGCCGCGCCTTGCCCTCGTTCACCTGGATGGAGGCGTCATAGATCGTCTTCAGCCCGCCGATGCCCGAGCCGATCATCACGCCGGTGTCGCAACGGTCCTCCTCACCCTCCGGCGTCCAGCCGGAATCCTCGACCGCCTCCGTCGCGGCGACCAAAGCCAGATGGATGAAGCGATCCATCTTCTTCTGGTCTTTCACGGGAATCCACTCGGAGATGTCGAGCCGGCCGTCGGCCCTGGTGCCCTGCGGCACCTGGCCGGCGATCTTGGCGGGCAGGTCCGCCGTGTCGAAGGACTGGATGGCCGATATGCCGGACTGGCTCTCGATCAGCCGCTTCCAGACATTCTCGACGCCGAGCCCGAGGGGAC
>JAFAYA010000110.1 GCA_019240635.1 Acidisphaera sp. | reverse complement strand
GGTCGCCAACTGGGGTTTTACGCCCTGTGCTCTCGAAGGCATGAGCTTCAAGGAGCAGATCCTGCTTTTCCAGCATGCGGAATTCGTGATCGCGCCGCACGGCGCCGGGCTGAGCAACCTGCTGTTCTGCCCGGGCACGGCGAAGGTGATCGAACTGATGCCGGAGATGGAGATGCGGCCTTTCTTCTGGCTCCTCGCATCGAAGCTCGGCCTGATGCACGGCCTGCTGGCGTGTGCGGCAGTCGGCGCCGGCAACGACCCCACGCCATTCAACCGTCGGATGCACGTGGACACCGATCGGCTCGCGACACTGTTCCGGATACTCGAGGCACGGCGCCCGTCGTAAATGGGTTCAGCCTTGACCCGGAATAGCCGCCCGGTTACCGCGCGCGGCGAACCTCCGCGTGGGGTGATGGGGAGACGATGAGCGAAATCCGCATCCTGGCCAGCGGCCTGCGCTTTCCCGAAGGCCCGGTCGCCATGCAGGACGGCTCGATCGTGCTGGTCGAGATCGAGCGCCAGACCGTCACCCGCGTGCAGCCGGACGGCCGGGTCGACGTGCTCGCGCGCGTCAGCGGCGGCCCGAACGGGCTGGCGGTCGGGCCGGACGGCGCGTTCTACATCTGCAACAACGGCGGCTTCGCCTGGCGGACCGAAAGCGGCATGCTGCGCCCGGTCGGCCCCTCGACGGATTATGCCGGCGGGCGTATCGAGCGGCTCGACCGGGGCACCGGCGCGCTGGAAACGCTCTACGACCGCTGCGGCGAGCACCGGCTGCTCGGGCCGAACGACCTCGTGTTCGACGGCCAGGGCGGCTTCTACTTCACCGATCTCGGAAAGGTCCGCGCGCGCGAGCGCGACTGGGGCGGCGTCTACTACGCCCGCGCGGACGGCTCGGCGATCACCGAAATCGTGCACCCGATCCTGACGCCGAACGGCATCGGCCTCTCCCCCGACGGCAAGACGCTGTACGTCGCCGAGACCGAGACCGCCCGCCTCTGGGCCTGGGACATTCTTTCCGCAGGCGTACTGAAAAAGGCGCCGTTCCCGTCGCCGCACGGCGGCCGGCTGCTCGCCGGCCTTGGCGGCTATCAGCGCTTCGACAGCATGGCGGTCGAAGCCGCCGGCAACATTTGTGTCGGCACCCTGGTCAACGGCGCGGTCAGCGTCATCGCTCCGGCTGGCGGCCTGCTCCGCCAGCTCCTGGTGCCCGACATGTTCTGCACGAATCTCTGCTTCGGCGGCCCCGATCTGCGCACCGCCTACATCACGCTCTCCGGCAGCGGCCAGCTGATCGCGATGGACTGGCCCGACCCCGGCCTGCGCCTCGCCCACCAGGCATAGACCCAGGTCGCCCTCACTGAAGAATTGGGTCTTGCCGTCCTGATCCGGGCGGTTTTGGGTGGGCACGTGCGGGCGCGCACTCGCGATGAACAGCGGGGCTGTTTGTCGAGCGGTCGGAGACACTCGATGCGGATCCTCTTCATCTCGTCCAACCGCATCGGCGATGCCGTGATCACCTGCGGCGTCCTCGATCACCTGATCCGCAGCGACGCCGATTGCCGCATCACCATCGCCTGCGGTCCAGCCGCCGAGGGCGTGTTCGCGCGCATGCCGAACCGGGAGCGCACCATCATCGTTACCAAGCACCCGAACGGCGTGCACTGGCTCAGGCTTTGGCGCGAGGTGGTGTTCACGTCCTGGGATCTCGTGGTCGATATGCGCGGCTCGCTCCTGGCGTTCCTTGTCCCAACCCGCAGACGCGCCGTTCGCCGGCGGGTCCCCGGCAGAATGTTCGAGCAATACGCGGCGACGCTCAGGATTACGCCCGCGCCGCTCCCCGTGGTCTGGACGGGTCCGGCCGACCGCGCCAGCGCCGCCGCCCTGCTGCCGTCCGGTCGCCCGGTCATCGGCTTTGGCGCCACGGCGAACTGGGCGCCGAAGGTCTGGCCGGCCGATCGCTTCGCTGCACTGTTCCGCAAGCTCGCCGGCGGCCCGCTGCCTGACGCCGTCCCGGCCATCTTTGCCGGTCCGGGCGAGGCCGAGCGGCACATGGCCGAGCCGTTGCTCGAAGCACTTCCGGGCGCGATCGACCTGTGCGGCAGCCTCACCCTTCCGGAGGCGGCGGCATGCATCCAGCGCTGCGCGCTCTATGTCGGCAACGACAGCGGCCTGATGCACCTCGCCGCCGCTTCCGGTGCGCCGACGATCGGCCTCTGTGGCACGACGATCGACCGGGCCGCGGAGATGGCGCCCGCCGGCCCGCGTGCCGCGTGGGCACTGGCCGACGGCGCTTCGATGGAGAGCCTCTCGGTCGAAGCCGCCTACGTGGCCTGCATGCGGATGCTGGACACCACCGCTACCCGACAGCCCGCGGAACTCTCGGAAGGCCAGCCGGCGTGACGGGCAACCAAAGCAGGATGCATGCGCTCGCGCTCAAACCTGCAGCGGCTGGACTTCCAGCGGAGGGGAAGCGCCCGCCCGCCTTTGCGCCTCGCAGGAGGCGCAGCGGCTACGCCGCCGCGGCGACCGCGCGTCCCGCCGATAGTCGCCAGATCCGGTCGAGCCGCTCGGCCCCGGTCAGCCGGTGCGCGATCAGCACGATCGTGCGCCCCTGCGCCGTCTCGTTCAGCGCGGTGTAGAAGCTGCGCTCCGTCTCGGCGTCCAGGCCCGCGCAGGGCTCGTCGAGGATCAACAGCGGCGCCGGTGAGAGCAGGGCGCGGGCCAGCGCGAGCCGGCGCCCCTGGCCGCCGGAAAAATTCGCGCCGGCCTCGCCGACCCAGGCATCCAGCCGGTCCGGCAGCGCACGCACAACCTCGGCGACGCGCGCCGCCTCCAGCGCCGCCCACAGCACCGGCTCGTCGGCGTCCGGCCGGCCGAGCAGCAGGTTGGCGCGGATCGTATCGGCGAACAGGTGCGTCGCCTGGCCGAGCCAGGCGATCCGCGCCCGCACATCCGCCGCCGCCAAGCCTGCCACATCCACCCCGCCGAGCAGCACCCGGCCGGATTGCGGCGCCACCACTTTCAGCGCCAGCGCCGCGAGGCTCGATTTCCCGGCCCCGGACGGGCCGAGTATCGCGACGCGGGTGCCCTGCGGCACATCCAGTGTCAGGCCGTCGAACACCGCCGGCCGGTCGGGCTGCCAGCGGAACCGGACCGCCTCGAACCGCAGGCCGCTGGCGGCGGGCGGGGCGGCGGGATGGCGGGGGTCGGGCAGGGGGTGCTCGCCTTCCGCCGCGTCCAGCACGCGGCGCGCCGCCACGCTGATGTGACCGGCGAGCGCGCCGGCGCGCGGCAGCCCGCCGACCGCCTCGAAGGCGGCGACCGTCAGGAACGCCACGGCCACCATCGCCGGACCGCCGGCGCCGGCGGCGATCAGCACGCCCAGCAGCGCCGCCTGGCCGCACAGGAACGCAACGGCGCCGGCCCGGGCGCTCCGCCGCGCCAGGTCGCGCTGAGCCGCCAGCATCCCGGCCTGGCGCGCCTGGATCGCGGCGAGCATGCGTCCCTCGCCGCCGAACGCCCGCACCTCGCGCAGCCCGGTGAGCGCATCGAGGGTCGCGACCCGCAATCCGGCGCTGGCAGTCGCCAGCCGCCCGGCGCCGGCCCGCGCGGTGCGCGCGGCGCTCGCCGGCACCGCCAGCGCGGCGGCCGCCAGCAGCAGGCCGAGCCACGCCGCGAGCAGCCGTTCGTTCGGGCCGGTCAGCGCCAGGGTGACTCCGACCAGCACGGGCAGCGCCAGCAGCGCCGCCGCCAGCGGCACCAGGATGCGCAGATAGAGACCGTCCAGCGCGTCGACGTCGTTGACCAGGCGCGACAGCACGTCGCCCGTCCGGCGGAAGCCAAGCCCCCCGGCGGAGCGCGCCGCCAACCCTCGGAAGAACCACACGCGCAGGTCGGCGAGCGCGCGGAAGGTGGCATCGTGCGTGACCAGGCGCTCGGTGTAGCGCAGCACCACGCGCGCCGTGCCGAGCACGCGCAGCAGCACGCCGCCGGCCAGCACGCCGCCCGCGAGTGCCGCGGCGATCGTCGCCCCCGCCTGCGCCAACAGCGCCATCCCGGCGGCGACCGAGGCCAGCGAGACCGCCAGGCCGAGGGCCAGCCAGGGCCAGCGGGCGCGGCTCAGCCCGAGCACGCGCCAGAGCGGCTTCACGCCGCACCTCGCTCGGCGGGCGCCTGCGCCCTGCCATTGCGCAGGTCGATGCGCCGGCCGGAAAAGGCGTGCGCCGCCGCCGAGTGGCTCGCCAGGATGACGGTCCGTCCCAGCGCCAGCCGGCGCAGGCTCTCCAGCACCTCGGCCTCGGTCGCCGGGTCGAGATGCGCGGTCGGCTCGTCGAGCAGCAGCAGCGGCGCGTTCTTGAGGAAGGCGCGGGCGATCGCCACGCGTTGCGCCTGCCCGCCGGACAGGCCGTAGCCGCCCTCGCCGATCGGCGTGTCCAGCCCGTGCGGCAGGCTCTCGGCGAAGGCCGTCAGCTGGGCCGCCCGGACCGCCTCGGCGATCTCCTCCTCGGTCGCCTCGGGCCGGGCGAAGGCGACGTTGTCGCGCAGCGATCCCGCGAACAGCAGCGGTCGCTGTCCGATCCAGGCGGTCATGCGCATCAGCGCCTGCGGCACGATGGTCGCGATCTCCGCGCCGTTGAGGGTCACGCGCCCCTCGTCGGGCCGCACGAAGCCGAGCAGGATCTCCAAAATGGTGGATTTCCCCGCGCCGGACGGCCCGGCGATGACCAGGGTCTCTGCGGCGGCGAGCCGGAAGCTCAGGCCATCGAGCGCGGGGCCGACGGCTGGGTCCCAGGTCAGGCGGACATTCTCGAAAGCGACGCTGATCCCGCGCGCCTCGACGGTCCGCACCGCGAGCGGCGGCGTCTCCGCAACCGCCGGCGCGCCGGGCAGGTCGACGAACGCCTGGGCGGCCGTCTCCGCGTGCAGACGGTCCTGGTAGGCGGCCGAATAGGCGCGCAGCGGCGCGAAGAACTCCGGCACCAGCAGAAGCGCGAACAGCGCCCGCCAGGGCCGCTCGACCCCTCCGTCCAGCAGGGCATGGCCGTAGTGCAGGGCGAGACCGACCAGCGCGGCCGCCATTGCGGCGTCGAGGATCGTCGAGGACAGGAAGGCGACGCGCAGCACCCGCATCGTCCGCCGGCGCAGCTCCTGGGCGGCGGCGGCGAGCGCCTGCGCCTCGTCGCCGGCGCGATTGGCGAGCACGATCGTCGCGATGCCGCGCACCCGGTCGAGAAAGCGGGTCTGCAGCCGTTGCAGCGCCTGGAACTGCCGGCGCGAGGCGACCGAGGCGCCGATCCCCGCAACAGCCATGCCGACCGGCACCAGCAGGCCCGCGCCGATCACCACCAGGCCGGCGAACGGATCCGCAGCCAGCAACGCGCCCGCCACCAGCGCCGGCCCCGCCACCGCCAGCACCGCAGCCGGAGCCCACCGCGCGAACAGTCCGTCCAGCGCCTCCACCCGGTCGACGCAGATCGCCGCCAGCGCGGCGGAGTGGAACCGGCGCAGCAGCGCCGGCCCGGCCGCCAGCAGCGAGGCCAGCGCGCTGTCGCGCAGCCGCCGCCGGGCCGCCGCGCCGGCCGCCGCCGCCGCCTGTTCACCGAGCAGGCCGACCGCGGCGCGCGCGAGCGCCAGGCCGGCGAAGGCCAGCAGCGGCCACCCGGCGAGCGGGCGATGCAGCAGCGCGGCCTGCAGCGCCAGCGCCGCACAGCCGGCCTGCCCGATCGCGAAGAGGATGCCGGCGAGGCCGAACCCCGCCACCGGGGCGGCGGCCCGCCGGGCGAGCGCCGTCTGCTGCCGCAGCCAAACCCGGGTCGGCCGAGTCGCCTCGCTCATGCGGCGCTGCACATACCGCGGCCGGCCGGCATTGCACAGCTGCCGCGGGCTTAACTTTGGGTCACGCGCTCGGGTCCCGTGTTGCCGATTCGACCCATCGTGTCGCCTGCATATCAATGCGTGAAGCGAAACGAAGTCGCGGACATGTCGGAAACATTGTGAGAACATTACGTGACGTCCATGTCCCCTGCGGGTGGTACCCCTTGCGTGCGCGCCATCCTGGCCGGTAGCTCCGGGCTATGCTGGAGGCGCGAACCCTGTCCGGGCTGCGGGAAGCCTGCGCCGCGCTGCGCGCCGGCGGGCGGGGCCTCGGCCTCGTGCCGACCATGGGAGCGCTGCACGCCGGCCACGCCGCGCTCATTGCCGCGGCGCGGGACGCGGGCGTCGCGGCGGCGGCCTCCATCTTCGTCAACCCGCTCCAGTTCGCGCCGGACGAGGACCTCGCCCGCTACCCCCGCGACGAGGCGGCGGACCTGCACCGGCTCGCGCAGGCCGGCTGCGATCTGGCGTGGCTGCCCGACGCCGCGACGATGTACCCGCCGGGCTCGGCGACCTATGTCGAGGTCGCCGGCCCGGCGCTGCGCTGGGAGGGAGAACGGCGCCCCGGGCACTTCCGCGGCGTCGCTTCGGTGGTCGCCCGGCTGTTCGGCCAGGTGCGCCCGGACCTCGCCTGCTTCGGCGAGAAGGACTGGCAGCAGCTGCAGGTGGTGCGGCGCATGGTGCAGGACCTGCACCTGCCGGTGCGCATCATCGGCGTGCCGACCCTGCGCGAGCCGGACGGGCTCGCCCTCTCCTCGCGCAACCGCTTCCTCTCGCCGGCGGAGCGACGGACCGCGCCTCTCCTCAGCGCCGTCCTGGCCGAGGCCGCCGCCGCGCTGGCGCGGGGCGAGCCGGTCGATCCGATGCTCGATCTCGCCGGCGCCCGGCTCGGCGCGGCGGGGTTCGCGGTCGAGTACCTCGCGCTGGTGGATGGGACCGGCCTCGAGCCGGCCGCGACGCCGGAACCGGGGGCCCGGCTGATCGCCGCCGCCCGGCTCGGCCCGGTCCGGCTGATCGACAATGTTGGCGTCTGTGCAAAGGAAGAAGGCCAGGGGCTCCGCCCCCTGGACCCCCGCTGGGGCCGGGCCCCAGACCCCTTTACTTAAGTCGAGGATTGCAAAGGCTCTGCCTTTGCCGGGGTCCAGGGGCGGAGCCCCTGGCCTTCCTACCCGATGAGCCGGATCCGCAGTCGCTCGGTCGGCAGCGGATGGCTGAACAGATAACCCTGCGCCTCATCGCAGCCGCACTCTGCCAAAAACACGCGCTGCGCCTCGGTCTCGATGCCCTCGGCGACGATCGTCAGCCCGAGCGCGTGCCCGGCTTCGATCACCGCGCGCACGATCGCCCGGTCCTCCGCGTCATCCGGCAGGCCGCGCACCAGCGAGCGGTCGAGCTTCAGCACGGTCAACGGCAGGCGCTTGAGGCTGGCCAGGCTGGCGTAGCCGGTGCCGAAATCGTCGAGGGCCACCCCGACGCCGAGGTCGCGCACCGCCGAGAGCGTGAGCAGCGTGTCGAGGCCGACATCGACCAGCATGCTCTCGGCCAGTTCGAGTTCGAGCCGCTCCGGCGGCAGGCCGGAGGCGTCGAGTGCCGCCGCGACATGGTCGAGCAGGGCGGCGTCGACGAGCTGGCGGGCCGAGACGTTCACCGACACGCTGCAGCGGGCCGGCCAGGTCATCGCTTCGGTGCAGGCGGTCTGCACCACCCAGGCGCCGATGCGCGTGATCAGGCCGCTGCGCTCGGCGACCGGCAGGAAGGTGGCGGGCGAGACCATGCCGCGCTTGCGGTGCGGCCAGCGGATCAGCGCCTCGGCGCCGACCGGCCGGCCGGTGCCGACCGCCACGCGCGGCTGGAAGTGCAGCACGAATTGTCCCTGCGCCAGGGCATGGCGGAGGTCCTGGTCGAGCCGGCGCCGGTCCGCCGCCTCGGCCCGGGCGTCGCTGGTGAGGCGAAACCGCTGAGGCTGGACGTCCGTGCCGTCCGGCACGGCATCGGCGTCGGGCTGGTCGAGCGGGGGATCACCGGGCACGAGCATGGGCTCTACTCACGACGGGGGCTGAGTCCCGATTTGCGTCAATCTCGTGAGGATCGGGTTAAGCCCCGTGCCGATTTACCCGGTTTTGTCGCATGCGGTGCGACTGACACGGTGAAATCCAGCAAACTGTTTACGTCTGCCGCGCTCCCACCAGCACCGGCTCCAGCGCCCGCTCCAGCACCCGCACCGAGTGCACGGCCTCCCGCCCGGCCAGATCGCGGATCTGCTGACGACAGGAGGTGCCGTCGGCGACGATGATGTCGTCCACCCCCGCCCCGCGTACCGCCGGCAGCACCCCCGCCTCGGCCATCGCCCGGGACACCTCCTGCGTCTCCACCTGGTAGCCGAAGCCGCCGGCCATGCCGCAGCAGGAGGCGGCGATCGGTGCCACCGTCAGTTCGGGCACGCGGCCCAGCACCGCCAGCATCGGGGCGAGCGCGCCGTGCGCCTTCTGGTGGCAATGGCCGTGCACGTGCGCCGTGCGGGGGAGGGGGGTCAGCGGCAAGGCCGCTTCGCTGCGCGCCAGGCACTCGCCGACCAGCATGGCGCGGCCGGCGAGATCGCGACTCTCCTCTCCCGGCAGCAGGGAGAGGAACTCGTCGCGCAAGGTGAGCAGGCACGCCGGTTCCAGCCCGACCACCGGTAGGTCGCCGGCCAGTGCGGCGCGAGTGCGCCGCGCCTCCGCCCGCGCGCGCTCGACCATGCCCGCCGACAGGAAGGTGCGGCCGCAGCAGAGCGGCCTGCCGGCGGCGCGCGGCAGCACCGGGCGGAAGCCGGCGGCGGTCAGCACGCGCAGGGCGGCGCGCAGGTTCTCCGGCTCGAAGTAGCGGCTGAACGTGTCGGCGAACAGCAACACCTCGCCGCGCGGCCCGGGCGGCAGGCCGGCGGCCTCGCGATTGCGGAACCGGTCGCGCCGCCAGGCGGGGAGGGGCCGTTCGGGCGCCAGCCCGGCCCGCGCGCCGAGCCGCCGCAGCGCCCCGGAACGGTTGCGCAGGTTGAGCAGACCGGGGACCCAGGCGGCCGTCCGCGCATAATCCGGCAGATGGGCGATCAGCCGGTCGCGCAGCGTGACGCCGTGCCGCCCGGCGCGCTCGGCCAGCACCTCGATCTTCATCTTCGCCATATCGACGCCGGTCGGGCATTCGCGTCGGCATCCCTTGCAGGAGACGCACAGTTTCAGCGCTTCGGCGACCGCGTCGGAGGCCATGGCATCCGCCCCGAGCTGCCCGGTCAACGCGAGGCGCAGCGTATTCGCACGGCCGCGCGTCAGGTGGATCTCGTCGCGCGTCACCCGGTAGCTCGGGCACATCACCCCGGCGTCGAATTTCCGGCAGGTGCCGTTGTTGTTGCACATCTCGACCGCGCCGAGCATGCCGCCGGGATGGTCCGACCAGTCGAGCCGCGGCGAAAAGCCGGGCGCCGCGCGGTAACCCGGCGGATAGCGGAACAGCGTTCGGTCATCCATGCGCGGCGCGCGGACGATGCGGCCGGGATTGAGCAGCCCGGCCGGGTCGAACGCGTCCTTCACCGCCTCGAACGCGCGCACCACCCGCGTGCCGAACATCGTTTCGTGGAACTCGCTGCGCGCGATGCCGTCACCGTGCTCGCCGCTATGCGACCCTTTGTACTCCCGCACCAGCGCAAAACACTCTTCGGCGATAGCGCGCATCCGCGCGACGTCGGAAGGGTGCTTCATGTTCAGCACCGGCCGCACGTGCAGGCAGCCGACCGACGCGTGCGCGTACCACGTTCCCTTCGTGCCGTATTTCGCAAACACCTCGTTCAGCCGCTCGGTGTAGTCGGCGAGATCGTCCAGATCGACCGCGGTGTCCTCGATGAACGACACCGGCTTTCCGTCCCCCTTCATCGACATCATGATGTTCAGCCCGGCTTCCCGGACCTCGGCGATATCGGCCTGGAATCCCGGTTCCGTCGCGCGCACGACGGCGCCGGGATAGCCGAGATCACCCATCATCGCGTCCAGCTCCGCGAGCTTGTTCAGCAGCGGCGCGTCGCTGTCGCCGTGAAACTCGACGATGAGAACGCTGTCCGGCTCGCCGATCAGCATGCGTTCGATCGTCGCCCGAAAGATCGGAATCGAGCGGCCGAGCTCGATCATCGTCCGATCGACCAGCTCGACCGCCTCCGGATCCAGCGTGACCAGATGCCGCGTCGCCGCCATCGCCGCCCGGAAATTCGGGAACTGGCACAGCCCCAGAACTTTGCGCGGCTTGATCGGCTGCAGCCGCAGCTCGATCGCCGCGGACAGCGCGAGCGTCCCCTCCGACCCCACCAGCAGCCGCGCCAGGTTTTCCCGGCCGTCGCGCCGCGCCGCCGGCGTCAGCGCATCGATATTGTAGCCGCCGACCCTTCGCAGCTGCCGCGGAAACCGCGCCGCGATCTCTTCGGCTTCCTTCGCCCCCAGTGCGCGCAGCCGCTGGACCAGATCGGCGATGCCGGCCGGCAGCTCCTCGCCGAGATTGTCCGGCAGGTCGCCGAACCGGTGGCGCGTGCCGTCGGCCAGGATCGCGTCGATCGCCGTCACGTTGTCGGCCATCAGCCCGTAGCGGATCGACTTCGACCCGCAGGAATTGTTGCCGGCCATGCCGCCGATCGTGCAGCGCGAATGCGTGGAGGGATCGACCGGAAAGAACAGTTTTGACGGCCGCAGCGCCGCATTCAGCTGCCCGAGCACCAGCCCCGGCTCGACAACCGCCGTCCGGGCCTGCACATCGAGGTGCAGAATCCGCCGCAGATGTTTTGAGGTATCGATCACCAATGCGTCATTGACGGTCTGCCCGCACTGGCTGGTTCCGCCGCCGCGCGCCAACACGGGCACACCCTCCTCCCGCGCGATCGCCAGCGCCGCCGTCATATCCTCGACGGTTTCCGGCACCACCACGCCGACCGGCT
>JAFAYA010000001.1 GCA_019240635.1 Acidisphaera sp. | reverse complement strand
CGATTCGGGTGGGGCGGCGGGGCATTCGCAGAACTAGCTGGGCGCGAGTTTGCGGGCCGACTTGAAATCGTGTTCGTCACCTGTCATAATTTTTGCGACAGGTGACGGACAGCCCTATGCCGCGTGCAGAACCTTCACGCGATGATGTCCACATCTCCCGTACCGTCGAGCTGCTCGGCGGACGGCGCACCTTTCACCGCGCGGTCCGTAGCCGTCTGGAGGCGCACGACCTGCTTCAGAAGGGGTTGCCGGGTCATGCGCTGGAGCACCTCGTCAATTACGTCGGCATCCTGCGTACGCCGCGGCACGGCAGCCTCGAGAAGGCGGTGGGCATCAGTATCAGGACATATCAGCGGCGGAAGGACGCACCCGACAGGGCGCTGAGCCCGGAACAGAGCGGCCGCGCCTGGAAATTTGCCGAAATTCTCGGCCGGGCGATCGGGGTGTTCGGCTCCCAGGCGCAAGCCGAGGCGTGGTTGGAGCAGCCGGCGATGGCGCTCGACGACCGCAAGCCGATCGATTTGCTTTCCACGCCGGCCGGGGTCGAGTCTGTTGAGGATCATCTGACGCGCCTTGAGTACGGCGTCTATACGTGACGCCGCTGCCGCCGCCCCTTGGGCCTGGCGGTCTGATGTTCTGGCGGCTGGACGAAGCGCGGTTCCGGCGCACGTGGGATAGCGGAGAAGGCAGTTATCTGGTCGGCGGGCGCTGGAGTTCGCGCGGGGTGCGCGCCGTCTATGCCGCGCTGGACCCGGCCACGTGCATTCTGGAAATGGCGGTGCACAAGACCTTCGCGGCGCTGGACGTGGTTCCACACGTTCTGACGTCGGCGCGGATCGTGGAGGTGAGCCGGGCGCGGGTGGTGCATGCCGCTGACATGCCGAACCCGAACTGGTTGCGGCCGGGCGCGATCAGTGCCGGCCAGCAGGCGTTTGGGGATGAGCTGCTGAAGGCGCATGCGTTCGTGCTGATCCCGAGCGTGGTGTCCTCCCATAGCTGGGTCGTGGTGTTCGAGCCGGGGGTCGCCGAAGGTCTTTACGGGTCGATCACACAAGAGCGCTTCGCGCTCGATACGCGCTTGCATCCGCTGGTCAGGGCAGGCGGGTGATCCTACTTACGGCTTGCGCCACTTGTCGGGATGGCCGCAATCAGTATCGCGACGCCCTCGACCAGGCGCTTCGACTATCTGCGACTTTGCGACTCACCGGCTCGCCACTCCAGGCAGCACGCACAGCATCTCGAACAACAGGTTCGCGGCGAGCAACGCGGTGTTGCCGTTGGGGTCGTAGGGTGGGGAGACTTCGACGAGGTCGCAGCCGACCAGGTCGACGCCGCGGCAGCCGCGGATGATCTCCAGAGCCTGGCTCGTCATCAGGCCGGCCGGCTCGGGAGTACCGGTGCCGGGGGCGATCGAGGGGTCCAGGCTGTCGATGTCGAAGGTCAGGTACACCGGGCCGGTGCCGAGTTGGGCGCGGACCTCGCCCATCAGCGGAGCGAGCGATCGATACCAGCATTCCTCGACTTGCACGACCCGAAAACCCTGTTCGCGCGGCCAGTCGAAGTCGCCGGCCGCATAGCCGGTGCCGCGCAGGCCGATCTGGGCGACGCGCTGGCAGTCGAGCAATCCTTCTTCGACGGCGCGGCGGAACGTGGTGCCGTGGGCGATGCGCTCGCCGAACATCAGGTCGTTGATGTCCGCGTGCGCATCGACATGCACCAGACCGACTTTTCCGTGATGCCCCGCGACGGCGCGCAGAACGGGAAGCGTCAGCGTGTGGTCGCCGCCCAAGGTCAGCGGGCGGCAGCCGGCTTGCAGGATCGGCGCGTAGTGGCGGGTGATGATCTCGACACTCGCCTGCAAATTGTAGGGATTGATCGGCACGTCGCCGAGATCGGCGACCGCCAGCGTGTCGAACGGCGCGGCACGGGTGCCCATGTTGTAGGGGCGCAAATCCGCGGACTCCGCACGGATCTGGCGCGGGCCGAAGCGCGTGCCGGAGCGATACGACGTGCCGATGTCCAGCGGAATGCCGATGAAACACGCGTCCAGGCCGGCCGCACTCTCCCGCTGCGGCAGACGCATCATCGTCGCCGGCCCCGCGAAGCGCGGCATCACGTTGCCGCCCAGCGGCTCGGCGCGGAGGTTGTCCGCCATTAAGGAAAGAAGGCCAGGGGCGCTGCCCCTGGACCCCGCTGGGGCCCGGGGCCCCAGACCCCATTGACTTGGTTCTGGTGGGGAGGGGGCGCAGCCTCGCCGGTGCCACCACCTCGTCGCGCCCCCTCCCCACCAGAACCCAAACCAGGCGGGTCTGGGGGCGCGGCCCCCAGCGGGGGTCCAGGGGGCAGAGCCCCCTGGCCTTCTTCCTTACCGCCGCACATCCAGCGACGCCTGGGAGAGCGGCTCGGCGGCGGTTTCGTCGAGCACGGAGGTGCGGCCGAGGGTCATGGCGTGGCCGCGGGCGGCGTCAAACGCGATGATGTGGATGAAGAACACCATGCCGGGCGCCGCCACCTCGGGGTTGCCGTGGTAGAGCATCGGCCAGTCCATCCAGTTCGGCGAGTAGGTAGTGCCGAGGGAGTAGCCGCACGCGTTGAGGCGGGCTTCCTTCAGGCCGGCGGCGTCGAGCGTGCGCGCGTGGGCGTCGAACACCTCGCCGATCGGGCGGCCGGGGCGGAGGGCTTCTTCGGCGGCGAGCAGCGCGTCGCGGCAGGCCGAATGCATCGAGAGCAGGTGCGGGTCGGCGCGGCCGATCAGCAGCGTGCGCATCAGGCAGGAATGGTAGTGGCGGGAGACGCCGGCGAATTCGAGCGTCAGCTGGTCGTCCGCGGAGAGGTTTCGGCGGCCGGTGTAGTAGCGGCACATCAGCGCGCCGGGGCCGGAGCCGATGACGTATTCGTTGGCGGGGTCGTCGCCGCCGCCGCGCAGCACGGCGGCGTGCATGTCGGCGAGGATGTCGCCCTCGAAGGCGCCGGGGATTGCTTTCGCCTCGCCCGCGGCGAGGGCGGCGTCGGCGAGTTTGGCGGCTTCGCGGACATAGGCGAGCTCGGCCGGGCTTTTCACCAGGCGCAGGCGGCTGATCAGGTCCGACGCGTCGTCGAGCGTGCAGAAGCCGTCGAGGGCGGCGGCGAGGCGCTGGCCGTTGCGGGCGGTCAGGCCGTAGGACTCCCACTCGACGCCGAGCTTTTTGCCGGCGCAGTTGTGGTCGGCAAGGATGGTGCGGAGTTCGCGGGCGGGCGCAGCGTCGGGGGCGTCGATCCAGATGCGGACGTCTTCGATGGTGGACGTGAAGCGCGCCTGCAGGCGGTCGGGCGCGCGGGTGAGCAGGGTCATCCGGCCGTCGGCGGCGAGATAGAGGCACTGGAAGAAGACGTAGCCAAACGTGTCGTATCCGGTGAGCCAGTACATGCTCTCCTGGCGGAACACGAGCAGGCCATCGAGGCCGCGCGCCTGCATGGCGGCGATGGTGCGGGCCTGGCGGTCGGCAAATTCCGCGCGGTCGAAGTGCAGGTGTTCGCCGGACTGCATGGCGGCTACGACCAGCCTTTGAATGGCACCTGAAGGTCGGCGGTCGCTGAGGCGGCCGGCCAGACCGCGACGTAGTCGCGGCCCTTGAGCTGCACGATCAGCGTGGAGGCAAGCGCGTTCTGGCCGTTGGCGTCGAATTTCACCCCGTTGTAGCCGATCATCAGCTGCTCGGCCTTGGTGTCGGTCGCGCGCAGCGCCGCCTGGATTTTTGCCGGCTCCGTGGTGCCGGCGCGGTTGATCGCGTCGAAAAGGCTGAGCGCGCCCTGCATCGCGCGCGCCGAGGTGTCGTCCATGTCGCGCCCGGTATGCGCCTTGTACAGCGTGTTGACCTTTTCGGTGGTGCTGCCGGGCTTGCCGCGATCCCATGAGCTGCGGTTCACCGCGCCCTGCGCGACGTCGCCGACCGCCTGGATGAAGGCCGGATCGGAAAACCCGGAATCATCGCCGATCACCACCGCCGGCCGGTAGTCCAGACTGTGCATGGTCTTCAAGTAGAGGATCGAATCCGCGGTGTAGCTGACGAAGATCGCGGCGTCCGGCTGGGCCTGCTTGAGCTGCAGGACCTCAGAGCTGAGATCGGCGGCGTTCGCGCTGTAGACGACGCGCGGCCCGACCTTAAAGCCGTGCTGCTGCACGCCCTGGATGATCGCATCGCCGGTCGAGGTGCCGTACTCGGTGTTCTCGTTCACGATCGCCACGTGCTCGATCGCCTGGCCCTTCTGGTGGGCGAATTGCAGGAACTCGCCGTACGCCTTGCCGAAGTCGGTGCCGATCGGCGTGGTGCGGAAGAACCATTTGTAGCCGCGCTGGGTCAGGCTGGGCGCCGAGGACTCGCCGGCGACGAAGGGAATGCCATAGCGCTCGCTGACCGCACTCGAGGTCAGCGTGCAGTTGGACTGGTAGGAGCCGAGCATCGCGATGACATGCTCCTGCGTGATGAGCCGGAGCGTCTCGCTCTGCGCGGTGGCCGGGTTGCCCTGGTGGTCGGCGAAGACGACCTCGACCTTGCGGCCGCCGAGGTTCGGCAGGCCGGCGCCAGCGGCGAGCGGAATGGCGCTGAGCTCGGGGTGGGCGTTGTTGACGATCTCGGCGGCTACCTCGACCGCCTGCTTCACCTCCTTGCCGGCCGAGGCGACGGCGCCGCTGAGCGGGTAGGCGGCGCCGATGCGGACCGTGCCGGCCTGAGCCCAAGCCCGTCCTGACGCGACCATCGGGGCCAGGAACGGCAACATTACGAGCCCGCGGCGCGGCAATGTGAGCACGGGCACCCCCTTCAACTCGGTCCGGAATGGACGAGGGTCGCACGGGCCGGGATTCCCGGACAAGCGAGGTTTGCCGCACGGCCCACAGCCGAGCGCGAGGGGCCGACGCGTCATTTTGCACCCTCCGGTGCAACGTCGCGGGCGCACCGTTAAGCCGGTATTATCTCACTTTTGCGACTGTCCTCGCCAGCTGGAGCGAGGAGTGCGGCGCGTGTACATTCTCGGGTGCCTGGTTCAGCAGCACGATCTCAGGCTCGTTGCGCTGGCCTTCCTCGTCTGCCTGATGGCCTGCTTCACCGCACTGAACCTGCTGTCGCGGGCGCAGGCCACCGAGGGAGGGCTGCGACTGGCCTGGCTGTTCGGCGCCGCTTTCGCCTTCGGGTCGGGGGTGTGGACGACGCACTTCGTGGCCGAGCTGGCGTACCGTCCGGGCGTGCCGGTGGAATACGCGGTGGGCGACACGCTCATTTCCGCAGCCGTGCCGATCGCCGGGGCCATGCTGGCGCTGCTGATCTTCGGTGCGCGTCCCGGGCGCGCCTGGCCGGTGGCCGCCGGCGGCGTGGTGCTCGGCGGCGCGGTGGCCGGCATGCACTTCCTCGGCATGGGCGCGATGCGCCTGCCGGGCACGATCCTGTTCAATCCGCTGCTGGTGGCGGCGTCCGTGGTCAGCGCCATGGCGCTTTCGGTGCTGGGCCTGTCGCGCAGCGACGGCGAAGCGAAGCTGGCCGACCGGCTGCTCGGTGCGGTGACGCTGACGCTCGCGGTCTGCACGCTGCACTTCACCGCGATGGCGGCGGTGACCGTGCTGCCGGGCACGCTGCCCGCGCGCCACGAGGACGTCATCAGCGCCGGGCCGCTCGCCATCACGGTCGCCACCGCCTCGCTCGCCATCCTGATGCTGAGCCTGTTCGGCGCGCTGGTCGACCAGCATCTGGCCACGCGCGTCGCCCGGGAGGGGAAGCGCCTGCGCCAGCTCACGGCGTCCACCTTCGAGGGCCTGGTGATCCACCGGGAGGGGATCGTGCTGGACGTCAACGAGGCCTTCTGTCGCATGGTCGGCCAGGCCCCGGATGCGGTCCGCGGGCGGCACGTGCTGGATTTCGTGCAGCCCGGATCGGCGGCCGAGATCGCCGAGCGGCTGAAGACGCCGGAGCGGCTACGCTCGCCCGTTCCGATCGAGATCGCACTGACCGGCGCGGGCGGCGTGCCGTTGCCGGCGGAATTGCTGTGCCGTCAGATCGAGTACAACGGCGCCGACGCGGTGGTCGCCTCGGTGCGCGACCTCTCCGACCGCAAGCGGGCCGAGGAGCAGATCCGCCACCTCGCGCACCACGACGCGGTAACCGGGCTGCCCAACCGCTTCCTGTTTAATGACCGCTTCGTCCAGGCGCTGGAGCTGGCGGAGCGCACCGGCGCCGGGGTCGCGGTGCTCTGCCTCGACCTCGACCGCTTCAAGTTCGTCAACGACCTGCTCGGGCACGAGGGCGGCGACAGGCTGCTGGTCGAGGTCGCCGAGCGGCTGCGCGCGACGGTGCGCGGCGTGGACACCGTCGCCCGGCTGGGCGGCGACGAGTTCGCGGTGGCGCAGCCGCTGGCCGACCAGCCGCAATCGGCGGCGGCGCTGGCCAGCCGGCTGATCGAGGCGCTGGCGCGGCCGTTCGACATCGACGGCCAGCATGTGCAGATCGGCGTGAGCATCGGCATCGCCATTTCGCCGACCGACGGGCGGACCGGCCCGAAGCTGCTGAAGAACGCCGACACCGCGCTCTATCGGGCGAAGGCGGAGGGGCGCAACCGGCTCTGCTTCTTCGAGCCGGAGATGGACCTGCGCCTGCAGGGGCGGCGGGCGCTGGAGCAGGATTTGCGCCAGGCGCTGAGCCGCGGCGAGCTGGCGCTGAACTACCAGCCGCTGTTCGACTGCCGCAGCGGCGAGCTCGAGGGCTTCGAGGCGCTGCTGCGCTGGACGCATCCCGTGCGGGGCCAGGTCTCGCCGGCGGAGTTCATTCCGCTCGCCGAGGAATCCGGTCTGATCCTGCCGATCGGCCGATGGGCGCTGGAGACCGCCTGCGCCGAGGCGGTGGCCTGGCAGGACCGGCTGCGGGTCGCCGTCAATCTCTCGCCCGCCCAGTTCAAGCAGCAGGACCTGCCGGTGATGGTGGCGGAAATCCTGGCACGCACCGGGCTGCCGGCGCGGCGGCTCGAGCTGGAGGTGACGGAGGGGCTGCTGATCGACAACACCGAGCGCGCGCTTGGCATCCTGCGCGAGCTGAAGGATCTCGGTGTACGAATCTCGCTCGACGATTTCGGCACCGGGTATTCGAGCCTGAGCTATCTGCGGCGGTTCCCGTTCGACAAGCTGAAGATCGACAAGTCGTTCGTGAAGGCGTCGGACGAGGACGCCGAGGCGGCGGCGATCGTCAGCACCATCATCGCGATGGGCTACAATCTCGGCCTGTCGATCACCGCGGAGGGGGTGGAGACGCAGTCGCAGCTCGACCTGCTGCGGTCCCAGGCGTGCCACCAGGCGCAAGGCTTCCTGCTCGGCCGGCCGCTGCCGGCGCGCGAAGTGTCGGAAATGCTTTCGCGGCGGGCGGAGCCGGCCATCGCCGCCTGACCGGCGAGCGCAAGCGAACCCATCCTGCCCCGGTGTGCGGTATCGGCGCCGGGGCGGCAGCCCGGGCGCTCAGGCGGGCGGCGCGTCGAGCCGTTTCCAGAACAGCACGGTGTCGCAGGCCCGGCCGGCGGCGTCCAGCGCGTAGCCGGGAATGCGGCCGGCCGCGTGCCAGCCGAGGGCGCGATACAGCGTCTCGGCGGCATCGCCGGCGCGCGTGTCGAGCGTCAGCAGCGACCGACGGGCGGCGCGGGCCTCCTGTTCGGCGTGGCGCATCAGCGCGCGGGCGATGCCCCGTCCGCGGTGCGCCGGCAGCACGAGCAGCTTTTGCACCTCCGCCCGGTGCGGCTGATTCGGCGGCGTGCCGCAGTCGAGCTGTACGGTGCCGGCGAGCGTTCCGCCCGCCCATGCGGCGAGCAGCAGGCGCGTGCCTTGCGCAACATCGACGGCGGCCCGGCGCCAGTAGGCGCGCGCAGCGGCGGCAGCCAACGGCGGCAGGAAGGAGACGGAGGCGCCCGAGTCGACGCAGCGCTGCAGGATGTCGGCGAGTCGCGGTTCCGCCGAGGCGGCCTCCGCCGCGCCGAGCGCGCGCACGACGATGCCGGTGAGAGGCTTGGCGAAGGCATACTCGATGGAGTGCGAGCGGTCGCCGAGCGCGCGGATGGGGCCCGAACGGAGGTAGCTGTGCTTTTCGTAGAAGCGGTGCGCGCGCGCGAAGCGCGTGTCGCTCCACAGCGCGAGGTGCTGCGCGCCGCGCTCGCGCGCCAGCCGCTCGGCCTGATCCAGCAGGCGCTCGCCGAGGCCGCTGCCGTGCAGGTCGCGGGCGACGTAGAGGCGCGCGATCTCCCAGGTCCCGGCCTCGAGCGGGGCAGCGGCGATCATGCCGACGATCGCGCCGCTCGCTTCGGCGACCCAGAGCGCGCCGCCCTTTGCCTGGTAGTGGGTGGCGAGCGCACGCAGTTCCGGCAGTTCGCCGTCCACGTCGAGGATCACGCCGGGATACTCGGCCCAGCAGGCGCCGATGAGGGCGATCAGCCCGGCGGCGTCCGCATCCCTCCCCCGCCGCAGGCTGATCAGTGCAGCGCCTCGCAGAAGGCGACGAGGCGGCGGCAGGCTTCGATCAGGGTCGCCTCGTCGGTCGCGTAGCTGAGGCGCACATAGGGGCTCATGCCGAACGCGGCGCCGTGCACGGTGGCGACGTGGCGCTCCTCCAGCAGGGCCAGGGAAAAATCCTCGTCGGTGTCGATGCGACGGCCGGCGGGGGTGGTGCGGCCGAGACAGCCGGCGATGTTGGGATAGACATAGAACGCGCCTTCAGGGCGATGGCAGGTAAGGCCGGGAGCGGTGCTGAGCGCGTCGACGACGATGTCGCGGCGGCTTCGGTAGAGGGCGGCGCGCTCGGCGACGAGATCCTGCGGGCCGTCCAGCACCGCCGCGGCGGCGGCCTGGCCGACCGTGGAGATGCCGGCGGTGACGTGGCCCTGCATGTTCACCATCGCGCGGATCAGGTCGCGCGGGCCGCCCGCGAAGCCGACGCGCCAACCTGTCATGGCGTAGGTCTTCGACACGCCGCTGACCGTCAGCGTGCGGCCGCGCAGGCGCGGCTCGGCGGCAGCCATGGTGACGTATTCGAAGCCGTCATAGACCAGGTGCTCGTACATGTCGTCGCACAGGACCCAGACGTGCTCGTGCTTCAGCATGATCTTTCCGAGTGCCTGCATCTCGGCGCGCGAGCAGGCCGCACCGGTGGGATTGTTGGGAAAGTTCAGCAGCAGCAGCTTCGTGCGCGGCGTGATCGCCGCATCGAGGTCCTCCGGACGAAGACGGAATCGGTTGTTCTGCGGACAGGTGACCGTGACGGGGGTGCCGCCGGCGAGGCGAGTCATCAACTGGTAGGAGGCCCAGCAGGGGACCGGAATGACGACCTCGTCGCCGGGGTCGAGTGTCGCCAGCAGGGCGTCGTAGATGACCTGCTTGCCGCCGTTCGCGACCATGATCTCGTCCGGCGCGAAGTCGAGGTCATTGTCGCGGCGGAATTTTCGCTGCACGGCGGATTTCAGCGCTGGCGTGCCGTCCTGCGGCGGATATTTGGTCTCGCCGCGCAGCGCCGCCTGATACGCGGCTTCGATGGCGTGCGGGGGGGTCGCGAAATCGGGCTCGCCGATCGCCAGCGAGAGCACGTCGATGCCCTGGGCGCGCATCGCGCGCGCCTTGCTGGTCATCACGACCGTGGCGGCGGCCTTGACCTGCTGCAGGCGGCTGGCGAGCGGGGGCATGGGCGGCTCAGTGCAGCGACTGGCAGAAGCGCTGGATGCGCGCACAAGCCTCGCGCAGCGCCTCCGTGCCCGTCGCGTAGCTGATGCGGAAATGGCCGGGGTACATGAAGGCCGCCCCGTGCACCGCCGCAACGCCGGCCTCATCGAGCAACGCGATGACGAAGCTCTCGTCGTCGGTGATGCGCGCGCCCTTCGGCGTGGTCTTGCCGATGCAGCCGTGGATCGCCGGGAAGACGTAGAACGCGCCTTCGGGCTTATGGCAGGTGATGCCGGGGGCGGCGTTCAGCATGTCGATGACGAGGTCGCGGCGCTGCTGGTAGACGGCGCGCATCTCCTCGATCGACGCCTGCTGGCCGGTGAGCGCCTCCACCGCCGCGGCCTGGCCGATCGAGGAGGTGTTCGAGGTGGACTGGCTCTGCAGCTTGTCCATCGCCTTGATCAGGGATTGCGGGGCGCCGCAGAAGCCGATGCGCCAGCCCGTCATCGCGTAGGCCTTCGAGCAGCCGTTCATCGTCACGGTGCGCTCGCGCAGCCGCGGCTCCACCTGCACGACGGTCGCGGGGCGAAAGCCGTCATAGGCGAGCTTCTCGTAGATGTCGTCGGTGAACACCCAGACATCCGGGTGGCGCAGCAGCACGTCGCAGATCGGCCGGAGTTCCTCGGCGGAATACGCGGCGCCCGTGGGGTTGCAGGGGTTGTTCAGCATGAACCACTTGGTGCGTGGCGTGATGGCGGCTTCGAGGTCCTCGGCGCGCAGCTTAAAACCGTGGTTCTGGCCGCAGGGCACCAGCACCGGCTTGCCGTCGGCGAGTGCCACGATGTCCGGGTAGCTGACCCAGCAGGGCGTCGGGATGACCGCCTCGTCGCCGGCGTTCAGCGTGGCGAGCATGGCGTTGAAGATGACCTGCTTGCCGCCGGTCGAGATGATGATCTCTTCCGGGCGGTAGTCGATGCCGCTGTCGCGCTTGAATTTGGCCGCGACCGCGCGGCGCAGCGCGAGGGTTCCGGCGACGTCGGTGTATTTGGTCTCGCCGGCCTCGATCGCGCGGATCGCCGCCTCCTTGACGTTGCGCGGAGTGTCGAAGTCGGGCTCGCCGGCGGAGAGGCTGATGACGTCGCGGCCCTCGGCCTGCAGGGCGCGCGCCTTCGTGCTGATGGCGATCGTCTGGCTGGGGCTGATGCGATCCAGGCGGTCGGCGATGAGCGGCATGGCGGTCCTGCGGGGGTGTCGTGACGGGGTGCGGCGGACCCTACGCGCGGCGGCTGGGGTGGGCAACACTCGACGACGCGACGACCGACCTGGCGCGCTCACGCATTCATTGCAAAGCCGGCGCGAGATTGCCGCGTAGCCCCTTAATACTCTGTGGCCGGTCTTGAGGCGGCAGCGATCCGATCCGTTCCGTGTCCCGGGCTTCTATCGTGGCGATTTTGGCGGATCGCACGATGGAGGCCGCTGGCAGCCCTGCCGCATTCAGATCGGAGACCGCCACGTCACCCGGCCAGCCGCGATCGTCGGCGCTGGTCACCATCAGCACCCAGAGCAGGTCCGGCGTTCCCGATGCATCCGGGACCGCCACGACCAGGGCCGGACGGCGCTGGTGCACCGGGCGGTTGGTGTAGGGGAACGGGACCTTCACCAGGTCCCACACTTCACAGCCCCGCATAGGCCTCGGTGTCGGCGGGGCTGTCCCACTCGGAGAATCCCCCGAACGGGTCATCAGCCGCCTTGCCCGGCCGGGCACGCGTGAGCACGACACGGCCTGGCTCGATCAGATAGGCGATCTCGTCACCCTCTCGCAGGCGCAGTGCCGCCCGCACCGGATGCGGGATGGTGGTCTGCGCCTTCCTGGTGAGCCTGCTGGTGATCATGGGCCGATGTAAGGACTTGCATTGCGCGGGGGCAAGTGCCTTCGCGCGCACAGCCGGGGTCGACGGCCATCGGAGGTGAGCCCGCCGGCCCCCAGGTGCGGCGATGCCGCCTGGATGGCAGGATGGGGACGTGGGGCCGCACAACGACCGACCTGAACTGTCTGCGCCGACCTTGGCGGCCGAACGCTCGGAGGGCTGCGCATGGCGCGTGAGATACGGCTGAATGCGTTCGACATGAACTGCGTGGGGCACCTGCAGCAGGGCATGTGGCGACATCCGCGCGACCGGTCGCGGGATTACACCAGCCTCGAACATTGGGCGGGATTGGCGCGGACCTTGGAGCGGGGGCTGTTCGACGGCGTGTTTCTCGCGGATGTCGTCGGGGTGTACGACGTGTTCCGCGGTTCCGCTGCGGCGGCGATCGCGCAGGCCGTGCAGGTGCCGGTGAACGACCCGCTGCTGCTGGTGCCGGGGATGGCGCAGGTGACCGAGCATCTCGGGTTCGGCGTGACCTGCAACCTCACCTATGAGCCGCCCTATCTGTTCGCGCGGCGCATGTCCACGCTCGACCACCTGACGCGCGGGCGGATCGGGTGGAATATCGTGACGGGGTATCTCGACAGCGCGGCGCGGGCGATGGGGTTGGAGCGGCAGCCCGAGCACGACCGGCGGTATGACATCGCCGAGGAATACATGGACCTGGTGTACAGGTTATGGGAGGGAAGCTGGGAGGACGGAGCGGTGCTGCGCGATGCGGCGTCGGGCCGCTACGCCGATCCGGCCCGGGTGCACGCGGTGTCGCATGACGGGCACTGGACCTGCCATGGCATGCATCTTTGCGAGCCGTCGCCGCAGCGCACGCCGGTGCTGTATCAGGCCGGGGCTTCGACGCGGGGGCGGCAGTTCGCGGCGACGCATGCGGAGTGCGTGTTTCTCAACAGCCAGCCGAAGCCGCTGGTGAAATCGCTGGTTGCCGATCTGCGCGCGCGGGCTGAAGCGGCCGGGCGCGACCCGCGGGACGTCCTCGTCTTTCTGGGCGTAACGGTGGTGCTCGGCGACACGGACGCAGACGCGGAGGCGCGGTTCGCCGAGTACCGGCAATACGCCAGCAT
Source organism: Acidisphaera sp. (assembly GCA_019240635.1). GTDB lineage: Bacteria > Pseudomonadota > Alphaproteobacteria > Acetobacterales > Acetobacteraceae > JAFAYA01. Next base: position 3,421 of record JAFAYA010000001.1, on the reverse strand, counting down.
CGACGGGGCGCTGGCGCATTTTTCCGCGTCGGTCGGCATCGATCTCGACGAATTCGATCCCGACGCGCCGATCCGGCCGGCGCAGACACAATCCAACCAGTCCAACCTGGAGGCGATCACCACGCGCAGCGAGACGGCGTGGACGGTGCGGGGGTTGACGGAGCGCATGCCGCTCGGCAGCCGCAACGTGCCGATCGTCGGCGGGCCGGCGCGCGTGGCGGATGAACTGCAGGCGTGGGTGGAGCAATGCGACGTGGACGGGTTCAACCTGTCGCGCGTCGTGGTGCCGGAAAGTTTTGCCGATGTGGTCGATCTGCTGGTGCCGGAGTTGCAGGCGCGCGGCGTCTACAAGCGCGCGTACGCGCCGGGCAGCCTGCGCGAAAAGCTGTTCGGGCGGGCACGGCTGCCCGCGACACATCCGGCGGCGCGGCGGCGGGCGCGACGGTGACCCTCGCTGACGAATGGAGGTTTTGCTGCACTCTGCGTCGTCGAACGTGGTCGTCGGCATCGGCACGCACCCTCGCGACGCTGTCCGATCGCAATATCAGTCCGGAAACCCCGCAAGCGCGCGCACCTCTGCCGCCGTCAGTCCCTGCGCGCGCAGGTCGCGCAAGCTGGCGGCGCGGTCGCGCTTGGCGAGGCGGCGGCCGCTCGCGTCGGTCAGCAGCTTGTGATGGATGTAGCGCGGCGCGGGCCAGCCCATCAGCGTCTGGAGCAACCGGTGCAGGTCGGTTGCGGGACGCAGATCTTCTCCGCGCGTGACCAGGCTGACGCCCTGCACCGCGTCGTCATGAGTGACGCAGAGATGGTAGCTCGCCGGCGCGTCCTTGCGGGCCAGCACCACGTCGCCGAAGCGGGCGGGATCGCAGGGGTGCAGCACGCCGCCTTCGTCAAAGACCAGCTTTTCCGGAACCGCGGCGAGTGCGCGCGCGATGTCGAGGCGCACCGCGTAGCGCATGCCGCCGGCGATGCGTGCGGCGCGTTCGTTCGGCGCAAGCATCCGGCACGTGCCCGGATAGAGCGGGACGCCGTCCGGTGCGTGCCGGGCGTGCGACGCCTGCGGCGCGTGGGCGGCCTGCGCCACCTCGCGCGAGATGTCGGCCCGCGTGCAGAAGCACGGATACAGAAGCCCCCTCCCCGCCAGCCGCTCGAGCGCCGCCGCGTAGTCCGGAAAATGCCGGGACTGCACGCGCACCGGGCCGTCCCAGCGCAGGCCGAGCCAGGCCAGGTCCTCCTCGATACCTGCCGCATATTCGGGCCGGCAGCGGCCGGGGTCGATGTCCTCGAGGCGCAGCAGGAAGCGCCCGCCGGCACGCCGCGCCAGCGTGTTGGCGAGCAGCGCCGCGTGCGCATGGCCGAGATGCAGCGCACCGGTTGGGCTCGGCGCGAACCGCGTGACGATGGACATCGGTGCACCGGAGACGCTATCCCGACCGGACGCAACAGGAGAGCGGTATGGCAGCGCTCGACGGACCACGCCGGGCCCCGCGCTCGGGCGGCCCCGCGCGGCAGCTGGTGGTGCTCTGCCACGGCCTCGGCGCCGACGGCAACGCGCTGATCGACCTGGCGCCGGTGCTCGCGCAGGGGCTGCCTGACGCAGCTTTTGTCTTCCCACACGCCGCCGAGCCGTACGAGGAGACACCGGAATTCGGCCGGCAGTGGTTCAGCATGGCCGACCACACGCCGGCGGTGCTGGAAGCCGGCGTGCGCCGGGCCGCGCCGCTGCTCGGGCAGTTCATCGACGCCGAGCTGGTCCGGTTGAATCTCTCCGCGACGGACTGCGCGCTGCTGGGGTTCAGCCAGGGTGCGATGATGGTGCTGCACGCCGGGCTGCGGCACGGCACGCCGCTGGGCGCGGTGCTGGCGTTCTCCGGCGCGCTGCTGGGCACGGCTGGCCTCGAGCGCGAGATCACCGGGCATACCCCCGTGCTGCTGGTGCATGGCGAGCTGGACGACGTGGTGCCGATCGACCGCTCGCGGGATGCCGAGCGGGCGCTGCGCGCGGCCGGCGTGCCGGTGGAATCGCTGTGGTGCCCCGGATTGGACCACAGCATCGACGAGGCCGGGATGACCGCGGCGATCGGCTTCCTGCGCCGAGCCTTCGCCGTTTGACCGTCCGATGACGGCCGGCCCGGCGGCTTGCGGCGCGATACCGAGTCTGCGATAACCGCCCCGGTCTTTTGCGGTGCACTAACTCTGGGGCCGGCGTCGAGGCACGACCCACCGGCCATTGGGCCCGCCGGAGAAGGAGCGGCGCTTGCCCGACGGCGGACAGCATTTTCCCGCGCTGGTCCTCAACGCGGATTTCCGTCCGCTCTCCTACTTTCCGCTCTCCGTCTGGTCGTGGCAGGACGCGGTGAAGGCAGTCTACCTGGACCGCGTATCGGTGCTGAACGAGTACGACACCGAGGTCCGTTCGCCGAGCCTGCGACTGCGCCTGCCGAGCGTGATTGCGCTGAAGGACTACATCCCGGCTTCGCGCAAGCCGGCCTTCACCCGGTTCAACGTGTTCCTGCGCGACGCCTTCTGCTGCCAGTACTGCGCCGCCCGGGCGCCGGCCCCGGACCTGACGTTCGACCACCTGGTGCCGCGCAGCCGCGGCGGACGCACCACCTGGGAGAACGTCGTAACCGCCTGCGGCACCTGCAACCTGCGCAAAGGCTCGCGCCTGCCGCGGGAGTGCCGGATGTACCCGCGCAAGGCGCCGCGCCGGCCCTCCACCTGGGAGTTGCAGGAAAACGGCCGCGCCTTCCCGCCCAACTACCTGCATCAGAGCTGGCGGGACTACCTGTACTGGGACAGCGAACTGGAGAGCTGAGCGGGGAGCACCTGGCGTCCCGCATTCCCCGCCTGGAGTTGCCGGACAAGTGGATCGAACGCGCCTGCGCCGCTACGCCACCCTCGCCGGATTGCTTCTGGCAATCGGCGTGATGACCACGCTCGTGTCCTTTTCGGTGACGCTGTACCGGCTGTTCTGCTCAGTCACCGGGGCGGGCGGCACGACGCAGCGGGCGATGGCGGACACCGCGACGGTATCGGACCGCGTGGTCACCGTGTTTTTCAACACCGACGTGGCGCCCGGCCTGCCCTGGCGCTTCGTGCCGGTGCAGCGCTCGGTGCGCGTGCACCTGGGCGAGCAGGTGCCGGCGTTCTTCGAGGCGCAGAACCTGTCGGACCACGACATCGTCGGCCACGCGACGTTCAACGTAACGCCGGACAAGGCAGGCATCTACTTCAAGAAAATCGAGTGCTTCTGCTTCACCGAGGAGCGGCTGGGCGCACACCAGACCGTGGAGATGCCGGTTGAGTTCTTCGTCGATCCGAAGATCGCGGCGAATCCCGGCACGCGGGACGTCGACCAGATCACGCTGTCCTACACGTTCTTCCAATCCGCGCGGCCAAACGGGGCGCAGGACCTCGC
>JAFAYA010000060.1 GCA_019240635.1 Acidisphaera sp. | reverse complement strand
GGTTCCTCGCCGTCGCGCCGCGCCGCTGGGCGTCGCTGCTGTTCGCCGTGATCATCCTGTCGATGTGGACGAACCTGGTGAACAGGACCTACGCGTGGATGGTGCTGCTGCAGCGCACCGGCCTCATCAACAAGACGCTGATGAGCTGGGGCGTCATCGCCGCGCCGTTGCCGCTGATCAACAACCTGATCGGCGTCACGATCGGCATGACCTACATCATGCTGCCGTTCATGGTGCTGCCGCTGCAAGGCACGATCCGCAGCCTCGATCCCGCGACGTTCCGCGCGGCCTCCCTGTGCGGCGCCGGCCGCCTGCAGGTGTTCACGCGCGTCTTCGTGCCGCTGGTCGCCTCAGGCATCGGCGCCGGCGTGCTGATGGTGTTCGTGATGTCGCTCGGCTACTTCGTGACGCCGGCGCTGCTCGGCGGCACGTCCAACATGATGCTCGCCGAGCTGATCGCCCAGCTCGTGCAGTCGCTGCTGAACTGGGGGCTGGCCGGCGCCGCGGCGCTGATCCTGCTGGTCGTCTCGCTCGGCATCTACGCGATCCAGTTCCGCTTCTTCGGCATCCGCGCCGCAGGCGAGGTGGAGTAAACCCATGCTGCTCGATTTCGACCGCCTCGGCGCATTGCGCGCGGTGCTTTCGGGCATCGCCGTCCTGGTCGGCGCCTTCCTGCTGCTGCCGGTGATCGTCATCGTGCTGCTGTCGTTCGGCTCGTCGCGCTACCTGCAGTTCCCGCCGCCATCCTGGACACTGCACTGGTACACCGACCTGTTCAACGATCCCGACTGGCTGGCGTCGTTCGCGACCAGCGCCGAGATCGCGATCGTCGTCGCGATCGTCGCGACCCTGCTCGGGCTGATGGCGTCCTTCGGCCTGACGCGCGGACGGTTCCGCGGCCGGGAGACGCTGCGCGCGGTGTTCATGACGCCGATGGTGATGCCCGTCGTGGTGTTCGCCGTCGCGCTCTACGCATTGTTCCTGCGCCTGCAGCTCAACGGCACCTTCATCGGCTTCGTGATCGCCCACCTGGTGATCGCGCTGCCCTTCGCGATCATCTCGATCTGCAACGCGCTCGAAGGGTTCGACAAGAGCATCGAGGACGCCGCCGTGCTGTGCGGCGCATCCCCGCTGGAGGCCAAGCTGCGCGTGACCTTGCCGGCGATCAAGGCCGGCCTGTTCGGCGCCGCGATCTTCTCGTTCCTCGCGTCGTGGGACGAGGTCGTCGTCGCCATCTTCATGAGCAGCCCCGACCTGCAGACGCTGCCCGTGCGCATCTTTTCCACGCTGCAGCAGGACCTTTCGCCCGTGATCGCCGCCGTTTCAACCGTATTGGTCGCGCTGACCGTGCTGCTGATGGTCATCGCCGCCTTCTTCCGCAGGGGCAAGCCCGCATGACCAGGCCATTCCTGTCCGTCCAAGGCATCGAGAAGACCTACGGCGCCGTCGTCGCCGTGCAGGACGTCACGCTCGACATCGCCGAGGGCGAGTTCATCACCTTTTTGGGGCCGTCCGGCTCGGGCAAGAGCACCACGCTCTACGCCGTCGCCGGCTTCCTCGAGCCGACGAAGGGCGACATCCTGCTGAACGGAAAATCGTTGCTCGACGTGCCGTCGAACAAGCGCAACATCGGCATGGTGTTCCAGCGCTACACGCTGTTTCCGCATCTGAGCGTGGCCGACAACGTCGCCTTCCCGCTGCGCGTGCGTCGCCGGCCGAAGGCGGAGGTCGATGCCAGGGTCGCCGCGATGCTGAAGCTCGTCCGGCTCGAGAGCATGGCGGACCGCATGCCCGCACAGATGTCCGGCGGCCAGCAGCAGCGCGTCGCACTCGCTCGCGCGCTCGCCTACAATCCGCCGATCCTGCTGATGGACGAGCCGCTGTCCGCGCTCGACAAGAAGCTGCGTGAAGAGATCCAGTTCGAGATCAAGCGCATCCACAACGAGACCGGCGTCACGATCATGTACGTGACGCACGACCAGGAGGAGGCGCTGCGCCTGTCCGACCGCATCGCGCTGTTCAACGCCGGCCGCATCGAGCAGATCGGCACCGGGCACGATCTGTACGAGAAGCCGGCCTCGCGCTTCGTCGCCGGCTTCATCGGCAACTCGAATTTTTTCGAGGGCACGCTGTCCGGGGCTGATCGAAGCATCCGCCTGCCCGACGGGACGGCGATCAGAGGGGTGTCCCTCGACAGGCTTGCCCCGGCCAAGGAAGACGTCGCGATCATGATCCGACCCGACCACTTCCGCCTGCACGACGGGAGCGAGGCGGCCGCCATGCTCAGGGGCACGGTGACCGACACGACCTATCTCGGCGAATACACCCAGCTTGCGGTCACCACGTCCTGGGGTGCGCCGCTGTCCGTCCGGCTGCCGCAGCACGATCCCGCGGTCTCCGTCCAGAAGGGGCAGCCGATCACGCTCACCTGCGCTCCCTCCAACGTGCGGGTCTTCTGAACGGCGGCCCGGCGCCGGTGCACGGACCTGATCGCCGCACGAAACCGCCGGTTCGATGTTGGTCACTTCACCCGCTGGCCGGCCTCGGTGCGGGCGTAGAGTCTACCGCGCCGTCCTCGGTGCCGAAGCTTGGCGCTCGATGACTGCCGCCACGGACCCGGGTCGCCGGCCGCCTCGGCCCGCATCGATGGCCGATCCTGAGCCGCCGTGCGCGGCGCGCATGGCGATCCGCCAGCCGAACACCATTGCGGGGCCCAGAGTGGTGCCGGGGCCGGGATAGGTGCCGCGGAATATCGAGGCCATGTCGTTGCCGCACGCGAAAAGACCGGGGATGGGCTGCCCGTCCGGACCGAGGACCCGGCCGTCATCGTCGGCGCGGAGCCCCGCGCTGGTCGCGAGGTCCGCGGGCCAAACGGCAACCGCGTAGAATGGGCCGGGACCGATCGGCCGCATGCAGGGATTGGGCTTGTTCGACGCGTCGCCGTTGACGCGGTTCAGGTCGCTGCTGCCCCTGCCGAACGCCTGGTCGGCGCCGGCGCGGGCATCTTCATTGTGCTGCGCGACGGTCGCCTCCAGCCCGTCAGCGTCCACGCCGATCTTGCCGGCGAGCGCGCGCAGCGCCGGCGCCTGCACGAGATAGCCGTCCTCGATGAAGGCGGACAGGCTCCGCGTGCGGGGGTGCACCAGGCCGATGCCATAATCCCTGATGAAGCTCCGGTCGCAGATGAGATAGGCGGGCACGCTCGGCGTGATGCGGTCGGCCTCCAGCATCGCGGTGACGAAGTCATGGTAGCTGTCCGCCTCGTTCACGAAGCGCCGGCCGGAAGCGTTGACCGCGATCAATCCCGGCTTGGCGCGATCGAGCACGATGTGCGGGAACAGGGCGACGGTGCCGTCCTTGTGCCGCCGGATCGAGCACGGCATCCACAGCCCCGCATTCTCGGACCCGCCGTCCAGCGCCGCTCCGCTGCGCAAGGCCGCGTTCACGCCGTCACCGGTGTTGTCCTCGGGCGCCAGCGAGTAGGGCCGCACAGCGGGGGGAAACAACTGCTCGCGCAGCCGCGCGTCCCGGGCGAACCCGCCCGTCGCGAGCACGACGCCACGGCGGGCGCGGATCGCACGGCGGCCTGCGCGACCCTCGATGATTGCGCCGGTGACGCCGCCCCTCTCCTGCACAAGCTCGGCCAGGGCGGTCTCGAAGCTGATCGGCACGGCGGCACGGCGCAGGCTGTACAGCAGACGGGCAGCCAGCGCGTTCCCCATGACGAGACGCGTCCCGCGCCGGTGCCGCAGACGGTCCAGCCCATGGCGCGCCAGCAGCCGCGTCACGTGCACGGCGTTCGACCAGGAGCGAAACGGCGCGAGCAAGGCCGGGATGTCGGCACGGCTGACCATCATGCCGCCGAGCACCAGGAACTCCGGACGCGGCGGGCGGACCCGGTCGAAATCGGCACCCAATCTGCGGCCGTCGAACGGCAGCGGCGCGAGCGCGCGGCCGCCGTATGCCGCGCCCGGATGGTTGGCGAGATAATCGGGGTGGGCCAACGCCGCCGCAAACTTCACCTCGGTTCGCGTTTCGAGGTCATCGATCGCCTGCGGCCCCGCTTGCAGGAACGCCTCCAGCCGACCGGCATTCGCGCGGGTGCCGAGCACCGAGCCGAGATACTGCCGCGCGCGATCGATCGAATCGGGAACGCCCGCACGCACGCTCTGGCTGGTGCCGGGGATCCAGACGGTGCCGGCCGAGGTGGCGGTGATGCCGCCGACCATCGCCGTCTTCTCGCAGAGCAGCACGTCCAGCCCTTCCAGCGCAGCGACCAGCGCGGCCGTCATCCCGCCGGCGCCGGCGCCGAGCACGAGCAGGTCGACCTCGCTGTCCCATGCCGTCATGGGCGGATTGCGGCGGCCCGCCGCGCGTCGGCGCGGGCCAGGACCTCCTTCGATGCCGCGAGCGCGCGCCGCGCCCACTCGCGCGGTCCCAGCGCCGGCGCCTGCGTTTCGTTCGGTATCTCCACGCTGACCGGCAGGTCGGCGGGGAGCGTCGCGAACAGGCCGACCAGATCGATCGCCCCGTCGCCGGGGAGAAGGCGCTCCCGCCGCGCCGCGTGGTTCAGGCCATCGAGCGTCTGCGGGATCTCTGCCGGGCCGTCGCAGATCTGGGCGTAGTTCATCCGGCTGCGCGGGATCGCGGCGATATCGCCGAGCGGCGTGCGCGAGCGCGACACATGCAGCGCATCGACGATGATCGCCGCGTTGGGTTGTTCGGCCGCCGCGAGGATGCGCAGGGCCGCGCGCGCATCGTGCACCTGCGATTGCGGCATGAACTCGAGGTCGGCGGATAGCCCGTAGGGGGCAGCCGCCTGGCAGAACGCGGCGAAAGAGGCGGTCAGGCGCGCCTCGTCCGGATCGTCGCCGGCGACCAGGATGGAGCGCGCGCGCAGGCGGGCGCTCGTCACGAGGAACGGCTCGTGGGCGGCGGCCGAGAAGTCGGGCCCGATGCGGACGATCTCCATGTCGAAGACCCGCACGCCGGTTTCATCGAGCGCGGACAGCGTCTGCGCGAGCAGCGCAGGCTCCTCCATCAGGCGGAACGCGATGCCGCCCGGATTGGCGGGCAGCATGCGCAGGCCGACGAAGTCATAGCCGGTCTCGGCGGCGGTCCGGATCGCCGCCGGCGGCGGGGCGTCGAGGCAGGTGAGAAAGGAGAGCGAGAAGCGCCGTTGCATCCGTGTTCTCAGGATCAGGGCGCCGCGATCTCTCGAACCGACACGGTCCGGTGATCGCGGGCGGAGGCTGCGACGGCGAGGGTCGCCGCCAAGGTGAGCATGCCGTCCCGTGCCGTGATGGCGGGCGTGGCTGTCCCGGCGATCACGGCGAGAAAATGCTCGAGCTGGTTGACATAGGCCCGCGATCGGTCGAGCGGCCGGTGTTCGCGTATCAGCGGGTCCTGCCAATGGCCACCGGTATCCGCGTGACGCCAGAGATACATGTCGGAAACCGAGAGCGATCCGGTGCGCCCGCCGAAGAACAGGTAGGCGCCGGGCTGGTGCGGGAAGTAGAGCGCCTGCGCCGAGGTGAACTCCCACGACCAGGGCGAGGCCACCGCGTCGCTGACGCTGAACGTGCCGAGCACGCCGGACTCGAAGCGGATCGCCAGCCCCGCCGTGTCTTCGACCGGAAAGCCGCGCACGGCGTTCGCCGTGAAGGCGCACACGCTGTCGATCTCGCCGCAGATGAAGCGCAGCGTGTCGACGTCGTGGATGAGGTTGATCAGCAGCGGCCCGCCGCCTTCGCCGCGGCGCCACTCGGCCTCGAAATACGCGTCCGGCTTGTCGAACCAGCACATGCCGTTCACCGCCACGAGGTCGCCGAGCAGACCGTCCCGCACGATCCGGCGCGCTTCGCTGATGTCGGGGCTGTGGCGGCGGTGGTGGCCGACGAGGACGGGGACGCCGCGCCGTTCGCTGGCGGCGACCAGTCGCTGCGCCGCCTCGACACTTTCGGCGACGGGCTTCTCGACGAGGCACGGAATGCCTCGCTCAACGCAGGCAAGCCCGGCCGGAACATGCAGGTGGTTGGGCAGCGCGACGATCGCGCCGTCCGGGCGGACCTGGTCCAGCATGGACGCGTAGTCGGCGCAGAACGGCACGCCCAGCGCGGAAGCATGCTCCCGGGCGGCCGGCGACGTATCGGCGATGCCGACGAGTTCGGCGCCTGGATGCGCCGCGACCAGTGCCGCGTGCTCGCGGCCGATCAGCCCGGCACCCAGCAGCGCAAGCCGCCGCGTCACGCCGGGACCAGGCGCCGCATCGCCTCGAGCGCCAGCTCATAGCCGAACGCGCCGAAACCGATGACGATCCCGGTCGCGGTGCGGGAGACCAGCGAGTTGTGGTAGATGCTCTCCCGCGTGTGCACATTGCTGATGTGCAGCTCGATCTTGGGGCCGTCGAACATCTTCAGCGCGTCCAGCAGCGCGATCGAGGTGAAGGTATAGCCGGCCGGGTTGATGATGATCCCGGCGGCGGCGCGGCGAGCCTGGTGCACGCTCTCGACAAGCTCGCCCTCGAAATTCGTCTGGCGGAAGTCGATCTCCAGGCCGAGCGAGGCGGCCCGCGCCTCGCAGTTCTGCCTGATCTCGTCGAGTGTGGTGCGGCCGTAGATCTCGGGCTCGCGCTCGCCAAGCAGGTTGAGATTCGGCCCGTTCAGCACGTAGATGAGCTTCATCGGTTGGACCCTCAGTGCTTCAGCAGCTGGCCGAGGAAGGCCTGCGTCCTTCGGCGTTTCGGCGCCGAGAAGAACTCGTCGGGCGGCGCCTCCTCGACGATCTCGCCGTCCGCCATGAACACGACGCGATTCGCCACCGCGCGC
>JAFAYA010000032.1 GCA_019240635.1 Acidisphaera sp. | reverse complement strand
GCGTCCGACGATGCCGCCCATCAGCAGGATCGGCAGGAACACCGCGATCAGGCTGAGGCTGATCGAGAGCACGGTGAAGCCGACCTCGCGCGCGCCCCGGAGCGCGGCTTCAAGGCGCGGTACGCCGTTCTCCATGTGCCGGCTGATGTTCTCCAGCACGACGATGGCGTCGTCCACGACGAAGCCGGTGGCGACGGTGAGCGCCATCAGCGACAGGTTGTCCAGGCTGTAGCCGCACAGCGACATGATGCCGAACGTGCCGACGAGCGAGAGCGGCAGCGCGATGCCGGGGATGATGGTGGCGCGCAGCGAGCGCAGGAACAGGAAGATCACCAGCACCACCAGCACGGTCGCCAGCACCAGCGTGAACTGCACGTCGGCGACCGAGGCGCGGATGGTCTCCGTGCGGTCAGTGACGATGGCCAGCTTGATCGCGGCGGGAATGGCGCGCTGCAATTGCGGCAGCGCCTGCTTCAGGTGCTCCACCGTCTGCACGATGTTGGCGCCGGGCTGGCGCTGGATGTCGAGGATCACCGCCGGCGTGCCCTGGTACCAGGCGCCGACGCGGTCGTTCTCGACGCCGCCGACCACGGTGCCGACGTCGGAGAGCCGCACGGCGGCGCCGTTGCGCCAGGCGATGACGAGACCGCGATAGGCGTCCGGCGAGACGAGCTGGTCGTTGGCGCCGAGCGCGAAGGCCTCGCGCGGGCCGTCAAAGCCGCCCTTGGCGCCGTCCACGTTGGAATTGGCGACGGCGGTGCGCACGTCCTCCATGCCGAGCCCGTAGGCGGAGAGCCGCGCCGGGTCGATGCGCACGCGCACGGCGGGCCGCAGCCCGCCCTCGACGGTGACCTTGCCGACGCCGTCGATCTGGCTGAGTTTCGGCTGCAGGAGCGTGTCGGCGGCGTCGCTGACGCGGTCGATGGTGATGGCGTCGGAGGTGAGCGCCAAGGTCAGGATCGGTGCGTCGGCGGGGTTCACCTTCGAATAGACGGGCGGGTACGGCAGGTTGGTCGGCAGCGTGCCGGCCGCCGCGTTGATGGCGGCCTGCACGTCCTGCGAGGCGCTGTCCATGTCGCGCGTCAGGTCGAATTGCAGCGTGATCTGGCTGGTACCCTGCGAGCTGATGGAGATCATGCTGGCCAGGCCGGGAATCTGCCCGAACTGCCGTTCCAGCGAGGCGGTGATCAGCGTCGCGACGGTGTCGGGACTGGCGCCGGGAAGCTGGGTGGTGACCTCGATGGTCGGGAAGTCCACCTCCGGCAGCGACGAGACCGGCAGCGCGCGATAGCCGAGCGCGCCGGCCAGCAGCACGGCGACGGCGAGCAGGCAGGTCGCGATCGGCCGGGCGATGAAGGGCGCGGAGATGTTCATGCGCTCAGCTCGCGCCGGGTCGATGCCGCCCCTGGCGGGTGGCGGACTCCGGCGTGCGGCGGTGCTGCTCGGCGGTCGGCGCCGTGCCCGGCGTCGCGTTCTGGTCGCCGACGGTGACGTGCGCCTTGTCGGTCAGGCGCGAGGCCCCGTCCACCACCACCTGCTCGCTCGGCTTCAGACCGTCGGTGACGATGGAGGCCTGCAGATCCTCGTGCCCGACCGTCACCGTGCGCCGGCTCACGGTATCGCCGGCATCGAGCACGTAGACGTAGTCGCCCGCCGGCCCGCGCTGGATGGCGACGGGCGGCACGGTGATGGCGTTGCGCTCGGTCCGCACGTGCAGCCGGACATCGATGAAGCCGCCGGGCCATAGCGCCAGCTTCGGGTTCGGGAAGGTGGCCTTCAGCTTGATCGTGCCGGTCGCGGGATCGACCTGGTTGTCCACCACCTCCAGCCGGCCGGTGTCCAGCACCCGCGCGGTGGCGTCCTGGGCATCGCCCTGGGGGTCGCCCTGGGGCATCGCCAGCACCTCGGGCTTGGCCGCCTGCATCGCGGCGGTCACCTGCGGCAGGTCCTGCTGGGGCAGCGTGAAGATGACGGAGATCGGCTGCAGCGTGGCGATCACCACCAGGCCGTTGCTGTCGGTGGTGTGCACGATGTTGCCGACATCGACCTGGCGGATGCCGGTGCGCCCGTTGATCGGCGCCACGATCGTGGTGTAGCTGAGCTGCGTGCGGGCGCTGTCGATGCTCGCCTGGTCCTGCTTCACCTGTGCCTCGTCCTGCGCGACCGTGGCGCGCTGGGTATCGGCGGTCTGCGCCGAGGTGTAGGCGGTGGCCGCGAGCTTCACGTAGCGCGCGAGATCGAGCTTCGCGTTGGCGAGGCTCGCCTCGTCCTGCGCCTTCTTCGCGACCGCCTGGTCGAGGGTCGCCTGGTAGGGCCGCGGATCGATGCGCGCCAGCACGTCGCCGACACGCACGTCCTGGCCCTCGCGGAAGTCGACTTCGGTCAGCGGCCCGTCGATCATCGGCCGCACGGTGACGGTGTTGTAGGCCACCACGGTGCCGAGCCCGTCCAGGTAGATCGGCACGTCCTGCTGCTGCGCCGCGGCGACCAGCACCGGGATCGGTTGGCCGGCGCCGTTGCGCGCCCTGCCGGTCGGCGTCGCGGCGGGCCGCACCACCGCGTAAACGATGACGGCGAGCACCAGCAGCGCGAGCAGGCCGGCGACCGCGCGGCGGCGCGTCACGGTGCGGATCGGCGCCTCCCTGACGGACGGGCGGGTCCGAGGCTCTACGAGGATTTCGTTCATTCCGAGGCAGTCTCCGTCGGTTGCTGCCAGCCGCCGCCGAGCGCCTTGTACAGGTTCACCAGAGCGTCGAAGCGCGCCAGCCGCACCTGCGCCAGCGTATCCTCGTCGGTGAACAGCGTCTGCTCGGCGGTGAGCACGGTGGTGACGTCGACCGTGCCGGCGGCGAGCTGGGCGCGGGCGATGTCGGCGGCGCGCTGGGCGGTCGCCACCGCGTCGCGCTCCAGCGCCTCCTGCTCGGTCGCATAGCGCAGCGCGGTCAGCGCGTTCTCCACGTCGGTGAAGGCCTGCACCACGGCCTTGCGGTAGTCGGCGAGCAGCTCGTCGTAGCGGCCCTTCGCGTTGCCGAGCTGGCCGGCGAGCAGGCCGTTGTCGAACAGGGTCTGGGTGAAGCTGCCGGCAAGCGAAGCGGCGGTGGCGCCCGGCCCGAACAGCGTGGTCAGCGCCAGGCTCTGCCAGCCGCCGGAGCCGGTGAGCTGGATCGAGGGAAAGAAGGCGGCGCGGGCGGACCGGATGTTGGCGTTCGCCGCGATCAACTGCGCCTCGGCGGCGGCGACGTCCGGGCGGCGGGCGAGCAGCGCGCTGGGCAGCCCGGGGACGACGACCGGCAGCGGCATGGCGTTCAGGGTGCCCGCGGCGATCTGGATCGCCTCCGGCGGCCGGCCGACCAGGATGCCGAGCCCGATCACCTCCTGCTCGAGCTGGCTGCGCAGCGCCGGGATGCTGGCGCGCACGCCGGCGACCAGCGCCTCCTGCTGGGCGAGGTCGAGCGCGGTCGCCGTGCCGACCGACAGCCGGCCGCGGATCACGTTCAGGCTGTCGTTCGCGTCGGCGAGGTTGCGCTCGGCGACCGCCAGGCGGTCCTGCAGCGCGAGCGCCGTGAAGTAGCTGGTGGCAACGCCGGCGAGCACGGTGAGCGCGACGGTCTGCTGGTCGAAGCGGCTGAACAGCGCGGTGGCGCGTGCCGCCTGCAGCGCGGCGCGGTTCTTGCCCCAGAAATCGAGCTCATAGCTGACGTTCAGCGCCAGGCTGTATTCGCGCGACTGATCGCTGCCGCGTCCGCCGAAGCTCGAGAAGCCGGACCCGCCGCGCTGGGTGGACGCCTTGCTCCAGGTGTCGCTGCCGGTGGCGCTGACGGCCGGTAGCAGCGGCGCGCCGGCGATGCGCACCTGGGCGTCGGCCTGGCGCACCCGGGCGATCGCGGCGGCGATGTCGAAGTTCTGCACCTCGGCCGCCTGCATCAGCGCATCGAGTTCCGCGGAGCCGAAGGCGCGCCACCAGTCGGGCGCCGGCCAGGCGGCGGCCGCCGTCGCCGGGGTGGCGCGGAAGGCGGCGGGGATTTCCAGCCGCGGCCGCGCGTAGTGCGGCCCCAGATTGCAGCCGGCCAGCAGGGCGGCGCACGCCCCGGCCAGGCCGGCGCGGCGCAGGCGGCGGATCATGCCGGGCGGATCATGCCGGACTGATCATGCCGGCCTGGCCGACCCGGCGGTCTCCGGCAGGCTGAGAGACATCGTTCCGTGTTTCCAACTCTACCGGCTTGCCGCCGCGCCGCCGGCGGCAGCGCGGCCCTCTATAGGCCGATTGCCGCCGGCGCGCCGCCTGCATCCTCGACGGGCTTTGTTACAGACGGATGTCCGGCGCCGTCACGGCGTCGCGAGCGCCGGAGGCAAGCTCAGGCCGCGCCAGCCTGGGCGGCAGCCACCTGGTCGGCCAGGTGCTCGACGGTGCGGTCGCGCAGGCCGAGGCTGCGCAGGCCGTCGCGGGTGCGGAACAGGTATTCGGCGCCGCTGCCGAGCGCGCCCCGGGCGGTCGCCAGGCGGCGCACCGTCTCCGCTTCGGTCAGCGCGCCTGCGTAGCTCGGCCGCGCGCGGTCGATCGTGAAGGCGATCGCCCGGGCGAAGGGCGTGCCGTCCAGCGCCCGCACCGTCAGCCAGCGCGGCACGTAGCTGCCGGCCAGCATCTCCCGCCGCCACAGCACGGCCAGCTCGGCGGTCACATCGGCTTCGGCGATGCGGAACGCACAGCCGGTGCAGGTGCCGCCGCGGTCCATGCCGAGCACGAGGCCGGGATTCTCGGGCGTGCCCCGTCCCGCCGCGGTCGCCAGGCAGAAGGCGCGGTGCCAGCCCCGGATGCGCGCGACGCGCCGCTCGGCGAAGTGGATCGTCGGGTTCCAGATCAGCGAGCCGTAGGCGAACAGCCAAACCCCGTCATGCGGCAGCGGCCGCAGCGCCAGGGTGGAAGCGAGCGAATGCGCCCGCTCGGCCTCGCTCCACCACTGCACCCCCGGCGCGGCGCGGGTGACCATCCGCTGCAGCGAGTCGTCGAGCAGGAGATCGCGGGTCAGGATGACGCCCGCCTCGGCGGGCGTTTCGGCGCCGGTGTCGTAGGTCGTCATGGCTCGTCAGAGAGCAACACCCCAGGAGCGTAGCAGTTTCGCCGCTTAACCGGTGGTCAACCTGCCGGCTCGAAGCGCATGGCGGCGCCGTTCATGCAGTAGCGCAGGCCGCTCGGCGCCGGCCCGTCCTCGAACACGTGGCCGAGATGGCCGCCGCAGCGCCGGCAATGCACCTCGGTGCGCATCGTGAACAGGCTGCGGTCCTCGGTCGTCGCGATCGCCTGCGGCAGCGGCCCGGTGAAGCTCGGCCAGCCGGTGCCGCTGTCGAATTTCTCGTGCGCGTCGAACAGCGACTGGCCGCAGCCGGCGCAGAGGAACCGGCCTGGCCGGTGCTCGGCGTTGAGCGGGCTCGATCCGGGGCGCTCCGTGCCGTGCTTGCGCAGCACGCGGAACTGCTCGGGCGTGAGCTGGGCGCGCCACTCCTCGTCGCTGTGGGCGACCTCATAGTTCTCTGCGTCCGGGGCCGGGGCCCTGGTCAACCACGACATGCTCTCCCTCCGCGGCGGCTGTGCCGGGGTATGTGGGGGGCGCTACTCCGCGTAAAAAGCCCTGGCGTCGGCCGAGAAGGCGAGGCGCGAGGCCTCGCGCAGATAGACCATGTGCCCGCCCGAGTAGAGCTTCAGCTGCACCCGGTCCGGGGCGCCGAGCTTTTGCAGGTGATCGAGCACGTAGCGGCTGATCGCGTACGGGGTCTGGATGTCGCTGGTGCCGTGCGCCACTAGCACGCGCAGTCCCGGTTCGTAGGCCAGCAACTCGCGCAGATCGCCGGCCACGCTCACCGCGTCCCATGGCCCGTGCTGGTTCCAGTCCCAGTTGTGGCCGACCTGCGGCGACAGCAGCTCGTAGGTGATGTCGGTCTTGAAACCCAGCTCGTCGCGCGCATAGCCGACGAAGGCGCCGCCGAAGGCGCGGGTATAGCCGTCCAGGATCGGGTCGGAGCCGCGCGCCCCGTCATAGTCGAAGAACGGATCGCCGACCGCGAAGGCCGCGTCGTAGCGGCTGACAAGCTCGTGCGCCGGGTCGTCCGAGTGCTTGACATAGAGATTGCGCAGAAAGCCGCGGTTGCGCGCGACCAGGTCGGGCGGCAGGCCGGTCAGCGCGGCGACGCGGGCGAAGACCGGGCTCTTTGCGGGATCGTCGGGCGGCGCCGCGGCCAGCGTGGTCAGAAAGTCGGTCAGCGCGAAATGCTCGATCTCCGGCAGTTTTCCGGCGTCATAGCTGTGCGTGCGCTCCATCTCCGCCGCGGCGAGGGAGGGCAGCTCCAGCGCCGCGCCGAGCGCGTAGTCCCAGGAAAACCCGCCATCCAGCAGCGGCGAGAGCAGAACGAGGCCGGAGACCATCACGCCCTGGTCGGCGCGCAGCGCCTGCGCGACTTTCGGCGCGCGCATGCCGCCGTAGCTCTCGCCGAGCAGGTATTTCGGCGCGGCGGCGCGGCCGTTGCGGGCGATGTACAGCGCCACCACCTTAGCCATCGCCTGCGCGTCCTGGCGCACGCCCCAGAATTTCTTGCCGTCGTCGGGATTGGCGGTGCGGCTCCAGCCGGTGCCGATCGGGTCGATCAGCACGAGGTCGGAGAAATCGAGCCAGGTCTCGGCATTGTCGCGCAGCTTCGGCGCCGTCGCCCCGCCGCCATCCGGGCCGAAATCGACGATGCGCGGGCCGACGAGGCCGAGATGCAGGTAGGCCGAGCCGGCGCCCGGCCCGCCGTTGAAGGCGAAGGTGACCGGCCGCGTCGCCGGGTCGGCGCCCTTCGCGACATAGGCGGTGTAGTACACCAGCGCGATGCGCTCGGCGTGCTCGTCATAGAGCGGCAGGGTGCCGGCGGTCGCCGTGTAGGCGAGGGTGCGGCCGGCAAGGGCGATGCTGTGCGTCGTGACGGAATCCGCCGGCAGCAAGCCGAGCACGCCCGGGCCCGGATGCCCACGCTCGGCGGCCGGATGCTCGGGGGCCGGATGCTCGGCGGAGGGGTGGTCCTGCGCCGGCGCCGCCGGCGCGGCGAGCAGCAGCGAAGCGGCGAGCAGGCAGGCGAAGACGGTTCGCGTGTTCACGAGCGGCATTTTGCTGCGGTTCGGGGGCGACGCATCCTGCGCCCGCGCGCCGGTGCCGTTCAAGCGAGACGCAAACCGCTCCCTTGTCCTGCGCGAGAGGACGATCCTGCTCTACCGCCGTCCGAACAGCCGCTCCAGCTCCGCCCGGCCGAGCTTCAGCACGGTCGGCCTGCCGTGGCTGCAGGTGGCGGCGCGGGGGGTGGCCTCCATACGGCGCAGCAGCGCGTCCATCTCCGGCCCGCTCAACCGTCGCCCGGCGCGGATCGAGCCGTGGCAGGCGAGGCGGGCCAGCACCGCGTCGAGCCGCGCCGCCAGCGCGGTCGCCTCCTCCATCTCGGAAAACTCGTCGGCGAGGTCGCGCAGCAGCGGCGCCGGGTCGGGCGCGCCGAGCGCCGCCGGCAGCGCGCGCACCAGCAGCGCGCCGGGGCCGAACGCCTCCAGCTCGAGGCCGAGCGCGCGCAGCTCGGCCTGCCGCGCGAGCAGCCGCGCCGCCTCGGCCGGCGCCAGCTCGACAACGGCCGGCAGCAGCAGCGGCTGCGACCGCACGCCGCCGGCCAGCGCCTGGGCGCGCAGCGCCTCGTGCGTCAGCCGCTCATGCGCCGCGTGCTGATCGACCAGCACGAGCCCGCCATCGCCGCCGACCGCGACGACGTAGGTGTCCAGCAGCTGGACGACCGCCGCACCCAGCGGCTGGTCGGCGACCCCCTCGGCGGCGGGCAGCGCGCGCACCGCGGCGGCTGCGCCGAGCGGCAGCTGCGCCTCGGCCAGGCCCGTCGCGGCGGGAGCCGGTGGCGGCACCAGGCGCAGGCCGAAGCGGCCCGGCCCGGCGCGCGGCGCCGCCGGCGCCCGCACGCCCTGCCCCAGCGCCGCCTGCAGCGCGCCGATCACCAGGCCGCGCACCCCGGCCGGGTCGCGGAAGCGCAGCTCGGCCTTGGCGGGGTGCACGTTCACGTCCAGCGCCTCGGCCGGCAGGTCGAGATAGAGCGCCAGCACGGCGTGCCGGCCAGGCGCGATGACGTCGCGATACGCCACCCGCACCGCGGTGCGCAGCACCGGATCGGCCACCGGCCGCCCGTTCACCACCAGCGCCTGGGCGAGGCTGCTGGCGCGCGTGACGCTGGGCGGTGCGGCGCAGCCGGCCAGCCGCACACCGTCGCGCGCCGCCGCGACGGGCAGGTCCGCCTCGGGCCCGAGCAGCGCGGCGACCCGAACGGCGCGGTCCTGCGCCGGCAGGTCGAACACCACGCGCCCCTCGCTCTCCAGCCGGAACGCCACCCCAGGGGCCGCCAGCGCGAGCCGGCGCACTGCGTCCTCGGCGTGACCGGCCTCGGTGCGCGGGTGTTTCAGGAAGGCGCGGCGGGCCGGTGTGGCGAAGAACAGGTCGCGCACCACGGCGCTGGTGCCGGGCGGGCCGGCCGCCGGCGCCACCGACGAGACGGCGCCGCCCTCCACCCGGATCGAATGGGCGTGCGCCGCCCCCGCCGGCCGGCTGACCAGGGCCAGGCGGGCGGCGGCGCCGATGCTTGGCAGCGCCTCGCCACGAAACCCCAGCGTGGCGATCCGCACCAGTCCGTCGTCGCTGAGCTTCGAGGTGGCGTGGCGCTGCACGGCGAGCGCCAGCTCGGCCGCGTCCATGCCGGCACCGTCGTCGGTGACCTCGATGCGGTCGATGCCGCCGCCCTCGAGCGCCACGGCGACACGGCGCGCGCCGGCGTCGAGCGCGTTCTCCACCAGCTCCTTGACCGCCGCCGCCGGACGCTCGATCACCTCGCCGGCGGCGATGCGGTTGACCAGCCCCTCCGGCAGCAGGCGGATGCGGCCGGGCGACGCAGCGGCCAGGCGATTCGCGTCCATGCGCAAAGCTATAGCAGGCGGCGTGGCGTTGTGGTTAAGCCGGGCCGGTCAAGCCGGACCGCGCCGAATGCTCAGAATAAGACCGGCCGGAGTAGGCGGGCGGGTCAGAAGATGTTGCCGAGGAAGCCGCCGCCGCTCTTGCGCTGGATGATCGGCGTGTCGCCGGCCTCGACGCTGCGGCCGAGGGCGGCGTTCTCGCGCAGCCGCTGCGCCTCGCGCGTCGGATCGACCACGGTGCCGGGCAGCGGCGCCGGTTTCCAGAACATCAGCCGGTCGGTGAAGCTCTCACCCGGCCGGTCGAGGCTGGCCTCGCGGTCCACGCGCTGGCGGATATCGCCGGGCGCGGCGGGCCCGGCGGCGGCGACCAGCGCGTCCTGGCCGGGGCTGTCGGCGCTGGCGGTGCCGCTCAGCTCCAGCTGCGGCGCCAGCGCCGCCTCCGCCTGCCGCCGCTCGCTCTGCTCCTGCGGCCGCGGCGCGCCGGGCGTCGGCGGCCGCAGGTTGAAGTCCGGCGGCATCGAGAGCGGCGCGCGGGTGGTCACCTGGAACTCGTCGGGCGCGTCGCGGGAGAGGCCGAAGGTGCGCATCGGGTCGCCGCCGCAGCCGGCCAGCGTCAGCGCACAGCCGAGTGCCAGCGTGGTCCGGACGCGTCCGATGGCGATCGTGGTGCGAGACATCATGGGCCCGCCTCCTTAGCGGCGGGCGCGCACCCCGGCAAGCCGGTCCTCGCGCGGTTTGCCGGGCTGGTCGCCGCGCTGGGTGCCGCCGGGCCGGAGCAGCGAGTCCAGCACCAGGGCCGCCACGCCGCAGACGATCGCCGCGTCCGCCACGTTGAACACATACCAGGAGTATCCATAGGCGTGCGCGTGGATGAAATCCACCACCGCGCCGAAGCGCAGCCGGTCGATGACGTTGCCGACCGCGCCGCCGGCGATGGCGCCGAGCGCCACCGCCACCAGCCGCGCCTCGGCACGGCGCAGCCAGGCGGCGAGTGCCACGACGATGGCCAGCGCGACGGCCGCGAGCAGCCAGCTTCCCCACGCGCTCCCCCCGGCGCCGAACCCGTTGAGCAGGCCGAAGGTGACGCCGCGATTCCACACCATGGTCAAGCTGAGCACCGGCAGCAGCCGAAGCTGGCCGATCTCCGGCAGATGCAGGATCTGCAGCACCCAGTATTTGCTGGCCTGGTCGGCGCCGAGCACCACCGCCGCGGCGACGACCCCGAGTGCGGTGCGGCCGTTGCGGCTCACGCGGCGGCGCGGCGCAGCAGGCCGCTCTCCACCGCGTCGGCGCAGCGCCGGCACAGGTCGGGGTGCGCCGGATTCTCGCCGACTTCCGGCAGTACCCGCCAGCAGCGCAGGCACTTTTTCCCGGGTGCGCGGTCGAGCGTCGCGCCCGGGCGCGAGTCGGCGGTCCGCTGGCGCTCCTCGAACGCCACCGAGGAGACGATGGCGATCTCCGCCCAACCCGCTTCGTCCATGCACCGCTCCTCGGACGCCAGGTCGAGCCAGGCGCGCATTTCCAGCGAAGAGCCGAACCCCTGCTCCTTTCGCACCCGGTCGGCCTCCGCGGTGATGAGCCGGCGCGTCGCGCGGATCTGCTGCCACCGCGCGGCCAGCGCGTCATCCCGCCAGGCCGCCGGCAGCGTCGGAAAGTCGTGCAGGTGCACGCTGTCGCCGTCCCCGAAGCGCCCGGTCCACGCCTCCTCGGCGGTGAAGCACAGCACCGGCGCGAGCCAGGTGGCCAGGCAGCGATGCAGGTGGTCGAGCACGGTGCGCGCGGCACGCCGCCGGGAACTGTCCGGCCGGTCGCAATAGAGCGCATCCTTGCGCACGTCGAAATAGAACGCCGAGAGGTCTCCGGCGCAGAACGCGTGCAGCTCCGGATAGACGCCGGTCCACTCATAGGTCTCGGCGGCGGTGCGGATGCGCGCGTCGAGCTCGGCCAGCCGGTGCAGCACCCAGCGCTCCAGCTCCGGCATCGCCGCAGGCTCGACGCGCTCGTCCGGCGAAAACCCGTCCAGGCTGCCGAGGATCCAGCGCAGCGTGTTGCGCAGGCGCCGGTACAGCTCCGCCTGCTGCTTGAGGATCTCGCCGCCGATGCGCAGATCCTCGGTCGTGTCGGACATCATCACCCACAGCCGCAGGATGTCGGCGCCGTAGGTCCGCAGCACGTCGGGCGGGGCGACGGTGTTGCCGAGCGACTTGCTCATCTTGCGGCCCTGCTCGTCGAGCACGAAGCCGTGCGTCAGCACCGCCCTGAACGGCGCGACGCCGCGCGTGCCGACAGCTTCCAGCAGCGAGGACTGGAACCAGCCGCGATGCTGGTCGGTGCCTTCCAGGTAGAGATCGGCCGGCCAAGGCAGGCCGCGCGCCTCCAGCACAAAGGCGTGCGTCGAGCCGGACTCGAACCACACATCGACGATGTCCATCACCTGCTCGTACGCGTCCGGATCGCGCTCCTGGCCGAGAAAGCGGCTGGGCGGGGACGAATACCAGGCGTCCGCGCCCTCCTGCTCGAAGGCCGCGACGATGCGCCGCACCACCTCCGGGTCGCGCAGCGGCTCGCCGCTCGCCCGCTCGACGAAGACCGGGATCGGCACGCCCCAGGCGCGCTGGCGGCTGATGCACCAGTCCGGCCGCGCGGCGACCATGCTGCCGAGGCGGTTGCGCCCGGCCTCCGGCACGAACTGCGTCGCCGCGATCGCGTCCAGCGCTTTTTCGCGGATGCGCTCCGGCCCGTCCAGGCGGATGAACCATTGCGGGGTGGCGCGAAAGATCAGCGGCGCCTTCGAGCGCCAGGAATGCGGATAGGAGTGTACCAGCTTGCCGCGCGCCAGCAGCCCGCCGGCGTCTTCGAGCGCGGCGCAGACCGGATCCGCCGCCTTGTAGACGTGCACGCCGGCAAAGATCGGCACCCAGGCATTGAAGGTGCCGTCCGGTCCCACCGTGTCGGGCACGGCGATGCCCTGGGCGCGGCCGAGCGCAAAATCCTCCTCGCCGTGGCCAGGGGCGACGTGCACGAGGCCGGTGCCCTGCTCGGTGGTGACGAAGTCAGCGGAAAACACGCCGACATCATGATCATACCCGCGCCCGCGCAGCGGGTGGGCGCAGACCGTGCCGGCGAGTTCGGCGCCCTTCAGCACCTCCTGCACGTGGTGCAGGCTGATGCCTGCCTCGGCGCAGAACGCCGGCAGAAGGGCGAGCGCCACGACCAGCCGCTCGCCGACGCGCGCGCGCGAGCCGTCCGCGACCCCGTCCACGCGGAGCACCGCGTAGTCGATCTCCGGTCCATACGCGATCGCGCGATTGCCCGGCATCGTCCAGGGGGTGGTCGTCCAGATCACCAGGCTCGCGCCGGCCAGATCGGGACGCGGTGTTGCGACCACAGGAAAGCGCACGAGAATCGTCGGGCTGGTGTGGTCGTGGTACTCGATCTCCGCCTCGGCCAGCGCCGTCTTTTCGACCGGCGACCACATCACCGGCCGCAGGCCGCGATACAGCGCGCCGTTCAGCAGGAACTGTCCGAGCTCCGCGGCGATCGCCGCCTCGGACGGAAAGTCCATCGTCGCGTAGCGATGGTCCCAGTCGCCGAGCACGCCCAACCGGGAAAACTCTTCGCGCTGCACGCCCATCCAGTGCTCGGCATAGGCGCGGCACTCCTGGCGGAACTGCAGCACCGGCACCGCGTCCTTGTCGCGGCCGGACGCGCGGTATTCCTCCTCGATCTTCCATTCGATCGGCAGGCCGTGGCAGTCCCAGCCCGGGATGTAATCGGCGTCGTAGCCCGCCATCTGGCGCGCGCGGTTCACCACGTCCTTGAGGATCTTGTTCAGCGCGGTGCCCATGTGCAGGTGGCCGTTGGCGTAGGGCGGCCCGTCATGCAGCGTGAATTTTTGCCGCCCGTGCGACGCCGCGCGCAGCCTTTCCCACAGCCGCATCGCCTGCCAGCGCGCCAGGATCGCCGGCTCGCGCTTTGGCAGGTCACCGCGCATCGGAAAGGACGTGCGCGGCAGGAAGACGGTGTCGCGGTAGTCTCGCTGGTCGCTCATTGGGGGCCTCGCGGCGAAGGTCGCCCAGGGTATCGCTGGTCTGGGCGCGGAACGCGAACGGGGAGGGCCGGCCTAGATGGCCAAGCCGGTAATTCGCCGCAAGATTTTCCTCGTCGCCATCCCCGAGACTATGCGGAGCCGGCCCGGCCACGGTCAAGCGGCCCAGCGATGGCCCAGGGCGGCGAACGGACAAAAGCAGGGAGAGAGGCGCGGAGGCGGCATGAAGGAGATCGGCGCGTTTGAAGCCAAGACGAAGCTCGGCCAGTTGCTCGATCGGGCGGAAGCCGGCGAAGAGATCGTCATCACCCGCCGCGGCAAGGTCGTGGCCAGGCTGGTGCCCCCCGATGCGCCGGGCGTCGACCGTGACCGCGCCCGCAATGCCGCGCGCGGTCTGCGCGCGATCCGCAAGGGCGTCACGCTGGGCGGGTTGAAGATCAAGGACCTCATCAGCGAAGGCCGGCTGTGAGCCTGGTGATCGATGCGTCGATCACCGTGGGTGCGCCGGGTGTTTCATGTCCAAGCTGTGCCCGACGGTATTGCGATGAAAGTCAGTCTCACTCGGAGCGCCTTGCGTTCGGCAAAGCCGAGTGCGGCTCCCCTGCTTGCGGCGCCGCCAGCAACCGCCGCGCTTCCGCCGCATCGGCCGTAATCTGCCCGCGCAGCGCTTCGACCCCGGAAAATTTCCGCTCCTCGCGCAAAAAGTGCCGCAGCGCGACTGAAATTTCGGCGCCGTACAAGTCGCCGGAGAAGTCGAACAGGTGCACTTCCAGCCGGCTCTCGGTGCCCTCGGCGACGGTCGGCCGGCGGCCGATATTGGCCACGCCCTTCACCGTCGATCCGTCGGGCAGCCGCGCCGTCACGGCATAGACACCGCGCGCCGGCTCGAGGTGACGGCCGAGCGGGACGTTGGCGGTCGGGAAGCCGATCGTCCGTCCGCGCCGGTCGCCCGGGGTCACGACGCCGCGGATCGACCAGGAGCGGCCGAGCTCCAGCGACGCCCGCTCGGGATAGCCGTCCTGCAGCAGCCGGCGGATGCGGCTCGAGGTGATCGGGCCGCGGGCGTCGGAAACCGGCGGCACCACGGACAGGCCGATGCCCAGCGCCTCCGCCCGCGCGCCGAGCAGCGCCACGTCGCCGCCGCGCCGGTGGCCGAACGCGAAGTCCGCCCCGCAGGCCAGGTGGCGGGCGCCGATGCCGCGGTGCAGCACCTCGGCGACGAACGTCTCGGCGGACAGCTCGCTGAAGCCGCGGTCGAACGGGATTTCGAACAGCAGCCGCACGCCGAGGCGGCCCAGCGCCGCCGCCCGCTCCGCCGAGAGGGTCAGCCGGAACGGCGGGTCGTCCGGCCGGAACAGTTCGCGCGGATGCGGCTCGAAGGACAGCACGGCCAGCGGCGCGTCCGGCCGTGCGGCGTGCGCGGCCCGCACCACGCTGGCGTGGCCGCGATGGACGCCGTCGAAATTGCCGAGCGCGACGCTGGCCCCGCGGGCCCGCTCAGGGGTGGCCCGCCAGTCCCGGAAGAGCTCCGGGGTCACCCCACCTCGGCAAGCTGGGGCCGCGCGGGCACCAGCACCGTCGCCTCGCCCTCGATCACCGGCTTGCCGTCCACGGTGCAGATCGTCCGCAGGGTCGCGCGGCGCTTCGCCGGGTCGAGCGCCGTCACCTCGGCGGTCGCGGTGACGGTGTCGCCGATCTTCACCGGCGCCCGGAATTTCAGGGTCTGGCCAAGATAGATGGTGCCCGGCCCGGGAAGCTGGGTACCGAGCACGGCGCTGATCAGCCCGGCCGACAGCATGCCGTGCGCCACCCGCTGCTTGAACACCGAAGCCGCGGCCGCCGCCTCGTCCAGGTGCACCGGGTTGGTGTCGCTGCTGACGGTTGCATACATCTGTACGTCGGATTCGGTGATGGTCTTGCCGAGACTGGCCGACATGCCGACGGCGAGGTCTTCGATGTAGGTGCCGGACATGTCGGCTCCGCTGATATTGCCGAGGGGTATCTGGCGCAATTGCCGGGCCGGTTCAACCAACTCCTTGGTGCGCCGCATCAAAATGCTGCGTCTGCAAGTAGCAGGCGAACGCGCGCGCCGATTTTCCACTTTTCGGCGCCGACCCGCCCGGCCCGCGTTGCGCGGCGTGGGGCAGGGTGCGAAGCTGATCGTCCCCTCGCTGAACGGATAGCGCCGGATGCCGCAGACCGACACCGGCAGCGCCGAGGCGCTGCTCGACGAGCTCGCGCGCTGGGTCGCGCTGGAGACGCCGACCACCGATCCCGCCGCCGTGAACCGCCTGGTTGATCTGGCGGAGGCCGAGCTGGGCCGCGCCGGCGCAGAGCTGACCCGTATCCCCGGCCGCGACGGTTTTGGCGACAACCTGATCGCCCGCACGCCCGCCTCGGCGAACATCGGCACCGGCAAGCCGATCTTCGTCGCCGCCCATCTCGACACGGTCTGGTCGCTCGGCACGCTCGCCGGCATGCCCTATCGGATCGAGGGCGAGCGCGCGCACGGTCCCGGCATCTACGACATGAAGGCCGGCAGCTTCCTCGCCGTGCACGCGGTGCGCAGCATCCTCGCCCAGAAGGTGCCGACGAAGCGCCCGATCGTACTGCTGCTGACCCCGGACGAGGAGGTCGGCAGCCCGACCAGCCGCGCGCTGATCGAGCGGGAGGGCAGCCAGGCGGCCTGCGTGCTGATCCCCGAGCCGGCGGACGCGACCGGCGCCTGCGTCACCGCGCGCAAGGGGGTCGGGCGGTTCAGCATGACCGTGGCCGGCCGCGGCGCGCATTCCGGCAGCGCCTTCACCGAGGGTGCCTCGGCGGTCGTGGAGCTGGCGCACCAGATCCTGCGCATCGACGGCATGGTGGACCTCGATCGCGGCATCACGCTGAACGTGGCGCCGGTCGCCGGCGGCACCCGGCCCAACGTCATCCCCGCGGCGGCGCGCTGCGAGATCGACCTGCGGGTGGCTACCGCCGCGGACGGCGAGCGGATGGCGCATCTGTTGCTCGGCCTCGGCGCGCTGACGCCCGGCTGCACGGTGACGGTGACCGGGGGCATGAACCGGCCGCCCTTCGCGGAGAGCCCGGGGATCCTCGGCCTCTACGAAAAGGCGCGGGCGATCGCCGGGACGGTCGGCATCGCGATGCCGCGCCAGCAGCGCGGCGGCGGCTCGGACGGCAATTTTACCGCCGCGCTCGGCATTCCCACGCTGGACGGCCTCGGCTGCCCGGGCGCCGGCGCCCACACCAGCGACGAGCACATTCTTTGGCGCGAGCTTGCCCCCCGCGCGGCGCTGATGGCGGGGCTGCTGGAGACGCTGGACTGATCCGGGTCGCGCGGTCTCGCCGGCGCCCGGCGGCGGCGGCACGACACCGAGCACAGCCGCAGGGAGGCCGCGATGAACGAAGACCGGTTCAACATGGACATACGCAAATTCCTGAAGGTGGTCGGCGTGACCTCGCAGCGCGAGATCGAGACGGCGGTGCGTGCCGCGCTGGCGAGCGGCGCGGTGAAGGAGGACGCGGTGCTGAAGCCGCGCGTCACGCTGTCCCTGCCTGAGATCGGCCTGGAGCATGTCGTCGACGGCGAGATCGGCCTGTCGTGACCGCGGCCGCTACCTCGCACGCAACGCGCGCGTCCGGCCGGATCAAAGAGGGAGAGAGCCGATGGAGATCAAGCGAGCGGGTTCACAGCCGTCCGGCAAGGGACCGGAAAGCTATTTTTCCGGCACCGTGCGGGTCGATCCGCTGTCCAGCCCGCCGGAACCGGCCCGCGTCGCGATGGCGCTGGTCACGTTCGAACCCGGCGCGCGCACGGCGTGGCACACCCATCCGCTCGGCCAGACGCTGATCGTCACCACGGGCTGCGGCTGGGTGCAGCGCGAGGGCGGGCCGGTCGAGGAAATCCGGCCGGGCGACGTGGTCTGGTTCCCGCCCGGTGAAAAACACTGGCACGGCGCCACGCCGACCACGGCGATGTGTCATATCGCGGTCCAGGAAAAGCTGAACGGCTCGCCCGTCGACTGGATGGAGAAGGTCAGCGACGCGCAGTACCGGCGCTGATCTGCAACAGCACGTCCTTCCCGGCGCACTGGTGGTGCCGTGCGCAGCCGCTATTGCCGCGCGCGCTCGCTGGCCGTCGCTGGCCCGATAGGAGGTATTGACGATGTGGACGGGGGAGGAGCTTGAAAAAATCGGCGAGGCGGAGGAACTGCAGATTCAATCCTTCCGGCGCGACGGCACGCTGCGCAAGCCGGTGACGATCTGGGTCGTCCGCGTCGGCGACGATCTCTACGTGCGGTCCGGCTACGGCCTGGACGCCGCCTGGTTCCGCGGCACCCAGCTGCGCCGCGAGGGCCACATCAAGGCCGGCGGGATCGACAAGGACGTGGTGTTCGACGCGCCCGATCCCGCGCTGCACGACCGGATCGACGCGGCGTACCGCCAGAAATACCGGCGCCACGGTGCACAGTATGTCGATCCCATGATGGCGCCCGAGGCCCGGGCCGTGACGATCAAGTTCCTCCCGCGCCCGCCGACCGCGTAATCCGGTTCGGTTATCGCGACCGGGAAATGCTGAGTTGACATGGACCATTCTATGGTCCACTTTCCGTCGACCCGGAGAGCTGTTCGAATGCGGGTTTCGCTGACCGAAGCCAAGGCGCAGCTGACTGATCTCGTCCGGCGTGCCGAGGCCGGCGACGAGATCATCCTGACGCGCCATGGCCACCCGGCGGTCCGACTCGTGCCCATAGCGGCGCGTCCGAACCGTGAGGCGCGCCGGACGCTTCTGGAAGCCGCACGCAAATCCGGGGCCGCCAGGGCGACAGCGGGGCCGGATGCGGCCAGAAGCCAGGATTTCCTTTACGACGAAGACGGCCTGCCCGGATGAGGTCCGTCCCATGATCGCGGTCGATACCTCCGCGCTCATGGCGCTCGTTCGGGGAGAGGCCAAGGCCGACGCCTGCATCCGGGCTTTGGAATCCGAACCCGAACTGCTGATTTCGGCCGCGACCGTGGCGGAGGCCCTAATCGTCGCCGCCCGGCGGAACGTCCGGGCGGAGATGGCGAGCCTAATCGACGGGCTTGGCCTGGAGGTCGTCGCGGTCACCCCGGCCTTTGCGCGTGGCGTTGCCGACTCCTACGCCAGATGGGGCAAGGGCATGCACCGCGCCGGCCTGAACTTCGGCGACTGTTTTTCCTATCTCCTCGCCCGGGAGCGAGATTGCCCTTTGCTCTTTGTCGGCGACGATTTTTCGCGAACCGATCTGAAACGTGCCCTCAGACCGTGATCGCCGGAGGTGGAACCACCGGAGGCGCTCGGTCACGTGTTCAGACGATTTATAGAGCAGAATCGGTAAGCGCGAGCGAACGCGTCCTGCTCGGTCAGCGGCTCAGCACCGAGGCTATTTCGTCGAGGATCGCCGGATCATCGATGGTCGGCGGCGGGGCGGCGGGTTCGCCGTCGGCGATGCGGCGGATACTGGCGCGCAGGATCTTTCCCGACCGCGTCTTTGGCAGCCGCGCCACGATCCGCGCGTCGCGGAACGCGGCGACCGGCCCGATGCGCGCGCGAACCAGGGCCACCAGTTCGGCGGCGATCGTCTCGGCCGGACGCGCAACCCCGGCCTTCAGCACGGCGAGGCCGAGCGGCACCTGGCCCTTGAGGTCGTCGCGCATGCCGACCACCGCGCATTCCGCGACGTCGGGATGGGCCGCCAGCACCTCTTCCATCGCCCCGGTCGAGAGGCGGTGGCCGGCGACGTTGATGATGTCGTCGGTGCGGCCCATCACCGACACGTCGCCGTCCGCGTCGATCACGCCGGCGTCGCCGGTGCGATAGAATCCCGGAAAATCGTCGAGATAGGCGGCGCGATAGCCGGCCTCGTTCTGCCAGAGAGTCGGAGCGCAGCCCGGCGCGAGGGGCAGGCGCAGCGCAAGGTTGCCGGTTTGGCCGCGCGGCAGCACGGCCCCGGAATCATCCAGCACCTGGAGATCGTGGCCGGGTGACGGCCGGCCGCCGGAGCCGGGTTTCGGCGAAAACAGACCGAGGCCGCGGAACCCGGCGGTGATCGCCCAGCCGGTTTCGGTCTGCCACCAGTGATCGACCACCGGGATCTTCAGCTTTTCCGCCGCCCAGATTGCGGTCGGCGGGTCGCAGCGCTCGCCGGCGAGATACAGCGCCTCCAGCCGCGAAAGATCGTGGCGGCGCATATGCGTGCCCTCGGGGTCCTGCTGCTTGATCGCGCGCAGCGCGGTGGGCGCGGTGAACAGCACGCGCGGAGCATGCTGCGCGCACACCCGCCAGAAGGCGCCGGCATCCGGCGTGCCGACCGGCTTGCCCTCGTACATCACGGTGGTGCAGCCGGCGAGCAGCGGCGCGTACACGATGTAGCTGTGCCCGACCACCCAGCCGACGTCGGACGCCGTCCAGAACACGTCGCCGGTGCCGAGCCCATAAACCATGCCCATCGAAGTTTGCAGTGCCACCGCATGCCCGCCGTTGTCGCGTACGATGCCTTTCGGCCGGCCGGTGGTGCCGGACGTGAAGAGGATGTACAGCGGATCGGTCGCCGGCACCGGCACGCAGTCTTGCGGCGCCGCCGCGGCTTCGGCTTCGTCGAAGTCGAGATCGCGCCCGACCTGCATTTCGGCGCGGAGCACGTCGCGCTGCAGGATCAGGCAGGCGCGCGGCTTGTGCGGCGAAAGGTCGATCGCCGCGTCGAGCATCGGCTTGTATGCGACCACCCGCCCGGGCTCGAGGCCGCAGGAAGCCGAAACCACCACCGTCGGCTGGGCGTCGGCGATGCGGCTCGCCAGTTCCGGTGCGGCGAAGCCGCCGAACACCACGGAATGAATCGCACCGAGCCGCGCGCAGGCCAGCATCGCGATCGCCGCCTCCGGCACCATCGGCATGTAGATCACCACGCGCTCGCCGCGCCGCACCCCGGCGCGTGCGAGGGCGCCGGCGACGCGCGCCGTCCGCTCGCGCAATTCGGCATAGCTGAAGCTGCGCACCTGCCCGGCCATCGGGCTGTCCCAGATCAGCGCCGCCTGGGCGCCGCGCCCGGCGGCGACGTGCCGGTCGAGGCAGTTGTGGCAGGTGTTGAGCCGCGCGCCCGCGAACCACTGGCCGAACGTGCCGAGCGTGGGGTCGAACACGCGATCCCAACGTCGCTCCCACTCGATCGCCTCCGCTCGCTCCTCCCAAAAGGTTTTGGGGTCGCGCCGGAAGGCCGCATAGACGGCGTCGTAGCCGCTGGCGGGCTGCTGATCCACGGCCGCTATCCCTCCCGCTCGGTTGCAGGGATCATGCCGCGCCCCGGGGGCGGCGGCTACCCGGCAGGAAGTCGGGCGAGCGACCTGCTCAGGCGCAGGAAACCGCGACGGAACGAAACCAGCGGAACGCTGGACATCCACGCCTGCGGCAAGCCGTTCGCCGAAATCACGATGTGTTCAGGCGACGCCCCGGAGCGGCCACCTTTGCGCCGGGGTTCTGGCGCACCGCGGCGCTTCTTGTGCTGATACGGTGATCCTGCCGATCATGGAGCCCGACCGATGGACAACCTCGCCCGCCGCATCCTGAACGCCGTTGCACTCCGCGCCTTTGCTCCGCCGCGCGCGCAGAACGATAATGTCCCGCCACGCCGCAAGCGGCGAGGCCAGCCCGGAAGGTGACGCCACGCGCCACCCCGCCCGGCATCCGGAAACGCTGATGCGCGGGATCGCCCCGCCGGCGCTGGCGGCGGTGCTGGCCATGCTTCTTGGCGCCGCGCCGGTGCTGGCGCAGGCGCCCGCAACCCTGAACCGCAGTACGTCGGCCGGACACGAGGTCGAGGTCGGCCATTATTCCAGCATCCATCGCCAGGACTGCTCGATGGCCGGGTATCCCCAAATCACCATCACCCGCCAGCCGAGAAGCGGCAGCGTGAGCATCCGGCCCGGCGACTACCCGCTCGACCAGCACATCGGGCCCGGCGAGTACGGCGACACCGGCTGCCTCGGCGTGATGGTGCACGGGCTGATCGTCTACTACACCCCGGAATCCGGGTTTCGCGGACAGGATTCCTTCGCCTTCACCGTCACTTTCCGCAACGGGTCGGCCGACCGCACCGCGGTCATCGCGGTGCATTAGGCGACAATCGCCTTGCTGGACTCGGCGAAGGCGTGAATCGCCGGGAGCGATGGCCCCAGCGAGCCCGTCCGGCAGGTTACATTTTGCCGCGCCGCGGACACGTTCGGGTCACCTTTGACTGCTTGCATGGCAGCGCATCAGGGACGGAGGGCGGCGATGACCGGGGGAAAGATCGTCGACAACAGCTTTCGTCGGATCGCGCTGGCCCAGGGACTGCTGCCGGTCCCGCCGGCAGAGTCCAGCCGGCCGGAGACCGAGGACCAGCCGGCGGAGAGCGAGCCGGAGGCACAACCGGCCCAAGCTTGACTGCCGAACGTTGACGCGGGGGCACCGAGGGGTCATCTCCCGGCCATCGACCCGCCCTGCCGGCTCGCGCCGGGGCGCCTTGTCCGGAGGACCGCGTGGCCCTGCAATCCCCCTGGCCGGCCGAGGCCGCGCCGGGGCCTTCCGACATCGCCGAACCGCTGGGCTTCGGCTTTGCGCACGCCACCCTCGCCGGGCGCGACGGCCTGATCCGGCTCGACCGCGCCTTCCTCGCGCGGCTGCAGGCCGAGGATGCCCTGCTGCATACGCGCCTGCTCGCCGCGCGCGCCGCGCCCGCCGCGCTGCCGCCCAAGGAGCACAGCGAACTGCTGCTCGCCCTTGGCCCGCCGCTGGAGGCGTTCCTCGCCGCCCTGTTCGGCAACGAGGCGGAGCTAGCCGCGATCGCCGAGCGCACCGAGGCGCTCGACCCCATCCACAAATGCAAGCGCCTGTTCGTGCAGCGCCAGGCGCTGAAGAAATATCCGGACCCCGCCGGGTTCGACGGCGACGCGTTGCGCGCCGCGCTGGAGGCGCGCATGGGCGGCGCGCTGACCGAAGCGGGTTTTTCCAACGCCGTCGACGCCTGGCAGCAGGATGCCGGCGCGCTGGACACGGCGATGCGCTACGCCGCCTGGGCGACGCTGACCGCACCCGGCCAGGCGCGCCACCGCGCCGGCACCCTGTTCAAGACGCCGCACCGGCTGGATTTCCAGCACCTGGTTCCCGTCGAGACGATCGAGCGCGACGGGGTGACGATGCTGCGCTTGCCCGAACACGACTGGCGGCAGCGCGACGGGTTTCACCTGACCGACCCCGGCATGAACGAGCAGCAGGCGCTCGACCAGATGAACTACTGCATCTGGTGCCATTCCCAGGAAAAGGACTCTTGCAGCAAGGGTCTGCGCGACAGGAAAACCGGGGCGTTCCAGAAATCGGTGTTCGGTGTGACCCTGGCGGGCTGTCCGCTCGAGGAGAAAATAAGCGAGATGCACGCGCTGCGCGCGCAGGGTTGCGTGCTCGGCGCCTTCGCGGCGATCGCCGTCGACAATCCGATGATGGCGGCGACCGGCCATCGCATCTGCAATGACTGCATGAAGGCCTGCATCTATCAGAAGCAGGACCCCGTCGACATTCCGCAGGCCGAA
This sequence comes from Acidisphaera sp., assembly GCA_019240635.1. Taxonomy (GTDB): domain Bacteria; phylum Pseudomonadota; class Alphaproteobacteria; order Acetobacterales; family Acetobacteraceae; genus JAFAYA01. The sequence goes on along the minus strand of JAFAYA010000032.1, from coordinate 12,385 downwards.
ACCGCCGTCCTGCGCGACGTGCTGGCGCTGCCCTGGGGTGTGGAGATCTACGCGCTGCTGACGCGCTGGAACCCGCTCGACATCCACCGTCCGCTGCCGCGTCCGCCGAGCGGGCGAAGCGTGCTGGTGGTCGGGTTGGGTCCGGCCGGCTTCACGCTCGCCCACCACCTGATGAACGACGGCCACGCCGTGGTCGCCGTGGACGGGCTGAAGATCGAGCCGCTCGGCTTTGACGCGCGTGCGCCGGTGCGCGACGCGCAGCGCCTGTTCGAGGATCTCGACGACCGCGTGATGGCCGGGTTCGGCGGTGTCGCCGAGTACGGCATCACCGTGCGCTGGAACAAGAACTATTTGAAGCTCGTACGGCTGCTGCTGGAGCGGCGGGAAGAATTCGCCGCTTTCGGCGGGGTGCGCTTCGGCGGCGGCGGCACGCTCTCGATCGACCAGGCTTTTGCGATGGGTTTCGACCACATCGCGCTCTGCATGGGCGCCGGGCGGCCGACGGTGATCGACATGCCCAACGGCCTGGCGCGCGGCGTCCGCCAGGCCTCGGACTTCCTGATGGCGCTGCAGCTCACCGGCGCGGCGAAAAAGTCGTCGGTCGCCAACCTCCAGCTGCGCCTGCCGGTCGTGGTGATCGGCGGCGGGCTGACGGCGATCGACACGGCGACCGAAAGCCTCGCCCACTACGTCCGTCAGGTCGAGAAATTCGCCGACCGCTACCGCACGCTGCTCGCCGAGCGCGGCGAGAGCGCGGTGCGAGCCGACTGGACCGAGGAAGAGGCGGAGATCGCCGCTACTTTTCTGGCCCACGCCGACGCGATCCGTGCCGAGCGCGACGTCGCGGCGCGCGAGAACCGCCCGCCCGGTCTCGCGCAGCTTCTGGAGGAATGGGGCGGCGCCACCATCGCCTATCGCCGCCGGCTCACCGACAGCCCCTCCTACACGCTGAACCACGAGGAAGTGGCGAAGGCGATGGAGGAGGGCGTGCGCTTCGCCGAGGGGCTGGCGCCGCTCGCAGTGGAGGTGGACCGGCACGGCCACGCGGCGGCGCTGCGCTGCACGCGCGCCAACGGCAGCGAGGCGCTGCTGCCCGCCCGCGCCGTGCTGGTCGCCGCCGGCACCCAGCCCAACACCGTGCTGGCGCGCGAGGAGGGCCGCATCCGCCAGGACGGCCGCTATTTTCAGGCGATCGGCGAGGACGGCCATCCCGTCACCCCCGAGCGCGGCCTCAGCAAGCCGACCAACGCCGAGGTGCTGATGCACCGGGCGGAAGACGGCCGCTTCATCAGCTTCTTCGGCGACCTGCACCCGAGCTTTTTCGGCAATGTCGTGAAGGCGATGGGCAGCGCGCGGCGCGGCTATCCCGTGGTCACGCGCGCGCTCGCCGGCCGTCCGGCCTGCGCCGATCCCGCGGCGCTGATCGCCGCGTGCCGCGCCGCGCTGACCGCAACCGTGCGGCAGGTGAACCGGCTGACGCCGGCCATCGTCGAAGTGGTCGTGCACGCGCCCGCCGCCGCCCGCGCCTTCCGCCCCGGCCAGTTCTATCGCCTGCAGAATTTTGAGACTTTTGCGCCGCGCGTCGAGGAGCCGGGCGGAGCCACCGTGCTGGCGATGGAGGGCCTGGCGATGACCGGCGCCTGGACCGACCCCGCGGCCGGGCTGGTCTCGGTGATCGCGCTGGAGATGGGCGGCAGCTCCGACCTCTGTGCGGTGCTGAAGCCCGGCGAGCCGGTCGTGCTGATGGGGCCGACCGGAACACCGACCGAGATCCACTCCGGCAGCACGGTCGCGCTGGTGGGCGGCGGCCTCGGCAACGCCGTGCTGTTCAGCATCGGCGCGGCACTGCGCGCGGCCGGCACGCGCGTGCTCTACTTCGCCGGCTACAAGCAGGCGCGCGACCGCTACAAGGTCGAGGACATCGAGCGCGCCGCCGACGCGATCGTCTGGTGCTGCGACGAGGCGCCGGGCTTTTCGCCCGACCGGCCGCAGGACCGCAGTTTTGTCGGCAACATCGTGCAGGGCATGGCGGCCTATGCGGCCGGGCGGCTCGGCGCGCAGCCGGTGGCGCTGCCATCCGTCGAGCACATGATCGTCATCGGCTCGGACCGCATGATGCAGGCCGTCGGCATCGCCCGGCACGGCGTGCTGGCGCCGTATCTGAAGCCCGGCCACACCGCGATCGGCTCGATCAACAGCCCGATGCAGTGCATGATGAAGGAGGTCTGCGCCCAGTGCCTGCAGCCGCAGCTTGACGTGCAGACCGGTGAGCGCCGCGTGGTGTTCTCCTGCTTCAACCAGGACCAGTCGCTCGACCGCGTCGATTTCCCGGCGCTGAACGAGCGGCTGCGGCAGAACACGCTGCACGAGAAGCTGACCGCGCAATGGATCGACCGCGCGCTCCGCCGCCTGCACGCCCGCCCGGCGGTGGCGGCGGAGTAGGCTTCGCTCCCTGTCTCCGCTACGGCAGCTTGAAGCCGAACACGGCGAAGAAGGTGCCGCGATGCGAATCGAGCCAGGCGGCCGGCGCATCGCCGAGCTTGCCGGAGATGACCGCCGGATCCAGCGTGGCAAGCTTGTCGGAGCGGACCACGGAGGCGACTTTCAGGCCGGTGCCGACCGTGGCGGCGATCGGCGCCATGTCCGGCCCTGCCCGTGGAATGGAGGTGATGAAGCACACGATCAGCTCGCCGCGTCGGCGGTTGTCGCGGGAAACGACCAGGGCGGGACGGCGCTTGTCGCCGGAGAGATCGGTGAATGGAAAACGGGTGAGGACGATGCTGCCGAACGCGAACACCTATCCGGTCCGCGGCGCCAGGAGATCGGCGTCGCTGTAGAGATCGGCCTCGTCCCCGAGCCAGTCGAAGGCGCCGCCAGCCTGGGCCATGGCGGCCATCGGCGTGGCCTCGGGTTCCTCGCCCACAACCTCGACCAGCACATGCACGCGGGTGTGGGCGGTGACGCCGCGGCGGGCCAGTTCGGCGGATATCTCGCCGGCCTCAGCATCCAGGGTGATCCTCTGCATGGCGCTGTCCTTCGTTCGGGCCACCCTACTCCGCTCCGAGGTCCCGTGTCGCCGTTGGGCAGGGCGTACCTACTGGAAAACGACCGGTCTGCGCCGCGACGTTCCGATTGGACGGAGCGCAGTGAACCGTCCTGTCCCAGCCTTCCGCCATGAGCGACCTGCCGATCGGACCCGAAGTCGATCCCACGCCGCGCCCGCTGCCGGCGCGCCTGGAGCTGCGCGGTACCCACGTGGCATTGGAGCCGCTGCACCTGCGCCATGCCCCGGAACTGTGGGACGCGGCGCAGGGCGCCGATGCGAGCTGGGCCTATCTCGGCTACGGGCCGTTCCCGTCGGCCGCGGCGATGGCCAAGCACGTCGCCGAGTTTGCCGCCCAGCACGACCCAATGGCCTGGGCGGTGCGTCCACTCGCGACCGGCGTGGTTTCCGGCTGGCTCACCTTGCTCGACATCCAGCCGAAGAACGCGGCGATCGAGCTCGGGCATATCTGGTTCGCGCCGCGCATGCAGCGCACGCCGGCGTCGACGGAGGCGATGTTCTTGCTGCTGCGGCTGGCGGCCGACGACCTCGGCTATCGGCGGCTGGTCTGGAAGTGCAACGCGCTGAACGCGCCGTCACGCCGCGCCGCCGAGCGGCTCGGCTTCACGTTCGAGGGCCTGTTCCGGGCGCATTACGTGGTGAAGGGCCGACGGCGGGACAGCGCCTGGTTCAGCATCCTCGATGACGAATGGCCGCGCTGCCGCGACGCGCTGCTCGCCTGGCTCGATCCCGCGAATTTTTCTCCCGCCGGCGCCCCCCGACGCTCGGTGCGGGAGATCCGCGAGGCGCGCGCGGTCAGCGATCGATGACGAGGTCGCTGCGCGGCCTTGAGCAGCATATCAGGATCAGCCCCTGATCGATCTCGCGCTGGCGGATGCCGCCGGCGTGCTGCATGTCCACGGTCCCGGCGAGGAGCTTCGACTTGCACGTGCCGCACAGGCCGCGCGTGCAGGAGGAGGGCAGGCGCAGCCCGGCCGCCTGCGCGGCGGTGAGGATGAAGGTCTCCGCATCGCAGGTCACCCGCCGCTTGCTGCGTGCGAACTCGACCGTGAACCCCTCAGCGGCCGTGCTTGCCGCCGCCGGCGCCGCGCCGCCGAGCCGCGAAAAATCGAAGCTTTCCTCGAAGTAGCGCGCCATGTCGAAGCCAGCCTCGGCCAGCATCGCCCGCACCGCCGCCATGTACGGCGCCGGGCCGCAGCAAAAGATCGCGCGCTCGAGAAAATCCGGCGCGATCAGCTGCAGCATCGGCAGGCTCAGCCGCCCGCGCAGCCCGGCCCATTTCTCGCCCGGCGAATCCGCCTCGCAGACCGGCACGAAGCGAAAGCCCGGCCGGTGCTCGGCCATTAGCGCCAGTTCGCTGCGGAAGATGATGTCCGCGGGGCTGCGCGCGTTGTGCACGAACACGGTGTCGCGCTCGCTGGCCAGGTCGTCGTGGCTGCGCGCCATCGACATCAGCGGCGTGATGCCGCTGCCGCCGGACAGGAACAGGTAGCTTTCGGCGGGATGGTCGGCGCAGCTGAAGTCGCCCATCGGCCCGGCGACACGCACCGCAGTGCCGGGCCGCATCGTCGCGTGCAGCCAGGGCGTCACGACGCCGTCCGGCTGGCGCTTGACCGTGATGGAGACGAGGTGTGGGCGCGTCGGCGTGGAGGCCAGCGTGAAGCAGCGGTCGATCCGCTCGCCGTCGATCGCGAATTCGAACGTCATGAACTGGCCGGGCTTGTAGCGGAACAGGCGCGGCGCCGATGCGGCAAAGATGAAGGTCTTTACGTCGTGCGTCTCGGCGCGCACCTGGCGGCAGACCAGCGTGTCGTCGCGCTCGGCGTCCCAGAACGGCGGCTCGTCGGCCGGAAGCATGTCGGGCGGCCTTCCGCAACTCGGGCGGAGCGGTATCACGCCTCGTGGCCGGCGCGCCAGAACAGGGCGGGACCAGACCGACAGCGGTATGATTCTGAAAGATCCGACGAAAGCGCAAGCCGGTCGCGGTTCAGCCCGTCCAGTCCCGCCGCGCCTGCTCGAGCAGCCGCCAGACGTAGTCCGCGTAGGAGCGCATCGCCTCCAGCCGGAAGCGCGCGGCATCGACCCGCCAGAGCAGGATTTCGCACTTGCCGAGCACGGTGCGCGTGCACATGCCGGCCGGGAAGGCGGCGGTGCCGAGGTCGAGCGGACAGGCCGCGTTGAGCAGGAACGCGGCGCCGGGTCCGGCCACCTCCAGCGCGGCGCTGCGATGGCCGACATCCACCAGGGCGTGCGGCAGGCCGGTCAGCGCCGCGTGCAGCGCGCCGGCCACCGCGTCGCGCTCCGCCTCCGGCGCGAGCAGCAGGATTTCGTCGGGGCCCAGCCACAGCGCCGCGCGTTCCTCGACGACCGCCGCCCGGCACGCCTCACGCGGCAGCGGCACGCCGAACGCTGCGCCGGCCGCCGCGAGCGCCGGCGCACGCCCGCGCAGCACGAAGCGGCTGCACGCCGACAGCGGCGTCACCGTCGCGTGCGTGTGCGCCGCAAGCGACAGGGCATCGCGGCGCGCGGCCTCAGCCATGCAGCCGCGCTCCCTCGGGGTCGTAGAACACCGGCGAGACCACCCGCGCCGCGATCGTGCGGTCGGGCATCGGCAGGAACACGCGCTCACCGACGCGCGCGCGGCCGCCGGCCAGCATGGCGAGCGCGATGGATCGGCCGAGCGTCGGGCTGAGATAGGCGGAGGTGACGTGCCCGACCATGCGCATCGGCACGGCCTGGCCGGGATCGAGCACGATCTGCGCGCCCTCCTCGAGCACGGTCTGCGGCTGCTCCGTCAGCAGCCCGACGAGCTGTTTTCGGTCGGGGCGCTGCATCGCCGGGCGGGCGAGCGAACGCTTGCCGACGAAATCCGGCTTGCCGCGGCCGACCGTCCAGCCCAGCCCGACATCGTCGGGGGTCGCGGTGCCGTCGGTCTCCTGGCCGACGACGATGTAGCCCTTTTCCGCCCGCAGCACGTGCATCGCCTCCGTGCCGTACGGCGTGATGCCGTGCGCCGCACCGGACCCGGCCACCGCCTCCCAGACCGCCTGGCCGTGATCGGCCGGCACGTTTATCTCGAAGCCCAGCTCGCCGGTGAAGCTGACGCGGAACAGGCGTGCGGCGATACCGCAGACGTGCCCCTCGGCAACACCCATGTGCGGCAGCGCGGCCATGTCGATGCCCTCGACCAGCGGCGCGATCACGCGCCTCGCGTCGGGTCCCTGCACCGCGATGACAGCCCATTGCTCGGTCACCGAGGTCAGCCAGACGTCGAGCTCCGGCCACTCCGTCTGCGAAAAATCCTCCATCACGCCGAGCACGCGCGCCGCCCCGCCGGTGGTGGTCGTGACGTGAAAACGGTCCGGCGCGAGGCGCCCGATCACGCCGTCGTCCAGCACGAACCCGTCCTCGCGCAGCATCACGCCGTAGCGGCAGCGCCCGGGCGCCAGGCGCGCGAAGGCGTTGACGTACATGCGCTCGAGGAAGGCGGCGGCGTCCGGGCCGACCACCTCGATCTTGCCGAGCGTTGAGGCGTCGAACAGGCCGCAGGCGGTGCGCACCGCGCGGCATTCGCGCGCCACGGCCGCGTGCATCGTCTCGCAGTTGCGCGGGAAGTAGTGCGCGCGCTTCCAGGTGCCGACATCCTCGAAGCGTGCGCCCTCGGCCGCCGCCCAGCCGTGCATCGGCGTGGTGCGCACGGGTTCGAACAGGTCGCCGCGCGCGAGGCCGGCGAAGGTGCCGAAAGTCACCGGCGTGTAGGGCATGCGGAAGGTGGTGTGGCCGACGGTCGGGACGGGTGCTGCGACCGCCGCGGCGAGAAGCGAGAGCGCGTTCATGTTCGCGGTCTTGCCCTGGTCGGTCGCCATGCCGGCCGTGGTGTAGCGCTTGACGTGCTCGATCGAGCGGAACCCCTCGCGGGCGGCGAGCGCGATGTCCTGCGCCGTCACGTCGTTCTGGAAATCGACGAACGCCTTGCCGCGGCCGCCGCCGGTGAGCCCCGGCGCCTCGCCGGTTCCCGCGGCGGGGGCGCGCACCGCGTATCGGCGGGGCGCGCCCGAGGCTCCGGCCGCCGCTCCGCCCGCCGCCGCCCCGTCGGCGAGCGCGGCGGCCAGGCCGAACACGCCGCGGCACGCCCCGGCCGAGCGCTCCCGCTGCGCCGAAGCGTCGGGCACGTACGCGTCGAGCGCCGCATCGAAGCGCAGCCTGCCGCGCGACTGCGAGAACAGATGCACGCTCGGCGTCCAGCCGCCGCACATCAGCAGCAGGTCGCAGGACACGCGCTCGGGCCGCGCTCCGTTCCGGCCGAGCAGTGCCGCGCCGACGCGCAGCCCGCCCAGCGAGCCGGCGATCGTGGCGCCGGTGCGCACCGCCAGTCCGGCCGCACGGGCGGCGGCGGGCAACTCGCCGTCCGCCCGCGCCCGCAGATCGGCGATGGCGGCGATGTGCACGCCCCGCCTATGCAGCGCCAGCGCCGCCGCATAGGCGCTGTCGTGCGCGGTGGCCAGCACCGCGCGCGTGCCCGGCCGCACGGCGTAGCGCGTCGCGTAGAGGCGCGCGGCGTCGGCCAGCATCACGCCCGGCCGGTCGTTGCCGGAGAACACCAGCGGCTGCTCGATGGCGCCGGTCGCCAGCACGACCTCTTTCGCGCGGACCTGCCACAGCTTCTCGCGCGGCAGCGAAGGGTCGGGGCTGGCGAGGTGGTCGGTGACGCGCTCGGCGAGGCCCAAAAAGTTCTGCGCGAAATAGCCGAACGCGGTGGTGCGCGGCAGCACCGTCGCGCCAGCGCGCGCCAGCCGGCGCAGCGCCTCCGCCAGCCAGGCCTGCGCGGCGATGCCGTCGATGGTGGCGTCCTCGGCCGCGAGCAGCGAGCCGCCGGGCTCCGCCTGCTCGTCGCACAGCATGACGCGCGCGCCGGCGTCCGCCGCCGCCAGCGCCGCGGCGAGCCCGGCCGGACCGGCGCCGACCACCAGCACGTCGCAATGCGCGTAGCGTTGGGCGTAGCGGTCGGGGTCGGGCGACGGCGGCGCGCGGCCGAGCCCGGCCATCGCGCGGATCGCCGGCTCGTAGAAGCGCGTCCAGGCACCTGGCGGCCACTTGAAGGTCTTGTAGTAGAACCCCGCCGGCAGCATCGGCGCGGCGAGGCGGCCGGCGGCATAGACGTCGTGGCGCAGCGAGGGAAAGCGGTTCTGGCTTTCGGCGGCGAGGCCCTCGTGCAGTTCGATCTGGGTGGCGCGCAGGTTGGGCGTGCGGCGGCCGTCGCGGCCGATCGTGACGAGCGCGTTCGGCTCCTCGGCGCCGGCTGCCAGGACGCCGCGCGGCCGGTGGTACTTGAACGAGCGGCCGACCAGGTGCACGCCGTTGGCGAGCAACGCGGAGGCCAGCGTGTCGCCGGAAAAACCCCGCATCGCCTTGCCGTCGAAGCTGAAACCGAGCGGGCGGGAGCGGTCGAGGCGGCCGCCTTGCGCCAAGCGGAACGCGCCGGTCATTCGAGCTCCGGGCGGGCCTCGCCGATGCGATAGGTGGCGCGGAACTTGTCGCTGACGGTATCGCGCAGCGCATTGAAGAACCGGCCGCATCCGTGGACGTGGCGCCAGCGCTCGGCGTGGATTCCCTTGGGGTTGGTGCGATCGTAGAGGAACGCGGTCCAGCCGTCGTCGGAGGCGGTGTCGGGGGTGCGGGCGATATGCGCCTCCCCGCCGTAGGAAAATTCCAGCTCCGGCCGCTCGCCGCAGAACGGACAGTCGATCAGCAGCATTGGTGCGCCGACGGCACGATCATGGTGCTTGGCGGCTGCGCCGGCCTCAAGCCCTCGCCCTTCGGGCGACCCTGCGGGCTGCGGGGCTTGACTCCGGCGCAGCCGCCAAGCTTCTGGCTTGGGTGCCGTTTGACGGCGGGACGTGCGCACCGCGTGGAGCTACGCGTGTTCATTCACGGCACCCATGCGCGCGGACAGGATCACCATCGCGAGGGCCGTGCAGCGCCACGCACATCAATGCGCCACCGCGGCCGCCGCGGCCTCGTCGATCAGCTTGCCTTCGCGAAACCGCTCCATCGTGAACGGCGCGTTGATCGGATGCGGCGCGTCCTTCGCCATCGTCCAGGCGAACACATGCGCCGAACCCGGCGTCGCCTTGAAGCCGCCGGTGCCCCAGCCGCAGTTCACGTACAATCCCGCCACCGGCGTCTTGGCAATGATCGGCGAGCGGTCCGGCGTCACGTCCACGATCCCCGCCCAGTTGCGCAGCATGCGCAGCCGCCGGAAGCGCGGGAACAGCTCGCAGATCGCCTCCAGCGTGTGCGCGGCGATGTGCAGCCCGCCGCGCTGGCTGTACGACACGTAGGCGTCGGTGCCGGCGCCGATCACCAGCTCGCCCTTGTCGGACTGGCTGATATAGGCGTGGATGCTGTTCGACATCACCACGCAGGGAAACACCGGCTTCACCGGCTCCGACACCAGCGCCTGCAGCGGGTAGCTCTCCAGCGGCAGGCGCAGCCCGGCCATCGCCATCACCACGCTGGTATGCCCGGCCGCCACCACGCCGATCTTTTTGGTGCGGATGGCGCCGCGCGTCGTCTCCACGCCGGAGACAGCACCCTGCGCGTCGCGGCGGATCGCCGTGACCTCGCTGTTCTGGATGATATCGACGCCCATCGCGTCGGCGGCGCGCGCGTAGCCCCAGGCGACGGCGTCGTGGCGCGCCGTGCCGCCGCGCCGCTGCAGCGCCGCGCCGAGCACGGGATAGCGCAGCCCCGGGCCGATGCTCAGCGGCGGGCAGAACGCCTTCGCCTGCTCCGGCGTCAGCCATTCGTTGTCCACGCCGTTCAGCCGGTTGGCGTGCACGTGGCGGCGCCCGACCTGCACGTCGTGCAGCGTGTGCGCCAGCATCATCACGCCGCGCGGCGAGAACATGACGTTGTAGTTCAGCGTCTGCGACAGTCCCGACCACAGCTTCAGCGCGTGGTCGTAGAGCGCGGCACTCTCGTCGAACAGGTAGTTGGAGCGGATGACCGTGGTGTTGCGCCCGGTGTTGCCGCCGCCGATCCAGCCGCGCTCCAGCACCGCGATGTCGCGCATGCCGTGGTCGCGGGCGAGATGGAAGGCGGTGCCGAGCCCGTGCCCACCGCCGCCGATGATGACGGCGTCGTAGGCCGGCTTCGGCGCCGGGTCGCGCCAGTGCGGCCGCCATCCCTGGTGGCCGCGAACGCTCCGGCGCAGCAGGCTCAGCGCGTTGAAGCGCTGCATCGCGGTTAGCGGACCTGGATGAACGCCGAATCGTGCACGGTGCCGTGCGGCCCGTACGCAACCTGGTAGTCGAAATGATCCGCGCCGTGAAATTCCGGCCGGGGAATATAGTATACCGAGAGCGCCGGCATCGCCTTGCCGCGGCAGTCCGTGCCGCCGGCCCGAGGCGCCCCGATGTCGGTCTTCGCCTCCCGCCGGAGATCGATCCTGCCGCCGCCCGGCGGCGTCAGCATAGTGATCGTCGGCTCGCCCTCCGGCTCGCAGCGGCCGTTCCAGCGCGCGTACTGGTGCACGCGCACTTCCTGGCCGGCGTTGGTGTCGAAACTGAACACCTGGCCCAGCTGCTGGGCGTGAACCGCCACCGCGGCCAAGCCGACCGCCAGCACCAACCATCCCGCTCTCCCGGACATTCCGCCGCCTTCTCTGCCCCGCACATGTGACGCTGTCCGCGCCCGGCATTCAAGAGGCTGGCCGCCGGTGATCTACCTGCGCTGTGCCAGCCAGATCGTGTGGCCGCCGCAGGCCGGGTCCTCGACGATATGCGACACCACCGAAAAGCCGTTCGCGTCGAGCAGTGCGCTGTATTCGGCGGTGTTCAGGCTCGCATGATACAGCGGTTCCCCGCGATAGCTGCCGACCGCCTCGCCATGCGCAGGACCGCTCGTGAACATCAGCGCGGCGCGCGGCGCGGCATGTGCCCGAAAGATCGGAAACATGCGGCGCTGGTCGTCATGGCACAGGTGAAAAAAGCTGTCCCAGGCCAGCAGGCCGCTGAAATCCCGGCCGAGCGACAGCGTCCGCATGTCGGCGAGCCGCCAGTCCTGGTCGGGGAAGCGTTTTCGGCAGAGCGCGATCAGTTCCGGCGACGAATCGATCCCGGTGAGCGCGTGGCCCTTGCCGACGAAGTATCCGCCGATCGGCTCGCCGGAGCCGCAGCCGATGTCGAGAATGGCCGCCCGCTCCGGCTGCAGCGCCAGGAACCTGTCGAGCCACGCGGTCTCGAACAGCCGGTTGCCACGGTCCGCGGCCCAGGCGCGGGCGTGCCGTCGATAGAGCCCGATGATCTGCTCGGCAGCGGATGGCACGGCGTGATCCTGGCCCGCGCAGCGAGCGTCGCCAAGGCCTTGATGCCGGTGGCTTGACGCTGGTGGCTGGGGGCTGGCCACACTGGCGCCAGCGGGCACACCGGGGAGGAAAGCGATGGCCGTCTACCTCGCCCGCCGGCTGCTGGCCGTGGTCGGGATCCTCTGGGCGATGTCGGTGCTGATCTTCGCCATCGTCCACGTCCTCCCCGGCAACGTCGCCTACGCCATCCTCGGCGAATACGCGACGCCGGGCGCCGTGGCCGTGCTGGAGCAAAAGCTCGGGCTGCACGATCCGCTGGCGACGCAATACTGGCATTGGCTCGCCGGCATGCTGCACGGTGATTTCGGCCGCTCGCTGGTCATGGACCGGCCGGCCGCGCCGGTGATCTTTCAGGCGCTCGGCCGCTCGGCCATCCTGGCAGGGATCAGTTTCGCGGTGGTGACTGTGCTCGGCATCTATCTCGGGGTGCACGCGGCGACGCACCAGGGACGAGGCTCCGACCGGCTGCTCGCGCTGGCGCAGTTCCTGTTCATCGCCGTGCCCGACTTCTTCTGGGGCATCGTGCTGATCCTGTTCTTCGCCTCCTGGCTGCACTGGCTGCCGGCGACCGGCTACGCGCCGATCGGCGAGGCCGGGCTGCTCGGCTGGGCGTCGCACCTGCTGCTGCCGGTCTCGGTGCTGGCGCTCGGCCTGATCGTGCACGTCTCACGCCTGACGCGCTCCTCCATGCTGGAGGCGTTGCAGAGCCGCTACGTGCTGGCGGCGCGCGCGAAGGGACTGCCGGAGCGGGTCGTGCTGCGCCGCCACGCGCTGCGCAACGCGCTGCTGCCGACCATCACGATCCTGGCGATAGACGTCGGGCTGCTGATCGGCGGGGTCGTGGTGGTGGAGACGGTGTTCGCCTATCCGGGGCTGGGCCGGCTGCTAGTTTACGCGATCGAGCAGCATGACCTGCCCCTGCTGCAAGCGGGGATGCTGGTGCTGACCACGAT
>JAFAYA010000133.1 GCA_019240635.1 Acidisphaera sp. | reverse complement strand
CCCGCTGGGGCAATGCCCCAGGCCCCCTCACTTGCGTCCGTCGCACCCGGCGAGCAGCCATGTCTCCCGAAACTGCCAAGCGTGGCCTGTTTTTCATTGGCGGTGCGCCGAAGTCGGGCACCACCTGGGTGCAGCTTCTGCTGGACGGCCACCCCGACATAAGTTGCGAAGGCGAAAGCCACGCGCTCAACAAATTCGGCCGCGAGCTCGATCGGCTTACGCGGCAACACAACGACATCCTTGCCTGGAAGGCAAAGGCCCTGTTTGCCGACCTGGCGCCGTATCCGACCCTCTCCGGCGCCGATTTCGAGCGCCTGCTGCGGATGGTGGTGCTCTCGTTCCTCAGCAAGCAGCGCAAGTTCGCGCAGGCCGGCATCGTCGGCGAAAAAACCCCTGACAATGTTCTCAACATTCCGATGATCTGGCGGCTGTTTCCGTTGGCGCGGTTCATCCATGTCGTACGCGACGGGCGCGACTCCGCGGTCTCGGCCTGGTTTCATCACCAGCGGACGCGTCCCGAGGTGACGGACCGAACGTACGCCAGCATCCATGCCTACGTTCGCCACATGGCCGAGTCCTGGGCCTTCACACTGCGAACGGGAGAGCAAGCCGGGGCGGCCCGGCCGGCGCAATACACAACCGTTCGCTACGAGGACCTGATCGCCCAACCGGCCGAGACGCTCGCGAAACTACTGGGCTTCCTTGACGCCGAAGCAAGTCCGCAGATCGTGCAGTCCTGCCTGGAGGCGGCCGATTTCACCCGGCTGAGCGGCGGACGCCGCCGCGGTCAGGAGGATCGAAGCTCATTCTTTCGCAGTGGCACGCCCGGCGGCTGGCGGGGCCATCTGCCGCCTGATCTGGCTGAGGAGTTCGCTGCCCGCGCAGGGCTCTGGCTGATGCGCTTCGGCTACGCCTGACGCGCATGGCTTCGCGCCGGCGATGCGGCCCATCGACGACCGGGTTCACCGACCGGCAATGAAGCGGCCCTAGGCTCTGCATGCCGGGGCGTGCGCCCCGCGTGTCACGACGTGAGCGACAACCCGCCATGCATTCCCCATCCCTGCGGGCGAAAAGTCCGGTCCGCGATCCGGATGCGCCATCCACGGTCGCCCCGCGCGATGAGGGACGCGTTGTCCTGCTGCTCCTCTGCCTGCTCGCATTCGCAATCCGGCTGGGTGTGCACGGACTTTTCCAGAGCATCGCGCATCCCGACGAGACCTATCAGTACGTCGAGCAGGCGCACCGCCTGGTGTTCGGCACCGGCCTCGTGCCCTGGGAATACCGGCTGGGCGTGCGGTCCTGGCTGATCCCCGGCGTGCTGGCCGGCGTGCTGGAAATCGCGCGCCTGTTCGGCGGCTCGCCCGCGGCACAGCTCTGGGCGGTGACCGCGTTCATGGCCGCGCTGTCGCTGCCGCTGGTGGCGTGCGCGTTCCGCTGGGGCCTGAACGCCGGCGGACTGGCCGCCGCCATCATCGCCGGCGCGCTGAACGCGGTGTGGTTCGAGCCGGTGTTCTTCTCCGTCCATCCGCTGGCCGACACGATCGGCGCGGTCTGCCTCACCGGCGGCATGTTCGCCGCCTGTCCCGGCGGGGCGATCCCGAAACGGCCGAGGTGGTTTGCCGCCGGCGCGCTGTTCGGCCTGGCGTTCGGCCTGCGCGTCCCGCTCGCGCCGGCGATCGCCGTCGCCGTGCCGACGACCTGCGGTTGCCACGTGCGCGACCGCTGGCGCCCGCTCGCCGCCGGCGCGGCGCTGGCGCTGCTGCTGCTCGGCGGGTTGGACGCGCTCACCTGGCACGCGCCGTTCCAATCGATCTGGCTCTATCTCTGGCTCAACGCCGGCAGGGGCCTCTCCAGCTATTTCGGTGTCGCACCCTGGTACGCCTACCTGTTCCTGGAGTTCGGCTACTGCCTGTTCCTGCTGCCGGTGCTCGCCGGCTTTGCGATCCTCGGCGGACGGCGCCTGCCGGTGCTGCTGGCGGTGGCGACCGTGCTGTTCGTCTCGCTGTCGCTGGTGCCGCACAAGGAGGACCGCTTCCTCTACCCGGTGCTGCCGATCGGCCTGACCTTGGCCGGCATCGGCGTTGCCACCGCGGCGCGCCGCATCGCCTCCGCCCTGCGCAGCCCATGGAGCGAGCGGCGGCTGGGCCTGGCGGGTGCGGCCGCCTGCGCCGCTCTGTCGTTGCTGCTCGGTGCCTATGGCGGGTTCTCGCGCCACTTCCGCGAGGGTTCGGCGGTGCTCGCGGCGATGCGCCAGGTGTCGGCCGACCCGGCGGCCTGCGGCCTCGCGGTCGCGCCGGCCGAGGATTGGTGGCGCATCGCCGGCTACACCGGCCTGCGTCCGGGGATCGCACTCTACGGCATCGCGCCTGGCAGCCCCAGCGCGTCCGGCGCCGCCTACGACTACGCGGTGTCCGGCCGGCGCGACGACCTCGCGCGCTACGGCCTGGAGCGCGAGACCTGCTTTCCGGAGTGGCTCTCCAACGGCACGACCGACGCCGTCTGCCTCTGGCGCCGCGCCGGCGGCTGCATGGCCGATGCGGCGCCCGCGCTGCGCGCCGCCATGCCCGCCGATTTCTGGGCCAACCTGCGCCGCTGACCCTATCGGTTCGCCCCGGGCGAACCCGCTATCGGTTCGCCCCGGGCGAACCCTTACCGGTTTGCCCCGGGCACCCAGAGTACGTCGCCGGCGGCCGCGTTCAGCCGGCGCGCCAGCACGAACAGGTGGTCCGACAGCCGGTTGAGGTAGCGCACCACCGCCGGGTTCACCGCCTCCGCCCGCGCGAGCGCGACGACCAGACGCTCCGCCCGCCGCACCACGGTGCGCGCCACGTGCGCCTGCGCCGCCGCCGGCGTGCCGCCCGGCAGCACGAAGCTCGCCAGTGCCGGCAGGCCCGCGTTCATCGCCGCGATCTCCGCCTCCAGCCGGGCCGAGGGCGCATCGGTGAGCCGCAGCCGCTCACCGGCCGCGCCGGGCACGCAGAGATCGGCGCCGGTGTCGAACAGGTCGTTCTGGATGCGCGCCAGCATGGCGTCCGTCTCGGCGTCCACCCCGAGGCGCAGCACGCCGATCACCGCGTTCGCCTCATCGACCGTGCCGAACGCCGCCACCCGGGGCGCGTCCTTGGGCACCCGCGCGCCGTCGCCGAGCGAGGTCTCGCCGGCATCGCCGCCGCGCGTCACCACCCGGTCGATGCGCACCATCGGCCCAATCCCCCCCGTTCAGTCCTTCAGCACGAAGTCGACGGTCACCGGCATCGTCGAAGCGATCGCCACGCCGCCGCGCTGCGCCGGGTGGAAGTGCCAGCGGGCGACGGCGTCATGCGCCGCCCGGTCGAGCCGCTCGTAGCCCGAGGTCTGCGTGATGTCCACGCCGTCGGCGCTGCCGTCCGGTGCGATGTGCACGGTCAGCACGACCTTGCCGGCCTCGCCCATCCGCGCCGCGTCCAGCGGATACACCGGCGGCGTGTTGTGCACCGTCGAATCCGGCCCCGCCGGGATGATGTTCGGGCCGCTCACCAGGCCGGTGCCGAGCCCGCCGACATCGCCGAGCCGCACCGAGGGCACGGCGTTCGCCGCCTGCTGCACGGGCGGGGAGGGCGGGGTTGGCTCGGCGCGCACCACCGGCGTCGGCGGCGGTGCCGCCGTGCCGCCCTGCGGCAGCGGCGGCACGGGCACCGGCGCGGCCGCCGGGCTCGGCGGCGCGGCCTGGCGCGTCTTCACGGCATCCGGCACGTTGTCGCCCACCGTCGGCGTGTTCTGCTGCACCAGTTCGATCTGCGCCAGGATCGGCGGCGGCGGCGTCAGCGCGACCGGAAAGGCAAAGCGCAGTGCCAGCGCCGCGCCGATCAGCAGGTGCAGCCCGACCGAGAGCAGCGCGCCGCGCGGCATCAGGGCGGCAGCAGGCGCGGCGCGGGATCGACGCCGTACGCCAGGCCGAAGGCGCACGCCGCCGCCGGCAGCGCCGCCGCTGCCGGCCCGTCGGAGACGATGCGCCCCGCCTGCATGATCGCGACGCGGTCGGCGTAGCGCATCGCCAGATCGAGCGCGTGCAGCACCACCACCACGGCCCGCCCCGCCCGCGCCGTCGCCCGCAGCAGCGCCATGATGGCGTGGGCGGCGGCGGGATCGAGGTCAGCGATCGGCTCGTCCAGCAGGAACACCTCCGGCTCGGTCGCGAAGGCACGCGCGAGCATGGCACGTCGCGCCTGGCCCCCGGAAATCCGGTCGACGCGCGCGTCGGCGAGCGCCGCGATCCCGCACGCCGCCAGCGCCCGCGCGACCGGCGCGGCCGCGGTGTCGCCGTGCGGAATGCGGCCGAGTGCGGCGACCTGCCGCACCGTCAGCCCCCAGGCGCAGCGCGCGCCCTGCTCGAGATAGGCGACCCGGCGCGGCTCGGTCGCCGGCGTCTCCACGAGCAGGCCGGCGAGCGCGCGCAGCAAGGTCGACTTGCCCGCCCCGTTCGGCCCGCACAGCGCCGCCATCTCGCCCGGCCGCGCCGCGAAATCGACGCCGTGCAGCACCCGCCGCCCGCCCAGCGAAACCTCGAGCCCGCACACCGCGACGCCCGTCATGGCGCCGCGCGGCGGGCGATCGCCACCAGGAAGGGCGCGCCGAGCAGCGCCGTCAGCACGCCGAGCCGTGGCTCCTGGTTCAGCGGCAGCGCCAGCGGTGCCAGCCGCACCAGCAGGTCGGCCGCCAGCAGCAGTGCCGCGCCGGCCGGCAGCGAGGCCGCCAGCAGCGCCCCCGGCCGTTGCCCGAGCAGCGGGCGCAGCAGATGCGGCACCACCAGGCCGACGAAGCCGATGCCCCCCGCCACCGCCGCCCCCGCCCCCACCGCCAGCGCCGTGCCGAGCGCCGCCAGCCGCAGGGTGCGCGCCGCCGGCACGCCGAGGCTCGCGGCCGTCGCCTCGCCCAGGCTCAGCGCGTCGAGCCCGCGCCCGAGCCCGAGCAGCACCGCGCAGCCCAGCAGGACCGGCGGCGCCGCCAGTGCCAGGTGCAGCAGGCTGCGGTCCTCCAGCGAGCCCATCAGCCAGACCGTGATCTCCGCCAGCGCGAACGGGTTGGGGGCCAGGGTGAGCGCCAGCGCCAGCAGCGCGGCCGCCAGCGCCGAGAGCGCGACCCCGGCCAGGATGAGCGAGGGCCCGCTGGGCGCCCGTCCGGCAAAACCCAGCAGCAGCGCGCCGCCGAGCCCGGCCCCGGCCAGCCCGGCCAGCGGCAGCGCCGGCGCGAAGCGCTGCGCCGCTCCCCAGTAGAACGCCAGCACCGCCCCCAGCACAGCGCAGCCGGAGATGCCGAGCAGCCCGGGATCCGCCAGCGGATTGCGCAGGCCGCCTTGCAGCACCGCCCCAGACAGGCCGAGCCCGCCGCCGACGAGCAGCGCCAGCGCCGTGCGCGGCAGCCGGATTTGCCAGAGGATCAGCCCGCCCGCCGCCCCGCCGGGCAGGCCCGCCCCGGCGCTGCCGACCAGCAGCGACAGGCCGGCCAGCACGGCGCAGAGCAGGCCGAGCGCCGCACTCAGCCGGCCCGGGGTCGTAACGCCACCATTCACCGGCCGGGCGGCTCGGCGAGCAGCCGGACCGCCCGCGCGGTGAACGGTCCGCCGCAGATCAGCAGCGCCGGCGGGATCGCCACGCGGGTGATCCCTGATGTCGCCGGGTGGTCGAGCAGCGCCGTCGCCAGCGAAGGAAACCGCGGTGCCGTCGGCACCACCAGCAGGTCCGGCGGATGCGCCACCAGCGCCTCGAGGTCGAGCCGCCCGCCCGCGCCGGCATCCTCGAGCCCGGCCGCGCGCAGCACCGCGTCGCCCAGCGTGCCGGGGCCGGCGGCATAGCCGCGGGCGCCCCACAGTACCGCTCGTACCGGCGGCAGGCGCGGCGCCGCCAACGCCAGCGTCGCGTCCATGCGCGCGATCAGCGCCTCGCCCCGCTCCGCCACGCCGAGCGCCGCAGCGAGGTGCCGCGTCTGTGCCCGGATGACCGGGAAGTCGGCGGGCAGGCCGACCCGCAGCACGGTGAGCCCGCTCTGCTCGAGCAGCGCGAGCGTCGTCTGCGCCGCGAACGACGTCGCCAGCACCAGGTCCGGCCGCCGCCCCAGCACCGCCTCGGCGGAGGGGCGCACCACCGGCAGCCCCGCCGCCTGCGCGGCGACGTAGGACAGCGCGGGGTCGCGCGCCAGCGGCGTCAGCCCCGCCACCTTCTCCGGTGCCAGCAGCACCAGCATCTGGTCGGTGCAGAGATTGAGCGAAACCACCCGCTCGGCCGCCCGCGCCGGTGCGGCGAGTGCGAGCAGCAGCGCGATCGCCCGCATGGCAGGGTGCGTCCCCGGGCGCGTCCCCGGGCGCATCACAGCACGAGCACGCCGCGATGCTTGGCCTTGCCCTCGGGCTCGATATGGATGGTGATCATCAGCCCGCCCATCTCGGCGCGCAGCGCCGCCTCGATGCGGTCGCAGATATCGTGCGCGTCGGCGACCGTCATCGCCGCGGGCACGACGAGATGGAATTCGAGGAACGTCACGCGCCCGGCGTGGCGCGTGCGCAGGTCGTGCGCCTCGATCGCGCCGGAGGCGTGCTCGGCCACCAGGTCGCGAATGCGCTCGACGACCGGCGGGCTCGGCGCCGCGTCCATCAGCCCGCCGACCGAGGCGCCGATCAGGTAGGCGCCGGAGATCAGGATGTAGGCCGCCACCCCCGCCGCCAGCAGCGGGTCGAGCACGGTCACCCCCGTCAGCACCACGAGCCCGATGCCGGCGATCAGGGTCAGCGAAGTGATCACGTCGGTGAGCAGGTGCCGCCCGTCGGCGGCGAGCGCCGGTGAGCGGAGGCGCTGCCCGGCGCGCAGCAGCACGACCGACCAGATCGCGTTCACCGCCGACGCCGTGCCGTTCAGCGCGACGCCGAACAGCGGCGCATCGACGCCGCGCGGGTGCTGCCAGGCGGTCCAGGCGTGCTGCAGGATCACCAGCGCCGCGGCGACGATCAGCCCGCCCTCGGCGACCGCGGCGAAGAACTCCACTTTTGCGTGACCGTACGGGTGGTTGGCGTCGGCCGGCTTGACCGAGAGGTGCAGCGCGCCGAACGCCATCGCCGCACTGGCCACGTTGACGATGCTCTCGGCCGCGTCGGAGAACAGCGCGGTGCTGCCGGTGAACCACCACGCGGCGCTCTTCAGGACCAGCACCAGCAGGCTCACGCCGATGCTGCCGGCCGCGATCGGCCCACCCGCTTCCACGCGCCGCGCCCCCGACCTTGCTGCCGCGCTGCGCGTCTAGTGCCCGATCGCACGGAAGCCTGACTCACTTCAAATCAGGCTTCCGTGCGTGAATCGGTCACGTAAACGAAGTGCGACGTGCCAGCTTTCCATGAAAGCTGGCACTAGCAAACCCCGCCTGATGCGTCACCAGCCGCGCCGGAACGCGACGTGCCGGCCTGCGCATGCAGGCCGGCACTTTCCGGCGGGAAAGTCGGCCGCGGGGGCACGCCCCCGCGGGTCTCGATCAGGCGTGGGCGCGTCCGCGATCCTGCAGCGGGCGGACCGCTTCCTGCGCGATGCGGCCGGCCAGCTGAAGCAGCGTCGTGCTCGCCTCGAACAACCCGTCCACCGTGTCGAGATAGAGGTCGCGCTGGATTTCCGCGAACTCCACCGGCGACCCCGCGCGCAGCAGGTCCTGCTGCTTGCTGGAGGTGCGCTCCACCGAGCGGTGCATCAGGTCGAAGCAGGCGTGCTGCAGCTGCTGCATGCCGCGCCCAAGCTGCGAGTAGGAGGCGATCAGCGCCTGCACGTCGTCGGCCGCACTCTCCGCCGCCTCGCGATAGAGGTCGGAGACGCGCGCGCTCGCCTGCAGCATGCGCTGGCTCTGGTTGTATGTCGCCTCGGTGAGCGGACGGTGCGCCCCGGCGACGGCGCGCAGGCCGAGCCGCATCGCCTCCTGGCTGCGGCTGGCCGCGTGACGGGTCACGTCGACCATCGCGTCGGTGGTCTCGGCAACCGCGTCGGCGCTGCGCTGGCCGATCTCGCGGGCCTGCTCGGCGGTCTGCTCGGTCGCCGCGCGCAGCCGGCTGGCGCCGTTGCGGTGCTCCGACTGGCCACGCTCATGGGTTTCCTGATGCTTCTTCGTTTCCGTGTTCGCCATATTGGCTCTCCTTAATTCTGCGTGACGGGGCTGCGTTTCCCGGGTGTCCGCCGACGAGCATTCGCCCCGACTGCCGCCGGGGTGAATGACGATGCTCTCGGTTGGGACCGTTCCTCGTTCGACGGGACTGCGGCGCGGCTCGGGTCGGCAGCGAAGCGCCTGTCTGTCTGGCGCCGGTTTAGCAATTCACGACCGCGCCGACAACACATAATCGCATTCCACGTCAATTTCTCGGTATTTTCACGAATTGCCCGCCCACACAGCCGTCCAGGGTACGCAATCAGACGGAAAAATATTTCGCGTTCGGATTGAGCACGACGATGGCGCTGGTCGACTGCTCGGGATGCAGCTGCCATTCGTCCGACAGGCTCACGCCGATCCGCTCCGCGTCGAGCAGCCGCAGCAGCGGCGCCTGGTCCTCGAGCTTTGGGCAGGCCGGGTAGCCGAACGAGTAGCGCGATCCGCGGTAGCCCTGCGCCAGCATGCGCTCCATATCGCGGTCGTCGTCGCCGGAAAAGCCCAGCTCGGCGCGGATGCGCTTGTGCACGTATTCCGCCATCGCCTCCGCCATTTCGACGGAGAGGCCGTGCAGGTACAGATAGTCCTGATAGCGGTTGTCCTCGAACCAGGCGCGCGTCGTCTCCGACGCCTTCTGGCCCATCGTCACCACCTGCAGGCCGAGCACGTCGCGCTCGGCGTCGTCCACGTCACGGAAGAAGTCGGCGATGCATTCGCCGTCCTCGCGCGGCTGGCGCGGCAGCGCGAAGCGGGCGAGTTCGGTCGTGCCGTCCTGGTCGAACACGATCAGGTCGTTGCCCTGTCCGGCCGCCTTCCAGAACCCGTACACCGCGCGGGGATGCAGGATGTCCTCGGCCTCGCAGAGAGCGAGCATGCGCTTCATCACCGGGCGCAGCTCCTGCTTGGCCCATCCGAGGAAGCCCTCGAGGCTGCGGCCCTGCTTGCGAAAACCCCACTGGAATTGATAGAGGCTCCGCTCGTTGAGGAACGGCACCAGCGCCTTCGGCGGCGCCGCGATCACCCGCGGCCCCCAGAACGGCGGTTCGACGACGGGCACATCGCGGGTCAGCCGCCGCCGCCGCGCCTGGGCGGCGTGCAGATCGACTGGCCGAAACGCGCGCGCGTCGGCCTGGCCGAGCGTGCGCCTGGTGTTGCGCGACTTGCCGCTGCGCTTGGCCTGCACCGCCGCGAGGTAGTCGTCGAACGCGTTGCCGGTCACCTTGTCCATCAGGTGCAGCCCGTCGAACGCGTCGCGTGCATAGGCGACGCGGCCGCAGGCGTAGGCGCGCACGCAATCCTCCTCGACGTAGTTGCGCGTCAGCGCCGCGCCGCCGAGCAGCACCGGCAGCTCAAAACCCTGGCGCGACATCTCTTCCAGGTTTTCGCGCATCACCACCGTCGATTTGACCAGCAGCCCGGACATGCCGATCGCGTGCGCCCGGTGCTCGCGCGCCGCGCTCACCAGGTCCGCGAGCGGCACCTTTATGCCGAGATTGACCACCCGGTAGCCGTTGTTGGTCAGGATGATGTCGACAAGATTCTTGCCGATGTCGTGCACGTCGCCCTTTACCGTCGCCAGCACGATCGTGCCCTTCTCCTGGCCCTCCACGCGCTCCATGAACGGCTCGAGATAGGCGACGGCCGCCTTCATCGTCTCGGCACTCTGCAGCACGAAGGGCAGCTGCATCTTGCCGGACCCGAACAGCTCGCCGACGATCTTCATGCCGTCCAGCAGGTGGTTGTTGATGATGTCGAGCGGCGAGGTGGTGCGCAGCGCCTCGTCCAGCTCGTCGCCCAGCCCCTTGCGGTCACCGTCGACGATGCGGTCGCGCAGCCGCTCCTCGACCGTCTCGGCGCGCTGCTTCTTTGCCGCGTCGGCCATCTTGCGGTCGGCAAAAATCTCCAGCAGCCGCTGCAGCGGATCGTAGCCCTCGCGCCGGCGGTCGAAGATCAGGTCCTCGCAAACCTCCACCTCCTCGGCGGCGATCTGGTGCAGCGGGCGGATCTTGCTGACATGCACGATCGCGGCCGTCATGCCGGCCTTGACGGCATGATCAAGAAACACGCTGTTCAGCACGGCGCGCGCCGCCGGGTTGAGGCCGAAGCTGATGTTCGACAGGCCGAGGATGATCTGGATGTCCGGAAACGCCTCGCGGATGGCACGGATGCCCTCGAGCGTCCACTGGCCGAGCTTGCGGTCGTCCTCGTTGCCGGTCGCGATCGTGAAGGTGAGCGGATCGATCAGCAAATCCGATTGCGGCAGGCCGTAGCGGCCGCAGGCGAACTCCACGAGCCGGCGGGCGACGGCAAGTTTTCGATCCGCCGTCTTGGCCATGCCCTGCTCGTCGATGGTCAGCGCGATCACCGCCGTGCCGAAGCGGCGCGACAGCGTCATGCGCTGCTCGGCGGCGCGCTCGCCGTCCTCGAAATTGATGGAATTGAGGATCGGCTTGCCGCCATGCAGCTTCAGCGCCCGCTCGATCACCGGGGCCTCGGTGCTGTCGATCACCAGCGGCGCGTTCACCGACGCGGTGAAACGCCGGATCACCTCGTCCATCTCGGCGGCCTCGTCGCGGCCGACGAAGGCGGTGCAGACGTCCAGCGCGTTGGAGCCTTCGCCCACCTGCTCGCGGCCGATGGCGAGGCAGCCGTCCCAGTCATGCGCCTCCTGCGCGGCGCGCCACTTCTTCGAGCCGTTGGCGTTGCAGCGCTCGCCGACCGAGAAATAGCTGTTTTCCTGGCGCAGCGGCACCTGGCCGTAGAGGCTGGCAACGGACGGAATCCACACCGGCCGACGCGCCACCGGCGCCGGCCGCGCATCGCCGCGGCGGCGGAGCATCGCGTCGAGCGCCTGGATGTGCGGCGTGCTGGTGCCGCAGCAGCCGCCGATCAGGTTCAGCCCGTCCTCGGCGACGAAACGCTCCATCCAGCTCGCCATCTCCGCCGCCCCGAGCGGATAATGGGTCTTGCCGTCCACCAGCTCGGGCAGGCCGGCATTCGGCTGGCACGACAGCAGGCCCGGCCAGTTCGCCGCGAGCCAGCGCACGTGCTCGGCCATCTCCTGCGGGCCGGTGGCACAGTTCAGGCCCATCAGCGGCACGTCGAGCGCGTGCACCACGGTGGCGGCGGCGGCGATGTCGGGGCCGACCAGCAGGGTGCCGGTGGTCTCGACCGTGACCTGCACGAAGATCGGCGTGTCGGTGCCGGCCTCGGCGCGCGCGATCTTGGCGCCGTTCACCGCCGCCTTGATCTGCAGCGTGTCCTGGCAGGTCTCGATCAGGATGGCGTCGACGCCGCCGTCGATGAGGCCGCGGCTCTGCTCTGCGAGCGCCGCCTCCAGCGTGTCGTAATCGACGTTGCCGAGCGTCGGCAGCTTGGTGCCCGGACCGATGCTGCCGAGCACCCAGCGGTGCCGCCCGTCCGAAAAACTCTCCGCCGCCTCGCGCGCCAGTTCACCGGCGATGCGGTTTATCTCCCGCGCCCGCTCGGCGAGATCGAATTCGCCGAGCGTGATTGGACTGCCGCCGAAACTGTTGGTCTCCACGATGTCGGCGCCGGCCTCGTAGTAGCCGCGATGGATGTCGCGCACGAGGTCGGGGCGCGACAGGTTCAGCACCTCCGTGCAGTTCTCGCGCCCCCAATAATCCGCCTGCACGTCGAGCGTCAGCGCCTGCACGCGGCTGCCCATGCCGCCGTCGCACAGCAGCACGCGGTCGCGCAGCGCGTCGAGCAGATGCGGGCGGATCATGGGACCTCCTCGGCGATGCGTTCGGCAGGGCTCGGGACGGCGCGGGCGCCGCGCGCCGCGAGCCAGATGCGGATGTCGAGCGGCCCCGCCACGCCGACCGGCGGAGCGGCGGCAAAGCCCGCCCCGGCCAGCAGGTCGCGCATTTCCGTGTCGGCGAAGCCGGGCCAGCGATGCGCGAGCCGGCCGGTCAGGTCCGCCCGGCCGTGCGCCGCGAGATCGACGACCACCAGCCGCCCGCCCGGGCGCAGCACGCGCGCCGCCTCGGCGAGCACCCCCGCGGGATCCTCGGCGTAGTGCAGCACCATCTGCAGCAGCGCGTGGTCGAACGAGGCGTCGGCCAGCGGCAGGCGGTACATGTCCGCCAGCCGCACCGCGCAATGCGCGAGGCCGGCGCGCGACAGCCGGGTGCGCGCCAACGCCAGCATGGCACGGCTGGCGTCGATGCCGAGCCCGGCCTCCAGCCGCGGCGCCAGCAATTCGAGCAGC
Organism: Acidisphaera sp.; assembly: GCA_019240635.1. Classification (GTDB taxonomy): domain Bacteria; phylum Pseudomonadota; class Alphaproteobacteria; order Acetobacterales; family Acetobacteraceae; genus JAFAYA01. The sequence continues at coordinate 507 of JAFAYA010000133.1, read as the reverse complement.
CGCCCGGTGCCGGTGCCGATGTCGAGCAGCCGCCCCAGCCGGGCCGGCAGCAATTCGAGCAGCCTCGCCTCCACCGCCGACGCCGGCAGGTCGAGCGCGCCCATCTCGTCCCAGTCCGCTCCCTCGCGGCGAAAGCTCTCGGACGCGGCCCGGGCGCGCTCGGCCAGCACGCGCGCCGCCTGGCGGCGGTCCGCGGCCAGAACGGGATCGTCCGGCGCCAGCCGCGCCAGCAGATCGCGGGTCAGCCCACCGACTGGGCCACCCGCCGGGCCGCCCGCCGCGCCGGCGGCCGGCGCATACCAGGCATTCGCGCCTTCGCGCACCCGCTCGAGCAGGCCGGCCTCGCAGAGCAGGCGCAGGTGGCGCGACAGGCGCGGCTGGGACTGACCGAGGATCTCGGTCAGCTCGTTCACACAGAACGGTCCGCGGGCGGCGAGCGCCAGCAGGCGCATCCGGGTCGGCTCGGCGCAGGCGCGCAGGGCGGCGAGCAGGTCGTCCATGCCTTGT
>JAFAYA010000021.1 GCA_019240635.1 Acidisphaera sp. | reverse complement strand
GCGTCGCGCCGGATCGCCCGGAAGGCGCACATGTCGCTGTAGCGTACGCCGTAGAGCAGTCCTGTCGCCGTCCCGGCCAGCCGGCCCGCGAGCACCTGGTGCGCGCTCATCGATCCCGCCTCGCGCTCCCCGCGCACCCGCGTGCCGATGACGAAGTCATGCGTGCCGGCGCGGATCGGCGCCACCAGCCGCGCCATCAGGTCGGCGCGATCCGCGCCGTCGCCGTCCAGGAAGACGATGATGTCGCACTCCGCCGCGGCGCTCGCCGCACCCGCTGCACAGGCGCGGCCGTAGCCGCGCTCGCCGAGCGAGACGACGCGCGCCCCCGCCGCCTGCGCTACCGCCGCGGTGCCGTCGGTGCTGCCGCTGTCGGTGACGATGATCTCGTCGGCCACCGCGCGCGGGATTTCGGCGATCACCCCGCCGATCGCCGTCGCCTCGTTCAAGGTCGGGATGACGACGGCGACGCCGGCCATCCCGGGCTCAGAGACTCCAGCGCAGGCCGCAGTTCCGGCAGGGTTTTGGCGGCGCATCGCCGAGCAGCGCGGCGCGGAATTCCTGGTAGGCCGGCCCGTTCCAGATTTCGCGCAGCGTCTGCTGCGTCGCGTCGCCCAGCGTGTAGCTTTCGTAGCCGCGCGCCGAGAACGGCGCGATGCAGCACGGCAGCGCCCGGCCGTGCGCGGTGAAATACATCAGCGACCACGGCCGCCGGCAGGTGGACCAGGGCTGCTCGTCCTGCCGCTTCAGGCTCAGCCCCGGCTCGGTGGCGCCCGAGGCGTCCAGCGCAACCCCGAGATCGTCCGCCAGCGCCCGCGCCTCGGCGATGCGCGCCTCCTCCTCCCGCCGCGTGTTCTCGAACAGCGAGGACGCGGAACGCGCCAGCCCGCGTCCCATGTCGTCGAACACCAGGCGCTGCAGGTGCACCGCCCGCACGCCCATCTGCGACGCCAGGCGCACGAAGGCAGGAAGCTGGTCCACCGTCTCCTTCAGCCCGGTGAGCCACAGCGACACCCGCGGCGTGCTCGCGCCGATCTCCGCCTGCAGCGCGGTAAACTCCCGCACGTTGCGCACGATGCGGTCGAAGAAATCCTTGCCGCGCACCGCCAGGAAAGCCTTGGCGTCGGCGGCGTCGAGCGAGACGCGCAGCTCATCGAGCCCGGTCTCGATCAGCTCGCGCCGCTTGCGCGGGGCCAGCAGCGTGCCGTTGGTGTTGAACAGCACATAGATGTTCCGCCCCTTCAGGTGGCGGATCATCCGCGTGATGTCGCGCACCAGCATCGGCTCGCCGACGCCATGCAGCACCACGCGGGCGACGTCCGGCACCTGGTCGATGATGGAGGTGAACAGCCCCCAGCTCATGTCCGCCGGTGGTTCGAGCTCTTCGAAGGTGCGCGGACAGGTCTCGCACAACAGGTTGCAGCGGTTGGTGACTTCCAGATAGAGGCAGACCGGCGGCGTCCCCGCGAGGCGCCCGCGGCCGGCGTCGATCGCCTCAAAATAGCGGCGGGGGTCGGTCAGGGCGGCGGCCGACATCGAAAATCCCTCCTGCAATGTTCAGCTCGCGCGGCACGCCAGAAATCCAGCGCCGCGAGTGCGGCGAACGGCCCATACAGCAGCGCCGGCCACCACAGCGGATCGTGCAGAGCATTAGCATACACCGATACGCTTGCCGCGACGAGCCAGATCACCGCGGCGCTCGGCACCAGGCAGGCCGGCACCAGCAGCCAGGGATAGTACCAGGGATAGCGCGGCGCGAGCGCGGCGATCAGCACGGTCATGAGCAGCAGGGCGTTGCCGGACAGACGCAGCGTGCGCGCGGGCGCATCCGCCGGTTCGGCGCCGAACACCATCCGCGCGCCGAGCACCGCCAAGGCCAGCAGCACGACGGCGAAATAGATCCGTCCGGCCTGCGCCGGCAGCGGCAGCCACCGCCCGAGCTGCGCCAGGTAGTACACGCCCTTTCCGCTCTGCATCCCTTCCTCGGCGGCGTAGCCGGAGAGGAAGCCGAGCACCTGCCGTCCCACGCTGATGTAGCAGGCATAGAGGCCGGCGATCACTGCCGCGAACGCCGCGAGGAAGCGCCAGTCCCAGCGCCGCCACAGCGCCGGCAGCAGCACACCGGGGAGGAACTTCGCGAGCACGGCGAAACCCAACGCCGCGCCGGACAGCACGGACCGGCGGCGCGCGGCAGCCAGCATCGCCAGCGCGACGAAGCACACCGAGAGCGCGTCGACATGGCCGTTGCCCGCGAACTCCCAGGCCGGCACGGGATTCCAGGCGTAGATCAGCACGCGCTCGCGCGGCAGCCCGGCCAGGCGCAGCAGGCCGAGCAGCGTGGCGATCCCGACCGCCTCGAATGCAAGCATCGTGGCCTTCACGGCGAGCGGCGTCTGGCTCACCGCCGCGATGCCGGCGAACACCATCTGCGCGGCCGGCGGATAGATGGTCGGCGCGTAGTCCGCCCGGTTGATGTGCGCGTAGACGCCGGGATCGCGCAGTGCTGCCAGCGCGGGGTCGGCGGGAATGTAGCGATAGGGGTTGATCCCCGCGAGCTGCACCCGCCCGTCCCAGATGTAGCGGTAGACGTCGGTGGACAGGAACGGCGGCGTCAGCAGCGTCACCGCCCGCAGCGCCGCGGCGGCCGTGAGCACCGCCCACAGAGCGCGCCGATCCGCGGCCCCGCGCCACACGAGCAGCACCGCCCCGCCATAGATCAGCCCGGCCAGCGCGACCAGGTCCACGAACGCGGCCAGCCGCCCGCCCGTGATGTCGGTCCGGCCCGCGACGTGCAGCGCGGCGGCGAGCGCGGTCAACCCGACCAGCGCCACTCCGGCCAGCGCCAGCGCACAGAGCCGCCGTCCCGCGGTCATGCGAACCGCGCCGCCAGCCCGAGCCGCGCCACGCACGCCGCGGTCGCCCGCGCGACGTCCGATCGCGGCAGATCGGCGATCAGCCGTCGCAGCGACGCGCGGTCATCCACGTCATACCAGGTCGGCAGCGTGACCACCTCGAGCCCGAGTTCCGCCGCCCGCGCCCGGGTCTGGCCGGCCACCTCGCCGGTGCTCCAGGCGATGTCGGCGAACAGTCGCGCATGGCCTGCGCGCATCCCCAGCAGGTAGTAGCCGCCATCCTCCGCCGGCCCGAGCACCGCGCGGCCCGGCCGCGCCAGCGCCGCCGCGGCGTCGCGCAGCACCTGGACCGGCAGGGTCGGACTGTCGGAATTGAGCAGGCACACCGCGCCGTAGCCGCGCGCGAACAACGCCTGGGCCGCGTGCAGCAGGCTGCGCCCGAAGCCGTGCACGTCGGCCGGCGCCGCGATCGCCCCGTCCGCAAGCAAGAGCCCGGTCCCATCGGCGAGCGCGCCGGCGAACAGCGCCTCGCTGCCCGCGGGCGCATAGGCGACATGCCCGCGCACCGGCGCCTCCCGCCCCGCTGCGCGGATCGTCTCGGTGGTGTCGCGCAGGAACGCGGCGCTCAGCAGCCGCGCCTCCTCGGGATCGAGCGGCGGCGACAGCCGCGTCTTCACCCGCCCCGCCACCGGTGCCTTCGCCATCACCGCAATCGCGCAGACGTCCGCCTCGCCACGCCCGGACTCGCCGGGCGCCCCGCGTTCCTCGTTCTGCGCCATGGCCGGATTGGAACCCGCGCCGGCGCCGCCCTGTCAAGGCGCGCGTTCCCGTCCCGCCGGCCGTCCTGTAGTCTCCGGGGCAAAGCACGGGGAACGTCATGCCGCATCCGGTCAGCCGTCGCACGCTCGTCCAAGGCGCCGCCGCTGTCGTCGCTGCCGGCGCCGCGCGCCGCGCCCGCGCCCAGGCGCGTGCCACCATCCGCATCGGCGTGCTGACCGACCTCAACGGCCCCAACATGGCGAGCAACGGCCCGGGCTCGGTGGTCGGCGCAAAGCTCGCCGCCGAGGACTTCATGCAGGCGCATCCCGACATGGCCGTCGAGGTCCTGCAGGCCGACTACCAGAGCAAGCCGGACGTGGCGCTCGGGGTCGCGCGGGACTGGTTCGACAGCCACGGCGTCGACGCCCTCTCCAACATCAACAACTCCGCCGCGGCACTCGCCGTCGCCGGCCTGGTGCGCGAGAAGAACAAGGTCGCGCTGATCACCGGCGCCGCCTCCTCCGACCTCACCGGCAAGGCGTGCGGCCCCAACCACGTGCACTGGGTCTATGATACCTGGGCGCTCGGCAAGAGCACGGGCGGCGCGCTGGTCGCCGAGGGCGGGGACACCTGGTTCTTCATCGGTGCGGACTACGCGTTCGGTCACCAGCTCGCGGGTGATACCGCCCGTTTCGTGACGAGCGCGGGCGGTAGGGTGCTGGGAACCATCTACACGCCATTTCCCGAAACCACGGATTTCTCCGCCTACCTACAGCGCGCGCAGGCGAGCGGGGCGAAGGTGCTGGGGCTCGCGAACAGCGGCACCAACACGACCAACTGCATCAAGCAAGGCGCCGAGTTCGGGCTGCGCGACGGCGGCATGAGAATCGCGGCGCTGCTGCTG
>JAFAYA010000056.1 GCA_019240635.1 Acidisphaera sp. | reverse complement strand
AGATAGCTCTCCGCCATGGCGATCGCGGAAGCGGCCGGCGCGTAGAAGGCGCTGCCGCGCTCCAGCAGCTTGACGATCTCGCCGCCGCCATTGGCGGTGCGCTTGACGATGGCGTCGATCTTCTCCTGGCTGCTCCAGCCCATCTTGATGAGGTCGGGAACGGGGATGCCGGCCACCGTCGAATAGCGGGTCAGCGGCACCATGCTGTCGCCATGCCCGCCGAGCACGAAGGCCGTGACATCCTCCACCGAGACGCCGAATTCCTGGGCCAGGAACAGCCGGAAGCGCGAGCTGTCGAGCACGCCGGCCATGCCAACGACCTTCTCCGGCTTGAGGCCGGATTTCTGCTGCATCACCCAGACCATGGCATCGAGCGGGTTGGTGATGACGATGACGAAGGCGTCCGGGCAGTGCGCCTTGATGCCGTCGGCCACCTGGGCGATGACGCCGGCGTTCTTGCCGATCAGATCGTCGCGCGACATGCCGGGCTGGCGGGGGAAGCCGGCGGTGACGATCACCACGTCGGCCCCGGCGATCGCCGCGTAGTCCGAGCCGCCGGTCATCAGCGCGTCGAACCCGTCGACCGGGCCGGACTGCATGATGTCGAGCGCCTTGCCCGCCGCGACGCCGCCGAACACGTCGAACAGCACGACGTCGCCGAGCTCCTTGAGGCCGATCAGGTGGGCGAGCGTGCCGCCGATATTGCCGGCGCCGATCAGGGCGATCTTGTTGCGGGCCATCTCTGTCCTTCCGGATGCCGGGAGAGCCGGCTGCTAGTGGATGGAATCTGACGGAGGATCGTCAGATTCCATCCACTAGCTCTTCGTTTTGTGGGCCGATTCACCTGACGCTTGGGATTCAAGCGTCAGGATCGGACCACTGGCGCGGCGCCTGCGGGCGACCGGCGGCCCGGAAGGCCCGCGTTGCTAACCCATCACTGCCGGGCCGGCAAGCCGCCCAGGCCGAGCCGCTCAGGTCAGCCGAGCCGCTCAGGTCAGCCGAGCCGCTCAGGTCAGCCGAGCCGCTCAGGTCAGCCGAGCCGCTCAGGTCAGATGCGGCTGGGCCAGGTACTCCTCGCTCTGCATCTCGATCAGCCGCGAGGCGGTGCGCTCGAAGGCCTTCGCTCCCTCGCCGCGCTGATAGAGCTGGTCGGGCTCCGCGGCAGCCGAGGCGACCAGCTTCACCCGGTGCTCGTAGAGGGCGTCGATCAGGGTGATGAAGCGCCGGGCGGCGTCGTAATTCTCCGGGGATAGCCGCGGAATATCGTCCAGCACCAGGGCGTGGAAATGCGTGGCGATGGCGAGGTAGTCGCCGGGGCCGAGTGCGGCCTTGCACAGCGTCTCGAAATCGAAGCGCGCCACCCCCTCGGCGGCCAGCGGCACGCCGAGCGTGCGGCCGGTCACCGTCAGCCGCTCGGGATGCGGCGCCGCCCCGCCGGTCAGTTCGGAAAACGCCGCGTCGAGCGCCGCCTCGGCGCGGCGATCCGCCGGCACGTGCCAGGTCGGCTTGCCCCGCAGCCGCGTCCGGCGCCAGTCACGGTCGCCCTGCAGCACCAGCACGTCGAGGTTCCGCTTGAGCAGGGCGATGAACGGCAGGAAGGCGTCGCGGCCGGGCTGACCCTTGAAGAGGTTGTCCGGCAGCGTGTTGGAGGTCGCCACCACCACGACGGCGCGCTCGAACAGCGCCTGGAACAGCCGGCCGAGGATCATCGCGTCGGCGATGTCGTTGACCTGGAACTCGTCGAAGCAGAGCAGCGCCGCTTCGGCCGCGATCGCGTCGGCGAGCGGCGGGATCGGGTCCGCACCGTCCGGATTCTCCCGCTTCCAGGCATGGATGCGCGCGTGCACGTCCTGCATGAAGCGGTGGAAGTGGATGCGCCGGCGGCGCGGCACGTCGGCCGCGGCGAAGAACAGGTCCATCAGCATCGACTTGCCGCGCCCGACCTCGCCGACGAGGTAGAGCCCGTTCGCATGGTCCTCCGGCGCGCCTTCCGTCGGCTTGGGGCGCAGGAAGCGCGCGAGGAAGCTGTGGGCGGGATGGCGGGAATGCGGATCGTAGCCGCGCAGCTTCGTCCACAGCGCCTGCAGCCGCTCGGCCGCCAGCGCCTGGGCGGAGTCCGGCGCGAGGTCCCCGGCCGCCACCCTGGCCCGATAGGCCAGCAGCGGTCCGGAGGCGAGCGCGAGGTCTACCTCAACATCCATGCTGCGCCGCGACATAGCGGGCGGCAGGCGGAAGATCAACGAAGCGCGAGCAAGCGTAACCTTCCCAGCGGTTTACCCGTTCTTCCTGCACCCTGATCTCAAAAAGGGAGGTATCCAGGGATGCGTATCATCACCGCGACCGCCCTGCTCGGCCTCGCGCTGACGGCTTCGGTCCAGGCGGCCAGCTTGCGCGCGGCGCCGCGCGACGCCAAGGACTGCCTTGGCCACCAGGACGCCCTGCGCGTGGCGGACACCATCGGCGCGCCCGAGAATTGCTGCCACGGCCAGCTCCGCTGCGCCCAGTACCTGGCGACCACGAAGGTCGTCCGCGGCCAGCCCGACCCGCATACCTGAGCCTCATGGCTGGGCTTCGGCGCGTCACTGGCCGCGGCGGCCGCCGGTTGGTAAGCCTCCGGCGATCAGCGCAGGAGGAATCCATGCTCGGGCTCGACTACGCCGCCCTGACCGCCGCGCCGGTGAGCGAGGATCCGTTCGCCCACCTGGTCGTGCGGGAGTTCGTGCCGCCCGCCGTGCTGGCCGGCGTCTGCGCCGACCTGCCGGCCATGGCGCGCGGCGGCTCCTTCCCGACAGCCTCGCTGCGGCTCGGCCCGCGGGCGCGCGCGCTGATGGCCGAGCTCGAAGGCCCGGCCTTCCGCGACGCGGTAGCGGCGCGCTTCGGGCTCGACCTGCACGACGCGCCGACGATGGTGACCTTGCGGGGCCGCTCGCGCGAGAAGGACGGACGCATCCACTGCGACTCCACGGCCAAGCGGGTGACGGTGCTGCTCTACCTGAACCCGGAGACCGACGCCTGGTCGCGCCAGCACGGCTGCCTGCGGCTGCTGCGCGGGCCCGGCGACCTCGACGATTATGCCGTGGAGGTGCCGCCGGTGAACGGCACCCTGCTGGTGTTCCCGAACGGGCCGGCCGCGTGGCACGGCCACAAGCCGTTCGTCGGCCAGCGCTACGTGGTGCAGCTCAACTACATGACGAATGACGAGGCGGCACGCGCCGAACTGCGCCGGCACCGTATCTCCGCGTTCGTCAAGCGCCTGGCTGCGTAGCCCTGAAGCGCCGCCTACCGCTCCAGGCACATCGCGACACCCATGCCGCCGCCGATGCACAGCGTCGCCAGGCCCTTCTTCGCGTCCCGCTTCTGCATCTCGTGCAGCAGGGTGACCAGCACGCGCGCGCCGGAGGCGCCGATCGGGTGGCCGATCGCGATGGCGCCGCCGTTCACGTTCACCTTCGCGGTGTCCCAGCCGAGATCCTTGTTCACCGCGCAGGCCTGTGCGGCGAACGCCTCGTTGGCTTCGACCAGGTCGAGGTCATCGGCCTTCCAGCCGGCACGCTGAAGCGCTTTCCGGGTCGACGGGATCGGTCCGGTGCCCATCAGCGCCGGATCGACGCCGGCGGTCGCAAACGCGACGATGCGCGCCAGCGGTTGCAAGCCACGCTTCTGCGCGTCCGCCGCACTCATCACCAGCAGCGCCGCCGCGCCGTCATTGATGCCGCTGGCGTTGCCCGCCGTCACGCTGCCCTCCTTGCCGAACGCCGGGCGCAGCTTGGCCATCGACTCCCGGCTGGCGTCGTGGCGGATGTACTCGTCGTCGGCGATCACGCTCTCGCCCTTGCGGGTCTTGACGGTGACCGGGACGATCTCGTCCTTGAAACGGCCCGCCTTCTGCGCGGCGCTGGCCTTCTGCTGGGAGGCGAGCGCGAATTCGTCCTGCTGCTCCCTGGTGATCTGGTAGGCCTTCGCGACGTTCTCGGCGGTGGTGCCCATGTGGTAGCCGTTGAAGGCGTCCCACAGCCCGTCCTTGATCATCGTGTCGATCATGCCGAGCTCGCCCATCTTCACGCCGGCGCGCAGGTAGGCCGCGTGTGTCGAGAGGCTCATGCTCTCCTGCCCGCCGGCGACGACAATGGCGCTCTCGCCGGTGCGGATCTGCTGGGCGGCGAGGGCGACCGCGCGCAGGCCGGAGCCGCAGACCTGGTTGATGCCGAACGCGGTCTTGCTGTCGGGGATGCCGGCGGCGCGGGCCGCCTGGCGGGCAGGGTTCTGTCCCTGGGCGGCGGTGAGCACCTGGCCAAGGATGACTTCGTCCACTTCGCCGGGCTCGATGCCGGCCCGCTGCAGCGCGGCGCCGACCGCGGCGGTGCCGAGGACGTGCGCCGGGGTGGTGCCAAAGACGCCGCTGAAGCTGCCGACCGGTGTGCGTGCCGCCGCGACGATCACGATGTCTTCCATGCCAGCCTCTCCCGTTTGCTTGCCGCGTTGCTGATGCCGATGTGGGCATGCCGCGTATCCAGCGAAAGCCGGTCCCGGCCCGACAGTTCCCCTCCCTGACCGGGCCGGCGGGGCCGGGCAAGCGGCTGCAAACGCCGGGCTCGCCCGGGCGGCGGGTGAAGCGTTCTGTTGGCCACGGCCCGCGGCGTGCTAGGCTGACCCCCCGCGTAGCCGAGGCCTTCGATGTCCCAGCCCGTCCGCCCGGAGCCGGAGCCCGGCTCCTCAGCTCCGCCCGTCGTGGTCAAAAAATACGCCAACCGGCGCCTCTACAACACCGAGAGCTCCAGCTACATCACGCTCGACAACCTGGCCGAGATGGTGCGGGCCGGCCGGGACTTCGTCGTCTACGACGCCAAGACCGGCGAGGACATCACCCGCAGCGTGCTCACCCAGATCATCGTCGAGGAAGAGAGCAAGGGCCGCGCGCTGCTGCCCACCGGCTTCCTCCGCCAGCTCATCGGCTTCTACGGCGACAACCTGCAAAGCCTGGTGCCGCGCTACCTCGAGCAGGCGATGGCGAGCTTCGCCCGCCAGCAGCAGCAGATGCGGCTGGCGATGCAGCAGACGGTGGGCACCTTCTTCCCGTTCGGGATGGAGGAGGTGGGCCGGCAGAACATGGCGATGATGGAGCGCGCCATGAGCCTGTTCACCCCGTTCTACCGCCCGACTGAAGGCGGCGAGGGCGGTCCGGGCCAGCCGGACCAGGCCGTGCTGCAGGGCGAGATCACCGCGCTGCGCGCCGAGGTGGAGACGCTCCGCCGTCAGCTGGCCGAGGCGCAGCGCGCGGCCATGAAGGTCGTGCCGGCGGGGGGCGAAACCTCCGAATCGTAAAAAATTGACGCTCGGTCGGTATAAACTCGTCCATTTTTTTTGACGGCTTAAGGAATTCTTAGTATACTGAGAGTCGAGCCGGCCGTCCGCTGCCATCGTGAGGAGTTCCGCTGTGTCCGCCAACGCGCACCCGAGCAGTTCCGAACACGCCGCCGACGCGCTGGATCCCGAGGTCGACGATGCCGCCGAGGTCCCGAACGGCGAGCCGCGCACGACCGCCCGGGCGAGCGCCGCCGACCGGCATGTCGGAGCGCGCATCCGCGAGCGCCGGGTCATGCTCGGCCTGTCGCAGCAGCAGCTCGCCCAGATGATCGGTGTTACCTATCAGCAGGCGCACAAATACGAACGCGGGCTCAACCGGATCTCCGCCGGGCGGCTCTACGAGATCGCGCAGGTGCTGAACGTGCCGATCTCGTGGTTCTTCGAGGGACTGTCGGCGGAGTCCTCGCCGGCCGAGATGACGACGCGCCAGCGCATGTGTCTGGAGCTGGCCCGCAACTTCGCGGCGATCGACAACGAGAAGCACCAGGAGGCGCTCAGCCAGATGGCGCGCGCGCTGGCCGCCCAGTCTGCCGGCGGCCAAAGCGACTGATCACGCGACTGATCGGCCGCCATCGCTCTACCCAGCGGTCGCCGACAGCGCCGCCTCGTACGCGGCGGCGATGCCGTCGCTGAAGCAGACGAACAGCACCTGCCTGATCGTCGCGTCCCCGGCGAGGAAGTCGGCGGTGGTACGCACGGCGATCGCCGCCGCGGGGCCGACCGGATAGCCGTAGATGCCGCAGCTGATCGCCGGGAAGGCGATGCCGGTCAGCCCATGCCGGACGGCGAGGGCGAGGCTGTTGTGGTAGCAGGCCGCGAGCTTCTCCGCCTCGCCGTGCCCACCACCGTTCCAGACCGGGCCGACCGCGTGGATGACGTGCCGGGCGGGCAGGCGATAGCCGCGCGTGATCTTCGCCTCGCCGGTTTCGCAGCCGCCGAGCGTCCGGCATTCGGCCAGCAGCTCCGGCCCCGCCGCGCGATGGATCGCCCCGTCCACGCCGCCGCCGCCGAGCAGCGACCGGTTCGCCGCATTGACGATCGCATCGATGTCGAGCCGGGTGATGTCCCCGCGCGCGACGCGCATCCGCTCGCCCGCGGTCACAGCGGCGGCCCGGCCAGCGCCCGCGCGGCCTCGCGCAGGGCGTATTTCTGGATCTTGCCGGTCGAGGTCTTCGGCAGCGGGCCGAAGCTGACATGGCGCGGGCACTTGAAATGCGCCATCGCCGCGCGGCACCAGGCGATCAGCCCGGCCTCCGTCGCCGCGCCGCCGGCGCCCTCCCTGAGCGTGACGAAGGCGTGCGGCACCTCGCCCCATTTCGCGTCCGGATGGGCGACCACCGCCGCCTCCAGCACGTCGGGATGGCGATAGAGCACCTCCTCCACTTCGAGCGAGCTGATGTTCTCGCCGCCGGAGATGATGATGTCTTTCGAGCGGTCCTTGACCTCGACGTAGCCGTCCGGATGCAGCACGGCGAGGTCGCCGGTGTGGAACCAGCCGCCGGCGAACGCCGCGCGGGTCGCCGCCGGGTTCTTCAGATAGCCGCGCATCACCGTATTTCCGCGCAGCATCAGCTCGCCGATCGTGCAGCCATCTGCCGGCACGGGGTCCAT
>JAFAYA010000036.1 GCA_019240635.1 Acidisphaera sp. | reverse complement strand
CGGCGTCGAGGCGAAACGGTCATTTGTCCAGCGCGCCATCATGTCGCCGATGTTGATGACGAAGGTGCCGGGAATCGGTGGCACTTCGATCCACGCGCCGCGCTGCTCGACCTGCAGCCCTCCGACATCGTCCTGGGCGAGGACCGTGAAGGCAGTTGTGTCAGAGTGCGGGCGGATACCGAACTGGCGTCCGACGCTCTCCGGCGGCCGCGGCGGATAATGCAGCATGTTGATCTGCGTCAGCGGCTTGCGGTAGAGACCGAGGAAATAATCCTCGGACAGGTCGAGCGCCAAGGCGAAAGCCCTGAGCAGCCCGTCCGAGAGCTGCTCCATGCGGTCGTACCAGCCGATCAGCGTCTCGCGCCAGCCGGGCAGGCCCTCCGGCCAGCGATTGCGGGCGTGCACGCGGTTGCCATCGACGATGTCCGGATCGGCGGGCGGCAGCTCGTGCTGGTATTTGTAGCTCTCGTTCAGGTCAGGCGCGTCCGCCTTGTCGCCATAGATGCGCGAGCCGAGCGGTTGATAGCCGCGATTCTCCCGCGGTGTCAGTTTCACGGCGAGCCGCTGCTCCAACGGCAGCGCGAAGAAGCGGCGCGACGCTGCGAAGATGCCTTCGACCTCCGCCTCGGGAATGCCGTGCCCGGCGAGATAGAAGAAGCCGCTGCCCTCGCAGGCCGCGCGAATGGCCGCGGCGACCGTGGCCTTGCCATCGCCGGAACCGTCCCGAAACGGCAAAAAATCGATGACCGGCACGTCTGTCATTGCACGTCTCCCTGACTTCGCGCGCATTCAGAGCCGCGCTTCGCACCTGCATTCAGCGAACGGCACGTCTCCCGGCATTCAGTCCATGCGGAAGAAGCTCCGGGCGTTGCCGTAGAACAACGCTGCCATTTGCGCGGCACTCAGCGGTACCGGCAGGCAGCGCGCGGGATCGTCGTAGTCCCAGTGCGGATAATCTGTGGCGAACAGCAGGCGGTCCCAGCCGATCCATTCCATGATGTCCCGCAGATGCACGCTCTCCTCCGGCTCTGTGATAGGCGCTGCCGGCGTGAATGCCGATCGGCAGCCCGTGCTTCTCGGTCGCGGCGTAGATGGGCCAGTAGAAGCGCCGCCCAAGCGGCATGTCGCCCATGACCAGGACCAGCACCTGGACGAAGCGCACGTCATCCGCCCAGCGCTCGATCTCCTCGACCGCGAGCTCCGGATTCTGCATCGGCACGACGATGGAGGCGCGCAGGCGTGGCTCGCGGTCCAGCAGCTCACGCGCCATCCATTCGTTCATGGCGCCGGCGATCGCCGCCGCCATGTGCTCATCGAACAGCAGCTGCACCCCATACAGGCAGTTGCAGATGCCAGCGCGGGTTTCCCAGGGGTCGAGGACGTGGCTGCGGATATGCGCGAGCTGCGCCGGCGGCCCGGACTCGGGCCGCCAGTCCGGACGCAGCGACAGTGGCGCGCCGGGCGGGTAGTTGTTGGACACCAGCTCGTGCATGCCGCACTGGTCGAAGATGTCGCGCCAGTGTTCCGCCAGATAGGGAAACAGCGAGCGAAGCCCGGGCAGCGTTGGATGGATATCGCAATCGATGCCGCCCGGGATCATGTCACCCCGCCCTCCCCGGCTGCGTAACATCTAGACATATCCCCGTCCCCCCGCTGCTGTCCAGGTTCCCGCAGGTCTGGCGCCGGACCCGGCAATCCCTATGCTGCGCTCTCCCGTGTGCAGGATGATGCCGCGTGCAGCATATTGTGAACCCGACCGAGAGAGCCCGCGGCGACTCGCTCCACCAGCGCATCCGCAGCACCATCGAGCAGCGCATCCTGTCGGGCGAATGGCGGCCGGGCCATCGCATTCCCTTCGAGCACGAGTTGATGGCCGAGTATCGCTGCGCGCGCATGACCGTGAACAAGGCGCTGCAGTCGCTGGCCGAGGCCGGGCTGATCGAGCGCCGGCGCCGCGCCGGCAGTTTCGTCCGCCGGCCCAGCGTGCACTCCGCGGTGCTCGCCATTCCTGACATACAGGCGGGGATTCTGGCGCGCGGCCTGGCGTATCGTTACGAGCTGCTGCATGCGCGGCGGTGCCGTGCTTCCCGGGCTGACCGCGAAACCATGGGTGCGCTGCCTACCGGCACGGTGCTGGTGCTGCGCTGCCGACATTTCGCGGCACGGCGGGTTTTTGCGCTGGAGCACCGGCGCATCATGGTCGACGCGGTGCCCCACATCGGCGATGCCGATTTTGCGACGGAGCCGCCGGGAAGCTGGCTGCTGCGCCACATCCCCTGGCACGAGGCCGAGCTGCAGATCGCGGCGATGAATGCGGACGCCGAGATCGCGACGTTGCTGGAGGTTCCATCCGGCACGGCCTGCCTGGTGGTGGACCGTCAGACCTGGCGCGCCGGTGCGGCGATCACCGCCGTCCGCCTCTGGTTTCCCGGCGACCTGCAGAAACTTGTCACGCGCTTCACGCCGACCAGCGAGGCGGGCGCGAAGTAGGGTCTTGGTTCGAGAGACCATCCGGTGCGATCAGCGCAGGCAAACCTCGCATAGATTGGCGAGGCCCGGGCCGTCGGCCGTTACCGATCCGCTGGTGTCGTGAACAGCATCAGTTCGACCGGCTCTGGCTCGGCAGGTTCAGTTCGAATTGTTCCGCACAGTCCCGTGCGAGCTGGTAGCCGGCATCCGCGTGCCGCATCACACCACTCGCCGGATCGTTCCACAGCACGCGCCCGATCCGCCGTGCCGCTTCCGGCGTTCCGTCACAGACGACCACCATGCCGGCGTGCTGCGAATAGCCGATGCCGACGCCGCCGCCGTGATGGATCGAGACCCAGGTGGCGCCGCTCGCGCAATTCAGCAGCGCGTTCAGCAGCGGCCAGTCGGAAACGGCGTCGGAACCGTCCAGCATGCCCTCGGTCTCGCGGTTCGGCGAGGCGACCGAGCCGGAATCCAGATGATCGCGGCCGATGACGATCGGCGCACTCACCTCGCCGCGCGCCACCATGTCGTTGAACGCCAGGCCGAGCCGGTGTCGGTCGCCCAGGCCGACCCAGCAGATGCGCGCCGGCAGACCCTGAAAGGCGATGCGCGCGCGCGCCATGTCGAGCCAGGCGTGCAGATGCGCGTCGTCGGGCAGCAGTTCCTTCACCTTCGCATCGGTGCGAAAAATGTCCTCGGGGTCGCCGGACAGCGCGACCCAGCGGAACGGCCCGACGCCGCGGCAGAACAGCGGGCGGATGTAGGCCGGCACGAAGCCCGGAAAGTCGAAGGCGTCGGCCACCCCCTCGTCACGCGCCATCTGCCGGATGTTGTTGCCGTAGTCGACCGTCGGGATGCCCATGCGATGGAAGTCGAGCATCGCCCGCACGTGCTCGGCCATCGAGGCGCGGGCCGCGCGTGCCACCGCCTTCGGGTCGCGCTCGCGGCGCGCCGCCCACTCGGCGGTGCTCCAGCCCTTCGGCAAGTAGCCGTTGACCGGGTCGTGCGCGGAGGTCTGGTCGGTGACCAAGTCCGGCCGCACGCCACGGCGCACCAATTCGGGAAACACCTCCGCGGCGTTGCCGAGCAGGCCCACCGAGACCGGCCTCCGCTCGCGGCAGGACGCGTCGATCATCGCCAGCGCCTCGTCGAGCGTGCCGGCCTGCCGGTCGAGGTAGCGCGTGCGCAGCCGCATCTCGATCCGCGAGGGCTGGCATTCGACGGCGAGCAGCGAGGCGCCGGCCATCACCGCCGCGAGCGGCTGCGCACCGCCCATACCGCCGAGGCCGGCCGTCAGGATCCACTTGCCGGCCAGGCTGCCCTGACAATGCTGCCGCCCGGCCTCGACGAACGTCTCGTACGTGCCCTGAACGATTCCCTGGCTGCCGATATAGATCCACGACCCTGCCGTCATCTGGCCGTACATCATCAGGCCTTTGCGGTCGAGTTCGTGGAAATGCTCCCAGGTCGCCCAGTGCGGCACGATGTTGGAGTTGGCGATCAGCACGCGCGGCGCATCGGCATGCGTGCGGAACACGCCGACCGGCCGGCCGGACTGCACCAGCAGCGTCTCCTCCGCCTCCAGGCGCTTCAGCGTGGCGACGATCCTGTCGAAACTGTCCCAGTCGCGCGCAGCGCGGCCGATCCCGCCATAGACCACCAGCTCCTCCGGACGCTCGGCGACGGCGGCGTCCAGATTATTCATGAGCATGCGCAATGGCGCTTCGGTCAGCCAGCTCTTCGCGTTCAGTACGGGGCCACGCGGCGCGGTAATGGAGCGGGTGTTGTCGCGGCGTTGCACGGTCGGCTCCGGGTGTTTCAGAACGAGGGCAGCGTCTGCGCGCCGGACGCCCGCGCCACCGCACCGAAGCGCACCAGCTCGATCGCTGCCAGTATATCGGGCTGAAAATGCCGATCTTCGTCGAGATGCGCTACATGGCCTCGCACCAGCCGGCGTACGCTCTCCAGCGGTTCGCTCGAGGTGAGCGGCGCATGAAAATCGCAGCCCTGCGCGGCCGCCAACAGCTCGATACCGACGATCCCCGCGACGTTCTGGGTCATCTCGACCAGCCGCCGCGCGCCGTGTGCGGCCATCGAGACGTGGTCCTCCTGGTTCGCGCAGGTGGGAATGGAATCGACGCTCGCCGGAAAAGCCTTCTGCTTGTTCTCCGCAACGAGCGCCGCCGCCGTCACCTGCGCGATCATGAAGCCGGAATTGAGACCGGGCTTCGGCGTTAGAAAGGCCGGCAGGCCGGACAGCGACGGGTCGATCAGCAGCGCCACACGGCGTTCGGCGAGCGCGCCGATTTCGCACAGCGCAATTGCGATCATGTCGGCGGCGAAAGCCACGGGCTCCGCATGGAAATTGCCACCCGAAAGCGCCTCGCCTTCTTCGGCAAAGATCAGCGGGTTGTCGGTGACGCCATTGGCTTCCGTCTGCAATGTCGCGGCCGCCTGGCGCAGCACGTCGAGTGCTGCCCCCATCACCTGCGGCTGGCAGCGCAGGCAATAGGGGTCCTGCACGCGTTCGTCGCCGACCAGATGCGAGGCACGGATCACACTGCCTTGCATCAGCCGTCGCAACGCGGCGGCAACCTCGATCTGGCCGCGATGCCCACGCAGCGCGTGGATGCGCGGATCGAACGGCGAGTCCGATCCCCGCGCCGCATCCACCGACAGCGCGCCGGTCACCAGTGCCGCCTGGCACAGGCGCTCAGCCTCGAACAGGCCGGCCAGCGCATAGGCGGTCGAGAACTGCGTGCCGTTGAGGAAGGCCAGGCCCTCTTTCGCGCCGAGCACCGCCGGGGCCAGACCGGCCTCGGCGAGCGCCTGCGCCGCCGGCCGCCGTGCTCCCGCCGCAAAAACCTCGCCCACGCCGAGCATCGTCGCCGTCAAGTGGGCGAGCGGCGCCAGGTCGCCGGAGGCGCCGACCGAGCCCTGGCAGGGAATCACGGGAATCACGTCACTCGCCAGCATCGCCGCCAGCAGATCGAGCGTCTCGACCCTAATGCCGGAGGCGCCTTGTGCCAGGCTGGCAAGTTTCAGCGCCATCATCAGCCGCACGATCTCCCGCGGCACCGGCGCACCAAGGCCCGCTGCGTGCGACAGCACGAGATTGCGTTGCAGGGTTCCGAGATCCGCTTCCGGAATGCGCACGCTGGCGAGCTTGCCGAAGCCGGTATTCACGCCATAGACCGGCGCGCCCTTGGCCAGGATCGCCGCGACAGCCCGGGCCGAATTCGCCACGCCTTGCCGGCACGCCGGATCGAGGTCCACGGCTTCGCCGC
>JAFAYA010000065.1 GCA_019240635.1 Acidisphaera sp. | reverse complement strand
GCGGACCGTGGCCAAATACCGTGAAGCGCTGCGCATCCCCAGCTCCGTGCAGCGCAAGCGGGAGAAGGCCGCGCCGGCCTGAACCCGCAAGCGGCAACCGGGGTGAGGCGGATGCAGATCACGGTCTCGGGAAAGCAGGTGGACCTGTCCGACGCGCTGCAGGCGCGGGTCGCCGAGCATCTCGACAGCATTGCCGGCAAATATTTCGACCACGCGCTGGAGGCGCACGTCACCTTCAGCCGCGCCCGCAGCTTCTTCACCTGCGACATCAACCTGCACGCCGGGCGGGGCCTGCTGCTGCGCGGCGAAGGCGAGGCGGCTGACGCGCACAGCGCCTTCGACGACGCCGCGGAGCACATCGCCAAGCGTCTGCGCCGCTACCGGCGGCGGGTGAACGAGCACGCCCGCGACCTCGCCAACCGCGACCGGCCCGAGACGGCGCGGCAATACGTGCTGCGCCAGGAGGAGGAGACGGCGGGCCCGGCTTCGGGCGACGGTGCCGCGACCGTGCTGACCTACGCGACGGTGATCGCCGAGAGCCCGGCGGAGATCAGCCGCCTGTCGGTCGGCGAGGCCGTCATGCGCATGGACCTCGCCGACCAGGCGGTGATGATGTTCCGCAACAGCGCGACCGGGGAGCTGAACGTCGTCTATCGCCGAAGCGACGGCCACGTCGGCTGGATCGACCCCACCGCGCCTTCCAAGTAGGCCCAGCCCTCAACCCAACCCTCTCCCTGGTGGGAGAGGGAGCAGGACGGCGTCAGTGCACGAGCAGGGCCGTCATATCGTGCTGACGGATCGCGGCAATCGCCAGCTCGCGCTCGGCGGCGACCGCCATCGGCGTGCCGTCGGCCGCGTGGATCGCGTAGGCCGGGGTGCCGTTCATCACGACCGGCTTGATGTAGGCGATCTGCGAGACCCCGAGCTGGGCGAGCTGGCTCGCCGAGATGTGCCGGATCTCCGGCGAATCGGGCGCCGCCGCGGTCGCATTGGCCGGGGTCGTAGCGTTGGTGTTCATGTCGTCTCCTGACGGGAGCGGCGTCCTCTTGAGCAACGCCGCGACCCTCTGCTCGGTTCGGGGCCGCCGCTGCGCACCCCGATGGCAAGCGCCGGCTAGTCCTGCTCCGGCTCGACGGCGGGGGCGGTGCCGTTGCCGCCCTGGCCGATCTGGATGGTCCTGACCCGGGTCTGCGGCTGCGGCCGCGCGAGGTCGATGTGCAGCAGCCCATTGTCGAGCCAGGCGCCCTTCACCTCGATGCCCTCGGCCAGCACGAAGGCACGCTGGAACTGCCGCGCCGCGATGCCGCGATGCAGAAAGACGCGCCCCTGCGTGTCGTCCGACTGCCGCCCGCGGATCACCAGCTGGTTGTCCTCCTGCGTGATCTGCAGGTCATCCATCGTGAAGCCGGCGACGGCCAGCGTGATGCGCAGGCCGGAGCTGCCGGTCTGCTCGATATTGTAGGGGGGATAGCCGTCCGAGGCGGTCTTCGAGGCGCGTTCGAGCACCTGCTCGAGATGGTCGAAGCCCAGGAACAGCGGGGATGCGAACAGGCGGGTGGTCACCGCGCGGCCTCCTCCTCAGAGCGAAGCGTCCGCCGGGACCCGCACTGGCGTCCCGACACTGCCTAATTTGGATGCAGCCGATCGCATTGCAAGGGGACGTTGATCGGCCGGGCGGGCGCCGCTACATGCGCGCCCATGTCCGATACGCTGCCCATCCTGCTGGTTCCGGACGCGCGGCTGAAAGCGCGCGCCCGCCCGGTGCTGGCGGAGCACGCGCCGGCGCTGAGCGACCTCGTGCCGCGCATGTTCGCGACGATGTACCGCGCCCCCGGCATCGGCCTGGCCGCACCCCAGGTCGGCGTGCCGCTGCGCCTCGTCGTGGTGGACCTGCTGCCGGAGGAGAAGCCGACGCCGATCGTGCTGGTCAATCCCGAGATCGTCGCCGCGAGCGAGGAGACGACGACGCGCGAGGAGGGCTGCCTGTCGCTGCCCGGCCAGTATGCCGACGTGACGCGGCCGTCGCGCGTGCGGGTGCGGCACCTCGATCTCGCGGGTGCCGCGCACGAGATCGACGCGGAGGGGCTGCTCGCCGCGTGCCTGCAGCACGAGCTCGACCATCTCGACGGCGTGCTGTTCGTGGACCACCTCTCGCCGCTCAAGCGGAACATGATCCTGCGCCGTCTGGCCAAGGAGAAGCGGCTGAAGGAGCCGCAGTAGCGGCAGGTGCGCATTGCCTTCATGGGCAGCCCGGAATTTTCCGTGCCGGCGCTGCGCGCGCTGCACGCCGGGCACGACATCGCCGCAGTGTATTGCCAGCCGCCGCGGCCGGCCGGGCGCGGTCAGGCGGTGCGGCCCTGCCCCGTGCAGGCCGCCGCCGAACGCCTCGGCCTGGCGGTCCGCACGCCGGTGCGGCTGCGGCGCGACGCGGCGGCGCAGGCGGCGTTCGCCGCACTCGATCTCGACGCGGCGGTGGTGGCGGCCTACGGCCTGATCCTGCCGCCGGCGATGCTCGCCGCGCCACGCCGCGGCTGCCTCAACATCCACGCCAGCCTGCTGCCGCGCTGGCGCGGAGCGGCGCCGATCCAGGCCGCGATCCTGGCCGGCGACGCCGAGACCGGCATCACCATCATGCAGATGGACGTGGGCCTCGACACCGGCCCGACGCTGCTGCGCGAGGCGGTGCCGATCACCGCCGAGACCACCGCGGCGGCGCTGCACGACACGCTCGCCGCCCTCGGTGCCCGGCTGATCCTGCGCGCGATGGACGAGGACCCCGCGGAAGTGCCGCAGCCCGAGGGGGCCACCTACGCGCCGAAACTCGCGCGGGAGGATGGGCGGATGGACTGGCGGCACGACGCCGCGTCGCTCGACCGGCGGGTGCGCGCCCTCAATCCCTGGCCCGGCACCTTCACCACCTTGGGCGCGGAGGTACTGAAGATCCTGGCGGCGAAGCCCGTGCCCGGCAGCGGGCCGCCCGGGACGGCGCTGGACGACCGCCTCACCGTCGCCTGCGGCGAGGGCGCGCTGCAGCTGCTGCGCGTCCAGCGCGCCGGCCGCCCGCCGCTGCCGGCCGAGGCGTTCCTGCGCGGCCACGCCGTCAGCCGGGGAACCCGCCTGGGCAGCGATGCCTGAGGCCCGGTCAGTCCACCCGGATCACCACTTTTCCCACATGCGCCTGTCGCTCCAGGTGGCGATAGGCGGCGGGGGCCTCGGCGAACGGGAAGACCTTGTCGATCACGGGATGCAGGTCGTGGAACGCGATCGCCCGGTTCATCGCCAGGAACATCTCGCGCGACCCCACATACACGCCGCGCACCGTCAGGCTGCGGCGCATGATCGGCATCGGGTCGATCTCCGCCTGGCCGGTCAGCACGCCGATCATGTGCACCGTGCCGCCCAGCCGGACCGCCTGCAGCGAGCGCGCCAGGGTGCCGGCGCCGCCCACCTCGATCACGTGATCGACGCCGCGCCCGCCGGTCAGCCGCAGCACCGCGTCCTGCCAGTCCGGCGTGGCGTGGTAGTCGATGCCGTCCGTGGCCCCCAGCGCCAGCGCGTGGTCGAGCTTTTCGGGCGAGGACGAAGTGGCGATCACCCGGGCGCCGGCGGCGTGCGCGAACTGCAGCGCGAAGATCGACACCCCGCCGGTGCCGAGCACCAGCACGCTGTGCCCGGGCAGCAGCGCGCCCTGGTGGAACAGCGCGTGCCAGGCGGTCAGCGCCGCGCAGGGCAGCGTCGCTCCCTCCTCGAACGCGTAGGCGTCGGGCAGGTGGACCAGCCCCTCCTGGTCGAACACCACGTATTCGGCGAGCACGCCGTCGATCGCGCCGCCCAGCGCCGAGCGGTGGTCCTCCGGCCCGATCTGGCCGCCGAGCCAGCTCTGCATGAAGATGCCGGCGACGCGGTCGCCGACCCGCACGCGCGAAACCCCGGCGCCTACCGCCGCCACCTCGCCCGCGCCGTCGGATAACGGCACCAGCCCGGCGGGCACGCTGCCCCGCGCGTAGCGGCCGCCGGCCACCATCAGGTCCCGGTAGTTCAGCGAGCAGGCGCGCATCCGCACCAGCGCCTGGCCGCGCCCCGGCTGCGGGGTTGGCACCTCCAGCAGCGTCAGGCTGCCGATGCCCGCGGCCTGCGGCAGCTTGTAAGCCTTCATGCCCGCACCACTCCCCTGTAGAACGGCGAACCAGCCTGCCCCGGCCGCTCAGCGATCCGAAGGACGACGACGTGAAATACTATCAGAGGGTGATTCGTCCGGATGAGCGGGTCGCATTCTTCTGCTCGATACACTGGATCGTGTACTGGGCGGCGATCGGCTTCCTGGTGCTCGACGTCGTGATCCTGCTGCTGCTGGCCGGCACGCCGAGCGGCGACAACTGGCACGCCGTGGAGACCGTGGCGCTGATCGCCTGCACGGCACTCGCGCTGCTCGCCTTCCTGCGCGCCTATTCCCGGCGGATCGGCACCGAGATCGTGGTGACCGACCGGCGCATCATCTTCAAGCGCGGGCTGATCGCGCGGCACACCGTGGAGATGAACGTCAGCAAGATTGAGACGGTCGACGTCGAGCAGAGCCTGCTCGGCCGCGTGCTCGGCTACGGCGACGTGGTGATCCGCGGCACCGGCGGCACGTTCGAGCCGCTGCTGCGCGTCGATCACCCGCTCGATCTGCGCAGCGCCATCCTGGTCGGTTGATCCGCGCTCAATACCCGCGCGCCGGATCGACCGCGTTCGGCATCGGCTCGCCCGCCGCCCAGGCGCGCAGGTTGGCGAAGAAGATGTCGAGGCTCAGCGGGTTGTAGGTCGCGGGATCGTCGGTGGAGACATGCGGCGTCATCACCAGGTTGCGCGTGGTCCACAGCCGGTGGCCTTGCGGCACCGGCTCCTCGGCGAACACGTCGAGCACGGCGCCGCCGAGGCGGCCGGCCTCCAGCAGGTCGCAGATCGCGTCCTCGTCGAGCAGCGGGCCGCGGCCGATGTTCACCACGCCGGCCCCTTCCGCCAACAGCGAGAGGCGGCGGCGGTCAAGCAGGTTGCGGGTGGCGGGCGTCAGCGGGCAAGCCAGCACCAGGAACTCGGTCTGCGGCAGAACGCTGTCCAGCGCGTCGGTCGCCACCACCCGCGCGCAGGCGGGATGCGGCTCGGCGCGCGTGCGCACGCCGGTGACGTCCATGCCGAACCGTGCCGCCTGCTCGGCCGCCGCGCCGCCCAGCGAGCCGAGCCCCACCACGGTCACGCGCCGGCCGCGCACGGTGCCGCCGAGCACCTTGTCCCAGCGCCGCTCGCGCTGCGCGGTGATGTGCACGGGGAGGCGGCCGGCCAGCATCAGCAGCGCCATCACCGCGTACTCGCCGGCCTTCGCCGCGTGCGCGCCGCTGTTGTTCAGCAGCGTGGCCCCGGCCGGCAGCCAGTCGAACGGCGCCAGCCGGTCGAGACCGGCGGACATGCAGAAGATCAGGCGCAGCCGGGGTGCCGCAGGCAGGCCGCCGGCGATCGAGCTCACGGCAGTGACCAGCGCCTCGGCCTCGCCCAGGCCGTCGGCGAGCGCCGCGTCGGTTTCGCCGAAGCTGAGCGCGTGACCTTCGCCGATGCCGCCGGCGCGCGACGCGGCGTCGCGCCACTGCGCCGGCGTGATCTCGTAAAGGGGATCGTCCGGGTCGTTCTGTACATGAATGCGCATGCCGCAGCCTCGCACCCCCGGGAGCGCACGTGAAGGGGCGGGCGGCCCAGGACAATCGGACGCATCGCCCTTGACGGCGGCGCGGCCGCCAAGCACGCCACGCGCCGTCCAGCGAACGAGGCCCGAGAAACCCTTGCGTCCCGCCGATCTGCCGATCCTCGCGCGCGACCGCCGCTTCGTCGTGCTGAACAAGCCGGCCGGGCTGCCCGTGCACGCCGGGCCGCGCGGCGGCGACAGCGTGGAGGGCTGGTTTCCCCTGCTCGCTGACCGCCGCCCCGGACCGTGGCTGGCACACCGGCTCGACGCCGATACCGCCGGCTGCCTGCTGGTGGCGCTGCGCCGGGCCGCGCTGCGCGCCGCGCAGGCCGAGTTCGCCGCCGGGCGGGCGGAGAAGACCTACTGGGCGGTGGTGCGGGGGCGTCCGCCGGAGCCGGAGGGGCTGATCGAGGCGCCGCTCGCCAAGGTCAGCACGCGCGCCGGCTGGCGGATGCGCGTCGATCCGGCGGGCCGGCCGGCGGCGACCGCCTGGCGGCGGCTCGGCGGCGACGACGCGCTGAGCTGGCTCGAACTCGCGCCGCGCACCGGCCGCACGCACCAGGTGCGCGTGCACTGCGCCGCACTCGGCTGTCCCGTGCTCGGCGACGCGCTGTATGGCGGCGGCGCGGGCCCGATGCACCTGCTCGCGCGCGCCCTCGCGCTGCATATCGCGCCGCCGCTCGCGGCCTGCGCGCCGCCACCGCCGGCGATGCACGCGGCACTGCGGCGCTGCGGCTGGGCGCCATGAACGCGCGGCGGCGCACCGCGCCGATCGCGCTCGCGCTGCTGGTCGCGATCGGCCTGGCCGCCGGCGTGTTCAGCCGCATCGACCTGCACACCGACATGGTGGACTTCCTGCCGCAGGGCCGCACGCCGACCACACGCTTCATGCTGGAGGAGCTGCGCTCCGGCGCCGCCGCCACCCTGATCCTGATCGGGCTCGAAGGCGCGCCCGCCGGAAGCCTGGCCGAGGCGAGCCGGGCGATGACGGACACGCTCGACCGATCCGGCCTGTTCGCGTTCGTCAACAACGGCGCGCGCATGGACGAGGCGGCCGCCGGGTTCCTGTTCGACCACCGCTATCTGCTCTCGCCGGCGACCACCGCGGAGGCGTTCTCGACCGCCGCGCTGCACGGCGACTTCGCGAGCCTGCTCGAAAACCTGGCCTCCTCCGCCTCGCCGCTGGTCGAACGCTACGGCCTGGCCGATCCGCCCGGCGCCTTCCCCGCACTGCTGCGCGGGGCGGCCGGCGACAGCCCCGTGCACCTGCGCCAGGGCGTGTGGTTCGCCGGCGATCGCGACCGCGCGCTGATCGTCGCCAAGACGCACGCCGCCGGCGTCGATGTGAACGCGCAGCGGCACGTGCGGAACACGATCGAGGCGGCGTTCGCGCAGGCCCGGCCCGAGGGCGCGCGCCTGCTGCTCGCCGGGCCGGCCATCTTCACCCTCGAAGCGGCGCTGGCGATCCGTGCCGACCTGCGGCTCATCGGCATCGTCTCGACGATCCTGATCGTCGCGCTGCTGGTCTGGCGGTTCCGCTCGCCCTGGGTGATCGCGGCGATCGCGGTGCCGATCGTGCTGAGCATCGCCGCGGCGACGCTCGCCGTGCAGCTCGTCTATGGCTTCGTGCACGGAGTGACGCTCGGCTTCGGCCTGACCATGCTCGGCGTATCCGTCGACTATCCGGTGCTGCTGATCGGCCATCGGCGGATCGGCGAGGCGCTGCCCGGCACGTTGCGGCGCATCGGCAAGACGCTGGCGCTGACCGTCGTCGCCGGCGTGCTCGGCCTGACCGGCATGCTGTTCTCGCGCTTTCCCGGCCTGTCGCAGCTCGGCCTCTTCTCCGCGGTCGGGCTGGCCGTCGCCGCGCTCGCGACGCGCTTCGTGCTTGGGCCGCTGGTCGTGGCAGCCGACATCGCGCCGGCCTCGACGGGCGCGCCGGACTGGCTGCTGCGGCTGGAGGGGCTGCGCCGGCGCCGCGCCTGGTTCCTGCTGCCGGCCGCCGCGGCGCTGCTCTATCTGCTGGCGATCGGCGGCCCGCGCTGGGAGCGGGAGCTCGCGCGGCTGAGCCCGGTGCCGGGCACCGAGCAGGCGCTCGACGCCGAGTTGCGCGGCGAGGTCGGCGCCCCGGATGTCGGCCAGCTCCTGGTGGTGAGC